>NZ_JACHYW010000007.1:0-240601 GCF_014193145.1 Rhizobium sp. BK060
TCTGAAGGGTGGGTTTGCAACACCCAAATCCTCTCAGACAGGAGGCATCTCTCAAAGCGGGCACCAATTGCCGCGACTAGCGGCTTAGTTCAATCTGCAGCTATGGTCGCGGTGTGGTGGCTATTGAAGTCCACCAGCGGTTTCAGGAGGTGGTCAAGCTCGTCTGCAGTTGGCTCGGCCGAAAGGGTTTCTAGGATTGCAATCATCGCGCGAGAATGCGTGAAAGGATGACGGTTGTCTAGTCGATAGTCGCAGCAGTTCGTTTATGGGACGCTTCTGACTTGGGCCGCCGATCTGAATGTCGATGCTATCGTTCAAAAAGCGATCGTGGATGCAGGAAGCGAGCAGCCGAGAGACTTCATTGCGAAACAAGGATGGGTCTTAATTGCTTTTTAGAATGCCATTTTCCACCTCTTCAATTCAAGTTCGCTAGAGCAGTGTTTGGTTGATACGATTTCGCGTGTCATGACCGCTATGGGGCCGAAGGCGGCCCTGGCGCGGGGCAACGGGTGATTTTCCATGCGAGACGTGTAAGCTGACCAACAATCTAAGCATATGGAGAAAGCATCAGTGCCACGTTTTCTTGCCGTTTACACCATGAAGCCCGAAGACCTCTCGTCTTTTCGAAGACTGCCAAAAGCCGAGCAGGATGCAATTGACGCCGTTGGCATAGCGCAGTGGGCAACGTGGGAGGAAAGAAACGCTGCGTTCATCCTTGATCGTGGCGGCATGGTCGGCAAAACGACCCGTATCACCAAGGACGGGGTCGCCAAAGCTGTAAACCCGTTCTGCGGTTACCTGGTGGTCGAGGCGGAAACCGCTGAGGCCGCCGCACGGCTGTTTGAGGACCACCCGCACATCACAGTGTTTCCTGGTGATGGCGTAGATATCATGCCATTTGTAACCTGAGCGCCTTCAGCCGAGCATAACCACCTCCGATCCGGGGGGCGGAACGGTGGATGGACTGCAAAAGGCTCGTCATGAACTGGTAAACGGTGGCATCCGCTTTCGGCTGACAGTACTGCTGAGCCTTCGGCCTTGTTACGCCACAAGCGCTCACATCAATCCGACTATCTCGCACGGAATGTTCGAAAGGCCAGCCAACCTGTGGTGGCAGCGAGCACTGGGCTGGCAGGTGCGGCCCACGCCATGCCCCACATAACGGCCTCCGCATCGCTGCATTGTACGGCTTCGGGGCAGCCGCGAAAGGAGTAATCACTCCGGATAGCAAACCCTGCGAGCTGAGAATCAGAAATACAAGCGTGGCACCAACGGCGATGGCGCAGGCAATCAGACCGGTGGCTATCTTCGCAGCCTCAGATATCCGGTAGCAATTGCCACCAGCATAGGGGAGAGCGACGGCAGCTTCGCGGCGCGAAGTTGCCGTTTGCTGCCGTCCTGGGAACATCACCAAAGCCACGAAGATAAGACCTCCCTTGTGTCTGTCCACGAAGTTGGCATCGCAGGATCAAGCCGCACTCGCCGGTCTGTATTGATCCGTTCTAGGCCGAAGTCGATCACCGTCGAATTTCGGAGGAGTCAGACTTTTAGACGCTGGCATCCGCAAATCGCTCTTGGCGATGACTCTTTTCACCTTGTTGGAACGTCGTTGTTGCGACCGTCGTCGAGCGGTCGGACCCGACCCAAATGAGGACTGAGAGATGGATCTGGAAGGAAAGCGAATCGTGGTTGTCGGCGGGAGCCGCGGCTTGGGGAGGGGGCTCGCCGAGGCATTTATGGTTCGCGCGGCCGAAGTCACCGTGGTAGCCCGAAACGCGGCTGCCGTGCAGGGGCCAGGCGAGCAATCGACCGTCACCGCCATATCGGCTGATGCAACCGATGTCGACACGGCATGGCGGATCATGGAGCAGACGCGACCAGATCTCGTCATCATGAATGCTGGAGCGGAACCGCCCATGGAACGGATCGACCGGATTGGCTGGCAGGCATTCACGACCAACTGGAATGTGGACGTCAAGGCCGCGCTGCACTGGGTACAGGCTGCTCTGACGTTGCCGATGACGCCGGGCGGGCTTGTCGTCCTGGTCTCCAGCGGAGCGGCCGTGCAGGGGTCGCCGCTATCGGGCGGTTATGCGGGAGCCAAGCGCGCGCAGTGGTTCATTGCAAAATATGCCGAGGGCCTGTCGGCGGAACTCGGACTGGGTCTGCGCTTCCGGGTCATCGTTCCCCGACAGATGTTCGCCGGAACCGGTGTGGGCGATACCGGCATCGCGGCCTATGCCGCGGCGGCGGGTCGGACATTCGCCGAACAGGCCGCCACCTGGCCGGACATGACGCCGCGGGCTTTTGGCGATATGGTCGCCGAGCTGATCGGCAGGACGGGCCTCGCCGAGGCCATGGTCTACGCGGTGCGTGGGGATACGGGTGTGACGGTCATCGAATGACAGAAGACGCTGCTCTCGAAGACGAAGAGAGGAAAACTCTGCTCGCGGCCCTGGCCAGGGAAGCGGACGCGCTTCGCCCCGAACTGCACCGCTATGCTGCCCGTCTGGTGGGTTCGGTGATCGACGGCGAGGATGTGATTCAGGAGGCGTTTGCCAGGGTATTTGCGACGGCTGGCTCGATCCCGCCGGGCACGCCGCTGCGACCCTGGCTATTTCGCATTGTCCACAATCGAGCCATAGATGCCCTGCGCCAGCGCAGTACGCTCCGATCGGAGCCCCTTGAGATGGCTTTCGATCTGGCCGATATCAGCGCCGTCGGTCCGGAGGACGCGCTGATCCGGCAGGACGCGGTGCGGGTCGCCCTGGGCCACTTTGCAGAATTGCCGGTGCCGCAACGCAGCGCGGTGATCCTCAAGGATGTGTTGGGAGAGTCGCTTGCGGACATCGCAGCGCTGCTGGAACTGAGTGTCGATGCCGTCAAGGCCCATCTGTCGCGCGGTCGGGCGAGATTGCGCGCCATCTCCGACGTGCGGTCCGAGGTTCCGCCACCGCCGAGTCCCGAGGTCCTGAACTTTGCAGCGCTCTTCAACGCCCGAGACTGGGACGCTTTGCGTCGCATGCTGGCGCAGGATGTTCGGCTTCGTCAGGCGCGACGGCCGGAAATCTCTGGTGCCGCCCACGTCGGTCGATTTTTCACCTATTATGCCGAATATCCGCGGGTCAGGATCGAACCGGCTTGGCTGGAAGGCCGGGAGATATTGCTGGTATCAGCCGAACCGTCGGGCGGTCCTTCATATTTCATGCTGCTCGAATGGCTTGGGCAAAAGATAAGCCTGATCCGCGACCATCGCTATGCGACCTATGTCATGGACGGTGCGGACGTCATGCTGGCCGCATCGCGGTGACCGACATTGATTAGGACGCGCTTTCTCGAGGAGGTCCAATTGCGGTCATTGGCTGTCTGCGCTTTCCAGGGGGCCGGCCCCACACTTTGATATGATTACCTCGGTCGACGCTAACTCATGTACGTTGGGAGAGTTCTGCCAGTCACGCTGCTCACATTGGCGACCGCCCAGTCGATATCAGCAATGACCCGTAAACAGATCATTGCTCGATTTATGATCCCTATTGATGTCATTTCATTTGACAACTTTTGGTAATCTGGCCGAGAGCTGACGACGAACGTGGCTGGATTGCGCCACATTTGGTTTCGAACAGCGGGTAGCTTGCCGAGCAGCGATTGGTTAGCGTCGTGCATCCCCTGTCAAAGGATGAAGCGCATGCCGACATTGGTTGAGCTCGTTCCATATGATCCGTATTGGGTAAGGCACTTTTCCGTCGCCGAAGCGGCATTGAAAACAGACCTTGGACCCAACGTTGTGGCCGTTGACCATATCGGAAGTACTGCCATTCCGGGTATGTCTGCAAAGCCTATCATTGATATCGATATCACTATGTCGAGTTTATCGGTCATTCCAAGTGCCAGGGCGCCCCTCGTCAACGCGGGATATGAGCCTCGGGGAAATAGGAAGAACGATGAAGTTTTGGGCATTCATGTCGAATTCCATCCCCAAGCTTCGGGCGTATCTTTGCCCTCCAGGAAATCAAATTCATGAGCGTCGATTAGTGTTTCGCAACTACTGCCGTCGCAACGACGATGTCGCTAAGGAGTATTCGTTTTTGAAGAGGCGGCTTGCTGATCAGCGGCTTGCTGGAACAGTTCCCATATGACGGAGATCGCTACACGTCAGAAAAACCCAGTTTTTAGCGACGGCAACCTGCCGTGCACGCTGTCGAAAATCTGTTACTCGAGATTCTGGCACCGGCCCGTTCCGGTCGCGGCACCGTCATCTGCGACTGTTGCCGCCGGGCAAGAAGCGCAAGCGACTTCGACGAGGACGGGTGCAGCATCTGTTGCGGGTGCCTAGAGTCGGACGCGCTCCTCGTTGAGCTGGACGCGAGCGTGAGGGGCGACGAGCGGTCAGCGGGCTCCCGATTAGGCTTTCAGGCATGAGAAGCGTGTTTCGCAACAGTCACCGTTGGTATCCGCCGAGCGATCGCAGCCTAACCTGCCGAACGTAACGCTGGCTCCGTGTTTATTCACGAGCTCCGCACGTAACTGCCAGAGCGACCACAATGACAGCACATCGCCGGTCAGAAACAGGACCCCACGATATGATGCCAACGCCCATTATTGCATAATGGACAATAAAGTGAAAACTATTATCGCAATTGTTGGTTTGCGGATCCCGCCGCATTCTCCATCCGTCAGACGAACTCAGCGTCGCCTGAAGTTCTCAATCACCAAATCGCAGGACGCGAGATGACCCAGAACCTTTCTTCCATGACACGCAGGGGCGCACTGCTCTCCGCAGGCGCCGCCGCAGCGAGCATGGCAATTTCACCCACTCTCAGCTTCGCAGCCACGGCAGCTCGCGCCACCAACCCAATCGAAGGAAACAAGACAATGGCATATGTAACCACCAAGGACGGCGTTGAGATCTTCTACAAGGACTGGGGTCCGAAGGACGCGCAGCCGATCGTCTTCCATCATGGCTGGCCGCTGTCGTCGGACGACTGGGACGCACAGATGCTGTTCTTCCTCTCGAAGGGCTATCGCGTCGTCGGCCATGATCGCCGCGGTCACGGCCGTTCCGCTCAGGTGGCCGATGGTCACGACATGGATCATTACGCGGCCGATGCCTTTGCCGTCGCAGAAGCGCTCGACCTGAAGAATGCCGTACATATCGGCCACTCGACGGGTGGCGGCGAGGTTGCCCGCTATGTGGTCAAGCACGGCCAGCCCGCCGGCCGCGTCGCCAAGGCGGTTCTTGTCTCCGCTGTACCGCCGCTGATGCTGAAGACCGATAACAATCCGGAAGGCCTGCCAATCGAAGTCTTCGATGGTTTCCGTTCGGCGCTCGCCGCCAACCGCGCCCAGTTCTTCCGCGATGTTCCAGCCGGTCCTTTCTATGGCTTCAATCGCGATGGCGCGGCGGTTCAGGAGGGTGTGATCCAGAACTGGTGGCGTCAGGGCATGATGGGCGGTGCCAAGGCCCATTACGACGGCATCAAGGCCTTCTCCGAAACCGACCAGACGGAAGACCTGAAGGCGATCACGGTTCCGACGCTCGTCCTGCACGGTGAAGACGACCAGATCGTTCCGATCGCGGACTCGGCGTTGAAGTCGGCCAAGCTTCTGAAGAACGGCTCGCTGAAGACCTATCCAGGCTTCTCGCACGGCATGCTGACAGTCAATGCCGACGTGCTGAACGCCGATCTTCTGGCCTTCGTTCAGGCCTAAACAAGACACGGAGCCGCGATGTGAAAGCAATCGCGGCTCCGATCTTTTATTGAACACAGAACGAATTTCTGAACGGGACCATGATGCTGTTGACCCCAGAGCTTGTTGCCCTGACGTTGCGAGACGTCCTGGACGATGGCCCAGAACCGGGCTGGACACCACTCTCCGAGGCGGAACTTGACTGTCTCGTCGACAGGATTGAACGAGAAGTAGGTGGCGAACCGATTTGGGTCTTCGCTTACGGTTCCCTTAGCTGGAATCCTGAGTTCAAGCCGACAGCCCGAATGCGAGCATCCGCATATGGATGGCACCGATCGTTTTCGCTGAGGATCGAACGTTGGCGGGCAACCAGCGAACAACCAGGCCTGATGATGGCTCTCGAACGCGGCGGCAGGTGCGATGGCGTAGTACTCGGGTTATCGGAAGAGCGTCGCCGCCAGGATCTCCGTGCGCTCGTGGCGCGCGAGATCAAGTACCACGAAGTCGCCGACATGGTCCGGTGGGTTCGCGTGCAGACGCCTGAAGGCATGAAGAACGCCCTGACGTTCTGGGCAAGTACCAGACGATCCGGCCTCACCAAGCCATTGCCGATCCAGACCACCGCGGACCTCATCGCAAATGCCTGCGGGCAAGGCGGATCGTGCGCGCAATATCTGCACAACACGATCGTTCATCTTGAGGCCGAGGGGATCCGAGACCGAAACCTCTGGCATCTGCAGGCGCTCGTGGCCGAGCAGATCAAGGCAAAGCAAGCGGCCTGAGGTCGTCGTCCTAACTGAGCGTCAATCCAGCATGACCATGTGCGCCGGGACCTGCTCTTCGAAGAACTTCGAGAAGGATGCGATCCGGGGAGGCAGGGCCTGATATGGGGGATAGTAAAGCGTCAGCCACAACTCTGGGGGTGCCCATCCTTTAAAGACCTGTACCAGGCGTCCGGTGCGCAGGTATTCGGCGATGTGAAAGCCCGGTAGCATGGCAACGCCCGCACCGTCGGCGGCCATGTCCGCCAGAACCTCGCCACTATTGGCGCTGAAGGCCCGACCTGCCGAAATCGTCATGCTGGATCCACCATCCGACAGGACCCAGTTCTCGCGCCGGCTCTCACCGCTATAGGCGAGGCAGTCGTCAGGTGTCAGTTCGTTCGGGTGCTGCATTTCGACGAACCGACTCCCGGGCGCCGCGACAAGAATCCGAGGGACGACGCGGATCTTGCGCCAGATCGTGAACTTGTCCGATGGTTGGGATGAGATGCGGATCGCCAGGTCGTAGTCGTCATCGACGATGTTCACCAATCCATCGGACAGCGAAATCTCGAAGCTCATCTTCGGATATCGTTCCTTGAATCCTGAAAGGATCGGCGGCAGCACTGCCTTGCCGAACCACGTCGGCGCACTGATCCGAAGCCGTCCCTCATCGGCCTTGTGCGCGTTCATCACCTCGCGCCGCGCGTCTTCAAGCGTCTTCACCGCGGGCTGGATCTGCGCGGCGAAGATGGCCCCATCAGTCGTTAGTGATACCTGTCTAGTCGTGCGAACAAAGAGCTGCACGCCAAGTTCCGCTTCGAGCGCGGCGATCGCCCGTGTCACGGCTGCGGGTGTCATGTCCAATTCGCGCGCGACCTGAGCGAAATTCCGCTTTTCGGCAGCGAGGAGGAAGGTTCGGAGTGCCTTGTAGTCGTTCATATCATTGTTTCAAATTTGGCAATTCAATCACAAGGAATATTGCAATTCTGCGCGGTGATCAACGGGCCTACATTCCTATCAACACTTGAACACCAACGCTGATCGAAAGGCACTGACATGATCAAGGACATCAAGGGACTTCACCACGTGACTTCGATGGCATCGGACGCGCGGCAGAACAATCACTTCTTCACCGACACGCTGGGCCTGCGCCGCGTCAAGCAGACGGTCAACTTCGACGATCCGAGCGTCTACCACCTGTACTACGGCGACGAGAATGGTTCCGCAGGCACGGTGATGACCTACTTCCCATTCCCGAACATGATGCTTGGTCGTCCGGGCGCGGGTGAGGTCGGTGAGACGCAGTTCTCGGTTCCAAAGGGCTCGCTGAAGTTCTGGCAGGATCGCTTCGCGGCTCAAGGTGTCGACGGTCTGGAAACGGATACTGTCTTCGGTACCAACCGTCTTCGCTTCATGGGTCCGGATGGCGACGGTCTTGCGCTGATCGAGTCGGCCGACGACAACCGCGCGCCATGGCTGGCGGATGGAATTCCCGACGATGCGGCCATCCGCGGTTTCGCCGGCGCTCGCTTCAGCCTGCATGACACCGCAGCGACGGAAGAGCTTCTCGGCTTCATGGGTTACCAGCGCGCCGAGAAGGAGGGCGACGTGACTCGCTTCATCATCCCCAATGGCAACGGAGCGGATACGATCGATCTCGCATCCCTGCCGAAAATGCCCTTTGCGCGTCAGGGGGCGGGATCGGTTCACCACATCGCGTTTGCCGTCGACAACCGCGAGAAGCAGCTCGAGGTGCGCAAGGCCTTAATGGACACGGGGTATCAGGTCACGCCCGTCATCGACCGCGACTATTTCTGGGCGATCTACTTCCGCACGCCGGGTGGCGTTCTGTTCGAGGTTGCCACGAACGAGCCGGGCTTCAATCGCGACGAAGACACGGCTCAGCTTGGGGAAGCGCTCAAGCTACCGGGCCGATATGAAGCCTTCCGCGATCAGATCCAGGCAAATCTCGAGCCATTGGCTGCCTGACAATACCACTCAAAACTGGTGGCATTTCGAATATTGGACGCCGCACCCATAAATTTCGATGGAGAGATGACAATGGATCAATTGGGAGCGATCAGAGCCTTTGTTCGCGTCGTCGAGGCCGGATCCTTTGCAAAGGCTGCAGACACGATGGGTGCGCCACGGTCGACCGTGAGTAAGCTTGTTCAGGATCTAGAGGCAAGCTTGAGCCTCAAACTGCTCGAACGCACGACACGTTCAGTCACAGTGACACCTGAGGGAGTTGCTTACTACGAGCGCGCCATTCGCCTGATCGCCGATTTCGACGAAATGAACAATGAGGCGAGCCGTGGGCGCCTAGCCACCAGGGGAAAACTTCGGGTTGACGTAGGAGGGACCTTCGCGAATGCAATTCTGATCCCTCGGTTGCCAGAGTTTTACGCGCTCTATCCAGAGATCGAGTTGCATCTTGGTGTAACAGAACGTCAGGCCGACATCGTCGAAGAGGGCATAGACTGCGTCATTCGTGCCGGCGATCTGCCCAGCGCATCTCTTGTTGCGAGGAAGTTATGCAGCGTTGAGATAGTCACCTGCGCAACCCCGCGGTACCTCGAAAAACACGGGGTGCCAGCTTTGCCATCGGATCTGCAGCGTGATCATATTTTCGTGCAGTACTTTTTTGCACGTAGTCTGAAAGCTGCACCCGTTCGACTGATTAAGGGCGATGAGAAAATAGAGATCTACGGCCCCATCAAGCTCTCCACCAGCGATGCGACGGCGCATTTGCATGGAATATTAGCAGGACTGGGTATCGGGCAGACATTCGAATTCTTGGCACGGCCCCATATCGCTCGTGGCGCCCTGGTCCCAATCATGAACGATTGGGCGCCACCAAGTTATCCTGTTCACATAGTAAGGCCAGCGGGCCGGTTTCCGAGCCTTAAGTATCAGGTCTTTGCAGACTGGATTGCGGGCGTGTTTTCTGCCTATGACGATGATACCGGCACACCTTAGTGGCTTTGTCCATATCCATGGATAGTTACTCCACAATGACGGGCTTCTCCCATCTCTCCTTTGAAGATATTTCCCACGGCTGATCCATCGTTGGACAGCGCGGAGTGGGTGATGGCCCTATCCTGTATGGGAGGTGCCGTGACATGCACTCGTCTCCTGGTTCGGCATAAATCGATCTCTGAATTTGGAGCAACGCCTGTTGAGAGTAAGCAGAAGACAAAGGAATCGCGATATGGAACCCCTGCGCGTACAGCGTACTCACCATCTAGTCGCGTCAACGCTAAATGGCCAACTGCCAAGCATTTCGCGGCTCACACGCCGCTCTCCTGTTGTCCACGGGCTGTCTCGCCCCAAGCGAATTCAGCCAAATCGCTCCACGCCGAATAGCGTGAACAGCGACACTGAAAACTACCTCAGGGCCGCCAGTCCGAACGAAATTTTCTTGAGTAAATTTTGGACCGAATGGTCGCGTAAAGCAGCCTCGTGCGACGTCCGCAGGTCAACCGAACTTCCAAGTAATTATTGCGGCAAAGGCAACTCATTCGCAATTAATATTGCAATTTTTCACAAGCGCAAATCACACTACGTTTCCTTTCAGCAGCCGAGGCAACGAGTGAATGAAAGCATCGGTTTCGACCTACTCAGGGCCTTATGAGCCGTGTTCGAGGACATGGTGTCCGTCCGACAGGCCCTGCCCAGTTTATAACCCGCCGCGTTCGCGGTCCAAACAACCGAAGAGGAAAATATCATGTCCAAGCTCGAAGTTCTCACTCCCGCCAACAGCCAGTTGATTTTTATCGACCAGCAACCTCAGATGGCTTTTGGCGTTCAGTCGATCGACCGCCAGGTACTGAAGAACAATGTCGTCGGCCTCGCCAAGGCCGCCAGGATCTTCAACGTCCCGACCACGATCACCACGGTCGAGACGCAATCCTTCTCGGGCAACACGTTTCCGGAATTGCTTGCCGTCTTTCCGGAGAACGACCTCCTCGAACGCACCTCCATGAACTCCTGGGACGATCAGAACGTCCGTGACGCGCTGGCGAAGAATGCCGCCGAGGGCCGCAAGAAGATCGTCGTCTCCGGTCTCTGGACCGAGGTCTGCAACACAACCTTCGCACTCTCGGCTGTGCATGATGTTCCGGATTATGAGATCTACATGGTCGCGGATGCTTCCGGCGGCACGTCCTCAGACGCGCACAAATACGCGATGGACCGGATGGTTCAGGCAGGCGTGATCCCTGTCACCTGGCAGCAGGTCCTGCTCGAGTGGCAGCGCGACTGGGCCCGCAGGGAAACCTACGATGCTGTCACCACCCTCGTGAAGGAGCATTCCGGCGCATACGGCATGGGCATCGACTACGCCTACACGATGGTTCACGGCGCAGAGGAACGCGTCAAGCACGGCAAGCGCATCGGACCGAACCCAGCCAAGTAACGGCCTGATCAGGCCGCTCCGATAACCCCGTCGCAGCGGCCTTTCTCTAACCGTGGAGGACATCCCGTGAAAATCTATCTCCTGTCTCTCGGCGCAGGCCTGCTGGTCGGCATCGTCTACAGCCTCCTGAACGTCCGCTCGCCGGCTCCGCCTGTCATCGCCTTGGTCGGCCTTCTCGGCATTCTCGTCGGTGAACAGATCATCCCTTTCGCAAAGACCTTGTGGAGCAGGGAGCCAGCAGCCGTTTCATGGCTTCATCAGATCAAGCCGCACATGTTCGGCCACCTACCGAAGGGCAGCGATCGGATCGACCTCGCCCATCAGGCAGCGGCGAAAGCGGAGGAGCGGAGCTGATGACGACTCGTCGATCCTTTCTTGGCGGCGCGTCGAGCCTGGCGTTCTCGAACCTCTTCTCCCCGGCGAAGGCCGCCGATCCCAACCAGACCGGAGTAGACACCATGCATCCCGACCTGATCCTCCACAACGGCCAGGTGACGACCCTTGACCGGACCAATCCGAACGCCACGGCGATCGCCATCAAGGATGGCCTGTTTCTCGAAGTCGGATCCGACAGCGAGATTATGGCGCTGGCTGGTGCCAACACAAAGATCGTCGACCTCAGGGGCAAGCGCGTCCTGCCGGGTCTGATCGACAACCACACCCACGTCGTTCGTGGTGGCCTGAACTACAACATGGAGCTGCGCTGGGACGGCGTTCGGTCGCTCGCCGATGCGATGGACATGCTGAAGCGCCAGGTGGCGATCACGCCCGCGCCGCAATGGGTTCGCGTCGTCGGCGGCTTCACCGAACACCAGTTCGCGGAAAAGCGCCTCCCGACCATCGAGGAGATCAATGCTGTCGCGCCCGACACACCCGTCTTCCTTCTGCATCTCTATGATCGGGCGCTGCTCAACGGGGCTGCCCTCCGTGCAGTCGGCTACACCCGGGACACGCCGAACCCGCCCGGCGGCGAAATCACGCGCGATGTCAACGGCAACCCGACTGGCATGCTGCTCGCGAAGCCGAATGCGGGCATTCTGTACTCGACGCTCGCCAAGGGGCCAAAGCTTCCTCTGGACTACCAGGTCAACTCGACCCGTCACTTCATGCGCGAACTGAACCGCCTCGGCGTGACAGGCGTGATCGATGCGGGCGGGGGCTTCCAGAACTATCCGGACGACTACGAGGTCATCCAGAAGCTCTCCGATGAGAAACAGATGACGGTGCGTCTGGCCTACAACCTCTTCACCCAGAAGCCCAAGCAAGAAAAGCAGGACTTCCTGAACTGGACGCAGTCGGTCAAATACAAGCAGGGCAACGACTACTTCCGCCACAACGGTGCCGGTGAGATGCTCGTCTTCTCGGCTGCCGACTTCGAGGATTTCCGCCAGCCCCGTCCGGAAATGGCTCCTGAAATGGAAGGCGAGCTGGAAGAGGTCGTCCGCGTACTGGCAGAAAACCGCTGGCCCTGGCGTCTCCACGCCACCTATGACGAGACCATCTCCCGCGCCCTCGATGTGTTCGAGAAGGTCGACAGGGACATTCCGCTCGAAGGACTGAACTGGTTCTTCGACCATGCCGAAACCATCTCGGATCGCTCGATCGACCGCATCGCCGCACTCGGCGGTGGCATCGCCACTCAGCATCGCATGGCTTACCAAGGCGAATACTTCGTCGAGCGATACGGTCACGGCGTGGCCGAGGCTACGCCGCCGATCCGCCGCATGCTCGACAAGGGTGTGAATGTCTCCGCAGGCACCGATGCGACGCGCGTTGCTTCCTACAATCCGTGGGTTTCGCTGTCGTGGATGGTCACCGGCAAGACTGTCGGCGGAATGCAACTCTATCCGCGAGCCAACTGCCTCGACCGGGAGACCGCGCTGCGCATGTGGACTGAGAAGGTCACGTGGTTCTCCAATGAAGAGGGCAAGAAGGGCCGCATCGAGAAGGGTCAGTTCGCCGATCTGGTGGTGCCGGACAAGGACTTCTTCTCCTGCGCCGAGGACGAGATTTCGTTCCTCACCTCGGAACTGACCATGGTCGGCGGCAAGATCGTCTATGGCGCGGGCGACTTCAAGACGCTCGACAAGAACGACATCCCGCCTGCGATGCCCGACTGGTCTCCAGTCCGCAAGTTCGGCGGTTACGCGGCCTGGGGCGAACCGGAAGGCGCAGGCGCTCGCTCATTGCGCCGCACGGCGATCTCCACATGCGGATGCGCCAGCGATTGCGGCGTGCACGGCCACGACCATGCCGGAGCTTGGACATCCAAGCTCCCGATCGCCGACCTCAAGGGGTTCTTTGGCGCACTCGGTTGCTCCTGCTGGGCCGTCTGACGAGCCTTAGCTCGGGTGGCATCCGGTCACCCGAGTATCACTTCATAATTGCTGCTTTTGCAATTAAATCGAAACTATTGCTGCAATTGTTGGCGCCGCTGCAACCAGTCAATATCGCTCCATCAAAAGCAGCCGCTCGCGGCGAACATGCAGGAGCAGATTATGACCCACCTATCCCCCACGTCGAACCCGATCCTAAGCGGCCTGACGCGCATCATGGCCTCTCCGATCACGCGAACCGTTTCGCTGCTCGCACTCTGCGCTGCCTACCTACAGGGTCCGCTTACCAAGATCTTCGACTTCAACGGCGCACTGGCTGAGATGGATCATTTCGGTCTTCATCCTGCCGCGTTCTTCGCGGTCGCCGTCATCGTGTTCGAGCTGACGGCTTCTGCCATGGTGGTATCGGGCCTCTTCCGTTGGGCTGGAGCATTGGCCCTCGCGGGCTTCACGCTCATGGCAACGTTCATCGCCGTACGCTTCTGGGAGATGGCTCCTGGCATGGATCGCATGATGGCGACCAACGCTTTCTTTGAACATCTCGGCCTCGCCGGCGCCTTCGTCTTCGTTGCAGCGTTTGACCTCACCAAGGGAGCAGGCGAATGAGTGCTGCAAAATCATCCGGCGGAACCTTCGCGCCCCTCACACAGCCAGTCTTCGCGGTTCTGTGGATCGCCACCGTCCTTGGCAACACCGGAAGGCCCGATGGAGCATGCCAAACTCATGCAGAGCATCGAGCTCTACGGATCAAAGGGCATCCCGCTGGTTCGCACCTGGCTGGGAGCGATTAGCGAAGGGATCTCTCTGGCGGACACCCGTCCGTCGTGGGTATGCCGGTGCCGCAGGTGAGCAGATGGACGGGACTGCCGGACAGGCGCTTAGCGTTCGACAAAGTCGAGGCCAGTTGACGCCGAGAAAGCTCAACACCTTCAGTAAGATCCTGACTTTGTTTCAAGTGATCACATAGCGCGCGCCCATGCCGCCGCTGGCGCCAATCACGACCGCGCGGAAGCCATGGGGCAGGGAGCGGAGGAGGGTAGGGGTTTGCATCATGTATAAACGCTCGGCGCCTTCCCATGTCCGCGTTCGGCTTCCCTCCAAAAGGCACAAATCACGTGGCCTGCCCCGCTCCGCTCGTTTCACTCACGCTCATTCCATGGATCCCCGGTTGAGAAAGCATATCCAAATGGCACCGCCTGGCGTCAGCTTTGACTTCAATGACGGGTCGGCCGTGGTCAGCGCCATCGGTCAGAGACTTCACCGCCGAGAGGTATTCCGAGAACGTTTGGATCGTCAAACTCGGGAACGGTGCCCGTAGGTACGCATTGGATTGTGAAGGTGATCAAGTTGTTGCTTTTCTTTGTACGGCGGACTGCAACAGACGCCTCTGGTGTTGCGGAATTGAACGAGCGCGATGTTGCTTTTTGGAGCCCTCGCAAATGGAGGTATTGGTCGCGTCATCCTGAAGTAGGACCCCGATTGCAGCGACGTCAAAAAGCAACTAGGAATAATGCCGATGATGGACTGATAGGATTCTTAGGGGGAACGACGAACGGTGAAGAGTTGAAGTTCATGTACGGTCTGATTTTTCTGGCTGGTGCTGCCGCGTTTAGTTGGTGCGGCATGCTTGTCTTGAACTACTGGGACCGCACTAAGGACCCCGACCGCTTGGCCTTCGTTCTAAACATCTCCCAGATACCATCGTCGGTCCGCAACCTTAACTGTAACGCCAGCGCCACCACGGACGTGATTGTTACGTGCTCGTTCGAGATTGACCCACGGGATTTCGACAAGGTGCTGTCTGGTTGGCAATTTACGGATAAGAACGTCTTGGGGAAGCGTGCCTTTTACGACCTTGAGGCACAGCCGACGGACACGTCTGGCTCATGGGGAATAAGGAAGGCGAAGTGGTCGCTGAGCGATATGACGAGTGACCTTTGTCGATTTCCACACACGGTACAGCGTCACTGTCCGCTCGATTGTCGGCCAGCAGGTGCCTTATTGATGGTCTGAGTAGCAGATGTTAGCTTTCCAATGGGAGCCTTACCAAACCTGCTGCCGGGTTGAAGGGTATTGATATTGATGACGTCCCTGTCCGGAGGTCGAAGTGTAATCGGCAGACTTCGACGAGGATTAAGGGATTGCCGATGTTCTATGAGACAATAAGGTTTTCGCCGCACAACATAGCAGCTCTCAAAAAGGCGCTGCGCAAGCGGTATCCAGCTATGGGCTCATCGCATGCCGATGAAGCTATTGCGGCCTCGTTCGGTTTCAGAACGTATGCAGCAATGCGGGGTGTGCTGCTGCAGGTCAGTGGCTCCGCCCGCTTCATGGTTCAAATCGACGCTTGCTTGCTTATGTTACGCCTTGAAGAGCTAGGCTATAGCAGCCTCACAGTCCAAGAATTGCGGCGAGCTATTTTGGAAGCGCCCTATCCTGATCGATGGATTGGGGACGAACTAGAGCAATCACTGGTGCGACGTCGCGTACCAGATGCGGCGAATGGCTAGGCTATGGGGCCCAAGTGGCGCAGGCAATGTCAATAATCCTACGTCCCGCGACAAAATCGGATGCAGCTTACCTGCTTAACCTAGAGGAGGCATGCATGCGCGGTTACGCGGACGCGTTGTGGGGCGACTGGAAACAGTCTGACACGGTGGAGAGCCTAGATGTTGCGGGTCATGAGGTGATTGAACTGAACGGCAAGGCCGTCGGCTGTATTGCCGCGATCTGGCACGAAGATCATATTTTCATAGAAAAACTCTATATTGCCCCCGCCTTTCAAAGCAGGGGGATAGGGACCTATGTTTTGAACACGAAGTCTTCCCAGGCAGCACAACAGGGACGTCCCACAAGGCTTAGTGTCCTGACCACAAATCCTGCGGACCGATTCTACAAGCGAGCGGGGTTCGTACTAGAGGCGGAAACGCTGGAACGCCGCTGGTTTTCCAAGGCAGTACCGACACCCTGAATTCGCGCCGCGCCCAAGCCACGATGCAAAGAGATGATAGTCGCTTACGTCCCGCCGGAGCCGACCGCATTAGCCTAGTACTACAGTTGTAAATGAAGGCAAATCATGATTCTCTTCAAGGAGTTTCTTGAAGGGGATGCGGCATGTCTGTTTCGGAATGGTTGGGTTCGGGGATTTCCTGGGAAGGGGAACTGTCGGCGCTGAAGGCGCGTCTTGGCGTGGCGTTCCGCCGTTCCGAGGCGCGGGAGGGCTGCGGGGCGTTTATCGACGGGCTTTCGCCGCGGAGGCGTTCCTGCAGGCAGAAGACATGGATTGCGGTCGCTTTCTCCCAGAACGTCCGCTCCGCGTGCATGACGCGAGGGCTCGTTTTCGGAAATTCGACACCATTGACCTGACCCGAGGCGTCGCAGGTCACATCGCGAATACTGGCTGGCTCACCGGTGGATCGGGCTCCGAATTCGAGCATGACGCTCGGGGCGACATAGCCGGATCCGCTGCTCACCGCGTCATAGTCCAGATAGAGCGTATCGTCCTCGATGCGAATTGCCGCCAGAAGAGATTGATCGCGCAGCGCGCCGGCGATAACCGGCTTCACCGACTCCGACACCCAGGCGGGAAGAGCGCTTTCGCACTTCGCTGGTCCAGCGTTTCTCCTCACTGCGGGTTTTCGGCAGCGCCTCATCGTTGTCGCCGACCAAGTCCGGCGCCAATGCGCGGATATCATAGGTCAGGTCGACGTCCTCCGAGAACCTTTTGATGACCCCGTAGGCTTTCGAAAGCGAAGTACCGCCCTTGAACACGAGGTGCTCGCCCAGCTTGGACGAAAAGAGGGTCTGCAGCGTCCAGACGACCCAGACATCCTTTTCGAGCAGATGAATGGGCCGTCCGCTGCGGTCGGCTGCCACAGCCAAGGCTTCGCGCCGGTCATCCTTTGACAAGCTCAGGAATAGATCAGCCATGCGCAGCCCTTCCTACGCTTCTTGCAAGCCAGGTTGGAAACTGCGGAGCCGCCGCCACCAGCTCCCCGAATTCGTCCGGCGGCAGCTTCCGCTTGATCCGCGACAGTGCTTCGTCGGCCTTCTCTGGCCCAAGCCATGCAAGTGCGCGGACCGCCACCCCGGCCGGTCGATCGGCCAAGGCCAATTGCCA
The DNA here is from genome assembly GCF_014193145.1 of Rhizobium sp. BK060. Classification (NCBI taxonomy): domain Bacteria; kingdom Pseudomonadati; phylum Pseudomonadota; class Alphaproteobacteria; order Hyphomicrobiales; family Rhizobiaceae; genus Rhizobium; species Rhizobium sp. BK060. The sequence goes on from NZ_JACHYW010000007.1 coordinate 17,326, forward strand.
GCGCGGCACGTGCTTGAGCTCGACCATCTGCTTTCCAAGATTCATCGTACGGCTGCGGCCGGATGTCAGGTAGACTGACCGGACTGGGACTTGAGTGGTCAGGCCCAGGGCATTCGCCGCGGCGGCGCCGTTCGAGACGATGACCTCACCGCGCTGCCGCGCCACCGCCTCTACGGCCTGTTCGACCGTTGGCGGCCGACTGCCAAAGCGACTTTTGACGGGCCGCATATAGATACCACGACCCGCCCGAACGAGCTCGCCGCGCTCGGCCAGTCGCGACAGGGCCTGGTCCAGTGCGGCACGATTTGCGAGATGCAGAAAGCTCTTTGCCGAAAGCGCGGATCCTTCCGGCAGTCGTTCAGCATGCCCCATGATTTGCGATGTCAGCTTTTGCATGGCATGTCTCCTGTCAGAAATATATGCAAATTTCTGACAATTTGCAATGAGAGGGGAAGACGACGCGTGTCATACTGGTATTTTTCGCCGCGTTCGTATTCTTGCTGGGAAAATCGAGGAAGGCGCCCGCTGCCAAAGCAGGGCGTCGAGCGTTGCGCTGACACTTCGCACCTCGGCGTAGTTGTAGCGGTCGTTCGACATCCGCTTCGAGGACGTTGCTGGCACGGCGAGAGCTTTCGAGGCCAGCGACCGGCTTGTTGCCATAGAGTTCACGTTTTAGGCCAGAAGGATCGCATAATGGATCTAAGGGAACCGGCCTTGAGGCGAATAGAAAAAGTGCTGCTTGCAGAGCACACAGGAAATTCGCACTAGCGGCCCGCGAGCGAATCCATTCAAGACTCGAATAAGGTAGTCGGACGTTGCCCGTCGTTACAAAGCCTATCGGCCAATATGGATTTGGGCGACATTGAATAATCGGGAAAATCGTTCGGCGTAACGTTGGAGGCTCATTCACCCCAGCCAATACCTCGCCCCCGGGCCTTTGCGCCCTGCCACGTCGGCAGGGTTCGCCAAGCGGCATCGGTCGATCGACAGGCAGCCGCAACCGATGCATTCGCCAAGACCAGACCGCAGGCGCTGTAGCTCGGCTATGCGTTGGTCGATACGTTTTGCCCACACGCTCGACAACCGCGACCAATCCCGACGTGACGGTACGCGATCGGCCGGCAGCTTGGCGAGCTCGGCGCCGATCTCCTCAAGCGTCAACCCGATCCGCTGTGCAAAGACGATGAAAGCGATCCGCCGCAATGCAGACCGGTGGTAGCGTCGATGTCCCGAGCCGGCGCGCTCGGATGCGATCAACCCACGCTCCTCATAGAAGCGCAGAGCTGATGAGGCAACGCCGCTGCGCCGCGACACGTCGGTGATGGTCAGCATCGGATCCATGCATAAATAAAAGCACGAAGCTCTCTTGACTTCAAGTTAACTTGAACTTGTAGCAGTTAGGGGTACCCATTGAAGGAGCACCGCAATGCAGGCGAATATCGATCTTCAAGGACTTCGCGTAGGGATCACCGGCGGCACTTCCGGCCTCGGACTGGCGCTTGTGCGGCAGCTTGCCGAGAAGGGTGCGAGCGTTGCCTTCGTCGCCCGCACCGCCGCGAATGTCGGACGCGTCGCAGCCGAGACGGGCGCGCACGGCATTGTCGCCGACATCGGCAAGAAGGAAGACATCTACCCGATCGCGATGCAAATCACTGCCAATCTTGGCGGTGTCGACGTCCTGATCAACAATGCGTCGAGCCTCGGTCCTGTGCCTCTGGCGCTTCTTGCCGATACGGAGTGCGAGGAGCTGGAAGCGGCGCTCGTAGTCAACCTTCTCGGCGTCTTCCGGCTGACGAAAGCCCTGTTCGGTGCGCTTGCCACGTCCGCGCGCGAGGGCCGCGGCGGGCTGGTGATCAACATCTCCAGCGACGCGGCGGTCAACGCCTATCCCGGTTGGGGCGCATATGGCGCGAGCAAGGCAGCGCTTGCCCATCTGACGGCAATCTGGGACTCGGAGTCGAACCCAGATGGAATAAGGTTTCTTGCCCTCGACCCGGGCGATATGGACACCCCGCTGCACGCGCTGGCGCTACCAGACGCCGATCGGTCGACCTTGAAAGATCCGGAGCTGGCCGCTGCCGAGATCATCGAAAAGATGCTCGACGCGTTGCCGAGTCACGATGCGCTTACCGCCGGAGCCCACGCGTGATCGCCGCTGATCGGCTCGATCGGCAATCGGCCAGGCTGCTCGTCGTGGAGCCGGACGGCACGATGCGCGACCTGCCGCGGGCTAACCTCGGGACGTTATTCGATCCTGGAGATCTGGTTGTCGCCAACGACGCTGCGACCTTGCCTGCCAGCCTGCACGGCACGCATCTCCAATGTGGAAAGACAATCGAGATCCGCTTAGCCGGCTGGCTGTCACCTTCCGCTCCAGTCCGTTTCCTTGCGATCGTCTTCGGCTCGGGCGATCACCGCACCCGCACGGAAGATCGGCTACCGCCGCCTGCGCTGTCATCAGGCGATCGCCTCCAGCTCGGCCCACTTCAAGCCGTCGTCAAGCGCGTTCTCGACCATCCTCGCCTTCTCGAGCTTAGCTTCCAAGGCACCCGAGCAGCCATGTTTACAGGACTGGCGCAGCATGGCAGGCCGATTCAATACGCGCATGTTCCCGAGCCGCTGGCACTGTGGGATGTTTGGACGAGAATTGCCGCCCGGCCGGTCGCGTTCGAGGCGCCATCGGCTTCCTTCGCGCTCGACTGGCGCACACTGCAAGTTTGGCGTCGGCGCGAAATCGGTTTTGCAACACTCACGCATGCCGCGGGGATTTCTTCCACCGGCGATCCCGCGCTCGACTCGCGCCTTCCCTTCGACGAGCCGTACCACATCCCTGAATGTACCGTGGCGCAGGTAGCGCGGGCGCAGCTCAGGGGCAGCCGCATCATCGCGATCGGCACGAGCGTCGTGCGCGCACTTGAAGCAGCCGCCAATCCCGATGGCAGCGTGCGTGCCGGAGATGGTATTGCGACAGGGCGCATCGCATGTGGCACTCCGCTCGGCGTCGTCGATGCGGTTCTCACTGGCGTCCACCAGCCGGGCGAAAGCCATTTCGAGCTGTTGCGCGCCTTCGCCGACGACGGCCTCCTCGCCAGTGCCTCCACCGCTCTAACTGCATGCGGTTACCGTGCGCATGAATTCGGCGATTCCATGCTGCTCAACCGTCAACCGCCACTTTATTGGCGCGAACCTTAGATGGATAGAGCAGTTTGCATCGCCGTTCCTTGGCTGGCCCGCCGGCACTGAAGCGTCGCGTAAGGCCGGTTGGAACATCGGCTCGCTCGCGCAAGGTGGTGCTCGGCGCCATCGTGATCAATGGCAGGATTCAGCAGGAGGCCGACGTGGAACACCTCGTCGCTCAGTAGATCTTCGATCTCTCGGCCGATCTGTCGTCCTGCCGGGCGCGACAGTGAATTCTGGCCGCCGACCGGACGCGGCGGCGACGTGTTCGCGCACGGCTCTTCATGCAGCCCGGATTCTCGCGAACGGCTGGCGCCGGGGCTTCGGCTGAGAGATATGTTTGTGCCGGACCTTTGATATCGATACCCTGAAGATCAAGGGCAGGAATTTTCAGTAGATTTGCTGCTGACTAATGGTAGCCACGGCGCAGCGGTGGTTCGATTCCCATCAAGGCGCTCAATGTCTCAAACGAACCTACTGAGACGCGCGGTTCGCAGATCTTCTTGTGACAATGCTCGTTCTGGATCCGACGCTCTTCCGAGGGCTGGCCCCATTCTTAGGACACTCGCCCGCTTCTTCCCCGATGCGCAGCTGAACTACGCCGAGAACCTGCTGGTCAAGCAGGGCGCCGCGGACGCCCTGCTTTTCCGCGGCGAGGACAAGGTCAATTATCGCTGGAGCTGGGACAAGCTCCATTCCACTGTCTCCAAGCTGCAGCAGGCCTTCCGCGCTATGGGCATCGGCAAGGGTGACCGCGTCTCGGCGATGATGCCGAACATGCCGGAGACCATCGCCTGCATGCTGGCCTCCGCCTCGATCGGTGCCATCTGGTCGTCCTGTTCGCCCGATTTCGGCGAGCAGGGCGTGCTCGACCGCTTCGGCCAGATCGAGCCAAAGTTGTTCATCACCTGCGATGCCTATTGGTACAATGGCAAGCTCCAGGATGTCGGTGACAAGGTCCGCGCCGTGGCGCCGCCCGGTCGTGGTCGTCAAATATGCGGGTGACACCGAAGCGCTCGCCGCCTCGCTGCCCAACGCGCAGACGTTCGACGCGGTGACCATCCCTTTCACCGCTAGGCCGGTGGAATACGAGCCGCTGCCATTTTCGCATCCGCTCTATATCCTCGTCTCGTCAGGCACGACCGGGGTGCCGAAATGCATTGTCCATTCCGCAGGCGGTACCCTGCTTCAGCACCTCAAGGAACACCGTTTCCATTCCGGGGTAGGGGAGGGCGACAAGCTTTTTTACTTCACCACCTGCGGCTGGATGATGTGGAACTGGTTGGCCTCCGGGCTCGCGAGCGGCGCGACGCTCTGCCTGTTCGACGGTTCGCCCTTCGCGCCCTCCGGCAATGTGTTGTGGGACTATGCTGCGCAGCAACGCTTTGCGATCTTCGGCACCTCGGCCAAATATATCGATGCCGTGCGCAAGGGTGGCATCGAGCCACTCAAGACGCATGATCTCTCAGAACTCCGCCTCATCACCTCCACCGGTTCGCCGCTGTCGCCGGAAGGCTTTTCCTTTGTCTATGAGGGCATCAAGCCGGACGTGCAGCTCGCCTCGATCTCCGGTGGCACCGACATCGTCTCCTGCTTCGTGCTCGGCAACCCAGTGAAGCCGGTCTGGCGCGGCGAGATCCAAGGCCCCGGCCTCGGCCTTGCTGTCGATGTCTGGGACGACGAGGGCAAGCCGGTTCGCGGCGAAAATGGCGAACTGGTCTGCACCAAGGCTTCCCCTCCATGCCGGTGGGCTTCTGGAACGACGAGAACGGCGCGAAATATCGCGCAGCCTATTTCGAGCGCTTCGACAATGTCTGGTGCCACGGCGATTTCGCCGAATGGACAGAACATGGCGGCCTCATCATCCATGGCCGCTCGGATGCGACGCTCAATCCCGGCGGCGTGCGGATCGGTACGGCCGAGATCTACAACCAGGTCGAACAGCTCGAGGAAGTGGCCGAGGCGATCTGCATCGGCCAAGATTGGGATGACGACGTGCGAGTCATCCTCTTCGTCCGCCTCGCGCCTGGCGTGTTCCTGGACGCGGAACTCGACAAGAAGCTCACCACCAAAATCCGTGTGGGTGCGTCGCCGCGTCACGTGCCGGCCAAAATCATTCAGGTCGCCGACATTCCGCGCACCAAGTCGGGAAAGATCGTCGAACTCGCCGTCCGCGAGGTCGTCCACGGCCGACCGGTGAAGAATAAGGAAGCGCTGACCAATCCGGAGGCGCTGGAGCTCTTTGCTGGGCTGGACGCACTAAGTGTCTAGGCGCCATCGTGATGAATGGCTTGTTGCGCAATAATGAGGCTACGTTTCGCGGCCAATCGTGGAAAAGTTCCATAAGTTATCTTATCCGACTTCTGGATGTAGGGGCTATTTAGTAATGCGACAGTTGGGCCCGTTAGAGATGCGACAGTCTCGCCTCTCGACGCACTGGTCAAAGCCAACGTTGGGAGCAAGGATGACGATCTTCAGCCTGGTCGAGACCATGAGCGGTCGGAGTCGTCATGTCCTTTATGATCACCATGTCGCAGAAAGAATTGCATCGCCTCGACGTCATTCAGAAGATCCGTGATCAGCGCCTGAGCGTCGTCCAGGCTGCCGAACTGCTCGACCTCAGTCGAAGTCAGGTCCATCGGCTGCTGCGGGCCTATGACCGGGATGGTCCAACTGGCCTGGTTTCGAAGAAGCGAACGCAGCCGAGCAACCGGCGCCACAGCGAGGAGTTTCGCAATGCGGCGCTGGACCTGATCCGCGAGCGCTATCTGGATTTCGGTCCGACGCTGGCGCGCGAGAAGCCGCGCGACGGCTTGATCCCGCTTGACTACAGAATCTCCCAACGCCCGGATTTTATTGGTGATCGTTCACAGTTCTGGCATTGGGAGGGCGATCTCCTGATCTTCCGGCGTGAACTCGGAGAGACCAACGTCACCTCGCTCGTCGAGCGCAAGAGCCGCTATACGGTGATGATCAAGAACCGCAGCCGGCACTCGCGGCCAATCATGGACAAGATCATCGATGCGTTCTCACCTTTGCCGGCCTTCGCCCGCCAGAGTTTCACCTTCGACCGTGGTACCGAGTTTCGCGGCTTTCGGGCTTTGGAAAATGGGATCGGCGCCAGAAGCTGGTTCTGCGATCCCAATTCGCCCTGGCAAAAAGGCGCTGTCGAGAACACCAACAAGCGCATTCGACGCTTCATGCCAGGCGATACGGATCTGTCCAATGTCGCTCAGCAGCAGCTCGTCGACCTCGCTCATCACCTGAATTCGCTGCCAAGAAAGTGCTTGGGCTACAAAACACCGGCGGAGGTCTTCATGGCGCATTTGCGTGAATGCGGCTAATCCCCTACCCTTCACACGCCCATGTTGCACTTGGTGTAGATTCTCCAACTCTTGCTGGTCTTGGATCGTTGGTAAGCGTGCTGACTGGATGTGCAGGCAGCACAAAAGCAGTTGCCGGGGCGCCGGCCCTTTTGTGGCGCCCGATAAAGCTTATGACAGCAATGCTTGACCAGATCATTCCCCAGACCGGTGCCGGGGCGGTCATCCCCGGCAACCATTCGCGCAAGATCCCCATCCTCCCCGGGCCCGGCCATCTACGAGATGCGCAACTGCCGAGGATAAATCAAGTGACGGGAAGATGCTGGTTCTGCCCTCGCCTTGCGTTATCCTGGCAGTTGGAAAAACCAATTGGCGATCAGCACGATTGCGAGGCCGCCGGCAAGCGCCAGATATGGCAGAATACCTGCCTTCTTCACACCTAGATCCAATCCGACCAGGCCCAGATCCTCCATCGCCCCGGCAGGGAACTTGCCGCCGTCGCGCACATAGTGCCTGTAGGCGAAAACCGGCAGGATCAACGCGGCGAAAGCGAAGCCGATCCAGAGCGCGTTTGCGTAACCCCAGACCTTGGCACCGGCACCGAGGAAGAGCGCATTGACGAAAGCGAGAACGGTGTTGAGGCCGATGAGCCAGGTCGGCGCCTTCCACGGACGCCCGATATGGCCGGAGTCGATGCGGTGGATCCAGCCGGAATTGAGATTGAGGAAGTTGAAGATGATGTAGCCGACGTTGGAGACGGCGAGCACGAAGAAATAGCCGCTGGTGTCAGATGCAATGGCGAGAAGGGCGAGGTTAAAGGCGAAGTCCGTCCACATTGCCCTGGTCGGTGCGCCATTCTCGTTCACATGGTCGAGATATTTCGGCAGCCAGCCGTCCTTCGAGCCCTGATAGAGCGTGCGTGAGGAACCGGCCATCGCGGTCATGATCGCGAGGAACAGCGCCAGGATCATCAGGATGACGAGCAGCTGCGTGACGATCCTGCCGGCGCCGATCAGGCCACCGAGCGCTTCGCCTACACCGGTGCCATCTACGATGCCCGGCGCCAACATGCCGGCATGGCCGAGCACGCCCTGGAAGGCGAAGGGCACGAGGAAGAAGAACAGGCAGCAGGCAAGACCGGAATAGAAAATCGCCTTGAACGTGTCGGTCTTCGGATTCTTGAGCTCGCGCGTATAGCAGACGGCGGTCTCAAAACCATAGGTCGACCAGGCAGCGATATAGAGGCCGCCGAGGAAGAGCGTCCAGCCACCATTGCTCCAGATACCGTCGGTACCGGCATAGGCGGCTGTCGGCGGCACGAGGCCGGTGACGTTGGAGGCAATGATCTGGCCGCTGACGATCGGATAGACACCGATGATCAGCAACGGCACGAGAACGATGATCGCGAGCCACTTCTGCACACTTGCCGTCTCAGAAATGCCGCGATGCTGGATCGCGAAGATGATCAGCATCAGGATCCCACCAATGAAGAAGGTGGCGTTGATGTTGGCGGTCGCGAGGAATGGAATGTTGAAGCTGACGAGAGACCAGTTGCGGATGGCTGGCGTCAGCGCGGCAACGCCATCGGCGCTGAGCAACGTGCTTACAGCATCCTGTGGCGACGTGCCGGCGTGAGCTGCAATATATTCAGCAACGCGCGGGCTATCGGCCGCTATAGACGTGGCATGCGCGCTGATCCAGGTGACGACGGCCTGCGAGTCCGCCGCCGGGATCGGGAAAAAGGCATTGAGAATATAGCCGGCTGCGATGGCACAACCCAGTGACAGCACCGGCGACCAGGCAAACCAATTGCACCAGACCGAGAGTGGCGCGATGAACTTCGAATAGCGCAACCAGGCAGTCGCACCGTAGACGGAGGCGCCGCCGGACTTGTTGGCAAACATGCCAGCAATTTCCGCGTAGGTGAAAGATTGCAGAAATCCCATGATCATCGAGATGATCCACACGGCGAAGGCGAGCTTGCCCGTTGTTCCGGCGATACCGCCGATGGAGAAAAGAACGAGCGGCGGCACGCCCGCAGCAACCCAGAACGCGCCCTTCCAGTCGAGCGCGCGTATAAGCTTACCTTCGGTGCCAGCGGAAACGCCGGCGTCCACAATATCAGTCATCGATGAAGTTCCCCGTTTTTGTTCCGAACGTAACTTTCGTACGTCTCCTTGAACGTGCCTCCCATGGCATTTCGGGCTTGCTGGAGGTTTTCGTGAGCCGCGTCTGCACGCGGATTTCCAGTCTAGGCCCTTTATAGAAAGTAAATATATTTTCTTTTTAGTCAACATCCCTTTACTTTCGGGAGGCGTTTTGTCAGCATGATCCGAGTGCCGGGAGGCACATCGTTCCGCCGAGAGGATTGCATGCGAGATCTCCATCCGACGATCGCCGGAGTGCGGCCCCCTTCGGCGAGCATGATCCGCTATCCGGGCATCACGACATTGCCGCCGAATACAGAACGCTACCGCTGCAAGGGTGGCGGATCGCTCGTTATGCGCGTCGAGCCCGGTGATCATATCACGGTGACCGACAGCGAGGGCGGACAGGCCTGCGAACTGTCCTTCCTCGATACGACGGGCAAGTTCCAGGCCGCCGGCTTGGGAACGGCCTTCACCGATGCTGCGGAAGGGCTGAAATCCATCCTCTCTTCCGACGACGAGAGCGCGGCAAGAACCCGCGCAGCATTGCAACGCCGTGGCGCCGATCTCTCGAAAGCCGGGGCTCTTCGTATCCTTGGAACGGCATCGCCTGCCGGCAGCACGGCCGAGTTCACGATTGCGCTGACAGGCCTGTTGATCGTCACGGCACCGGGCGATGCCATGTCACCGGAGGCACAGGACACCACGACGCCGATCGAGATTAGAATTCGGCGCAGCCAATTCATCCGCGACTATGCCTCCGCCCTGCCGGAACCGCTGGCAGACCCAATCGAGGATATCCGTATCAGGGCGGCCACGGCGTCCGCCTACTTCGTGCGCGCCGGCGAATTCATCCAGATCATCGACGTCTACGGCCGGCAGTGCACCGACTTCCAGGCCTTTGCTGCCCGCAAGGTGGACAAGGGGTTGGATCTCGCGCTCGATGCCACCATCACCCGCACTCTGCTCGGCCGCAGCTATCCCGCGCCCGGCCTGCCCTCGAAAGCCTTCGATCGCGACTTCGAACCGCTGGTGGAGATCGTGCAGGATACGGTCGGGCGTCACGACGCCTTCGCGACCGCCTGCAATTCCCGTTATTATGACGATATGGGCTATCCTGGCCACGTCAATTGCACCGACAACTTCAACGCGGCGCTGGCGCCCTATGGCATTGCCGGCCGCAAGGGCTGGGAAGCGCTCAACTACTTCTACAACACCAATATCGACCACAATAATCAGCTCTATCTCGACGAACCGTGGTCGCGGCCGGGCGACTATGTACTGATGCGGGCGCTGACCGATCTCGTCTGCGTCTCCTCCTCCTGCCCCGACGATATCGACGCGGCGAATGGCTGGGATCCGACGGATATTCACGTCCGCACCTTTTCCGGAAAAGAGAAATTCTCACGAGCGGTAGCCTATCGCATGACCCCTGACGCCGACGCCGAACTGACGCGCGAAACCGCGTTCCACCCTCGCCTCTGCGCACTGACGCGGGATTACACCGAATATCGCGGCTACTGGCTGCCGAACCGCTTTGCCGCCGAAGGCCCGGTCGAGGAATATTGGGCCTGCCGTGAACATGCTGCCGTCATCGATCTCTCGCCACTTCGCAAGTTCGAGGTGACGGGGCCGGATGCCGAAGAGCTGCTGCAATATTGCCTGACACGCGATGTCCGCAAGCTATCGACCGGCCAGGTCGTCTATTCAGCCATGTGCTATGAAAACGGCGGCATGATCGACGACGGCACGCTCTTCCGGCTCGGCGACAAGAATTTCCGCTGGATCGGCGGCGACGACTACAGCGGCATCTGGCTGCGCGAGCAGGCTGAGAAGAAGGGTTTCAAGGCCTGGGTACGCTCATCGACCGACCAGATGCACAATATCGCCGTGCAGGGACCTAAGAGCCGCGACATCCTGAAGGAGATCATCTGGACGGCGCCGCGCCAGCCGACGATCGGCGAACTGGAATGGTTCCGCTTCGCCGTTGGCCGCATCGGCGACTTCGAGGGCGCTCCCGTCGTCGTCTCGCGCACGGGTTACACCGGTGAGCTCGGCTACGAGATTTTCTGCCATCCCAAGGATGCTTTGACCGTCTTCGATGCCGTCTGGCAGGCGGGGCAACCGCACGGTCTGAAGCCCATGGGTCTCGAAGCACTCGACATGGTTCGCATCGAGGCGGGACTGATCTTCGCCCATCACGAATTCACCGACCAGACGGATCCCTTCGAGGCCGGCATCGGCTTCACCGTGCCGCTGAAATCCAAGCAGGATGATTTCATCGGCCGCGACGCACTTATCCGCCGCAAGGAGAACCCACGCCACCTTCTGGTCGGACTAGATGTCCAGGCCAATGAAGCGGTCGACCATGGCGATTGTGTTCATATCGGCCGAGCACAGGTCGGCGTCGTCACCAGCGCCACACGCTCGCCGATCCTCGCCAAGATGATCGCGCTTGCCCGCATCGACGTGACTCATGCAGGCGTCGGCACCGCGGTTGAGATTGGCAAGCTCGACGGCCAGCAGAAACGCTTGCCGGCCGTCATCGTGCCGCTCTCACACTACGATCCGCAAAAGACGCGGCCGCGGTCCTAATCGGCTACTCCGTTTTGCGCTGCGCATTCGAGATCGCCCGTGCGGCCTCCTCCGAAGAGTTGGCGAGAGAGCGCATCTCCGCCGCCAGCACGGCAAAGCCGGACCCAGCCGTTCCGGCTCTTGCCGCCTCTATGCCGGCATTGACCGCAAGCAATTTCAGGTAGCGCAGAGACTGCAGAATTTCGCCGGTCTTGGAGGCGGTGACCCGCATATCCGCGGTCTGTTCGTCGATACGCCGATAGAGCGATTCGATATTGATGATGCTGCCTTCGAGATAGAGCAGCGCGCCCGCTTCATCCCATACGCCGCCGCCAGTCTCCGTGACCCAGATGAAATGACCGTCACTGTGGCGTATCCGATATTCCATCGTCCAGTCGGTGCGGTTCTCCAACGCCTTGCCGACAACCTCGTCCATGATCGGCACGTCCTCCTCGCACATGATGGAGGTGAAGGTCCGCGTGCGGTTGCCGATGATCTCGTCGGCGCGATAGCCGAAGACGCGCTCGATGCCATCGGTCATTTCCAGCATCGTATAGTTCTCATCGGCGCGGCAACGATAGAGAAAGCCGCTCATGCGGCCGAGAACGCTCGTTTGGAAATCCATGAAGACCATGCCCGAAGAAAAAGAGTTGCAGATCAAGGTGCTTTGTCTTGTTTCAAACACACCGGAAAGGGCCGCGACGAACGGCCCTTTCCGGTTATGAAGTCTTACGAGATCCTCAGTTACGCAGATATTCCTCCATCGAGTCGTCGAGCGCTTCGACCCAGGGCGTGTGATGCTTCGGCGACAGATTGCCGGTCATCAGTGAGCGATAGGCATGGTCGCGGAAACCCATGATGTTTTCCGCCTTGTGGTGCTCCCACTCCATGAAGGTCTTGTTCGTGCCTTCGATGTCAAAGCTCGGATAGTCGGTCTCGGCAAGCAGCTCCTTCACATAGTCGCCCTGATACCAGATCATCTGCTCGGCATCTTCCAGCGTCTCCTCGCGGGCACGCCACATATCGAAATTCGCCTTCAGTTCCTCTTCCGGCGGCAGCTCGATGCGGCCCATCATGACATCGCGCGCCCACCAGGCCTGCACGTCGAACATGTTGAAGGTGTAAAACTGGTCCTGCATGCCGATATAGAAGAGCTGCGGATTCTTGTCGAAGATCACGCCTTTGTAGAGACCGTCGGCCCACAGCCGGTTGGCGGTCTTCAGGCGCAACTCGTCCGGCAGGAAAGGAAAATGGTGCTGGTATCCGGTGCACAGGATCAACGCATCGACCTGCTTGCTCGAACCATCGAGGAAATAAGCGGTCTTGTTTTCGAGCTTGGTCAGTAGCGGCCGTTCCTCGAAATTCTCCGGCCATTTGAAGCCCATCGGCTTCGAGCGGTAGCTCGTGGTCACCGATTTGGCGCCGTATTTCCAGCATTGCGAGCCAATGTCTTCGGCCGAATAGCTGCGGCCGACGATGAGGATGTCCTTGCCCTTGAATTCCAGCGCATCGCGGAAGTCATGGGCATGCAGCACACGGCCGTTGAAGGTCTTCACACCCTCGAAATAGGGAACGTTCGGCGTCGAGAAGTGCCCGGTGGCGACGACGACATAGTCGAATTCCTCGTCATACATGCGGTCTTCGACGCGGTCGTGCGCTGTTACCGTGAATTTCTTCTTGTCCTCGTCGAAACGCACCATGCGTACCGGCGTGCTGAAGCGGACCCATTTGCGCACATCCGCCTTCTCGACGCGGCCCTTGATATAGTCCCACAGCACGGCGCGCGGCGGATAGGAGGCGATCGGCTTGCCGAAATGTTCCTCGAACGAATAATCGGCAAATTCCAGGCATTCCTTCGGGCCGTTCGACCAGAGGTAACGATACATGCTGCCGTGAACCGGCTCACCATATTCGTCGAGGCCGGTGCGCCAAGTATAATTCCAAAGCCCTCCCCAGTCCGACTGCTTTTCGAAGCACACGACTTGCGGAATGTCGGCACCCTTCTTGGCAGCCGATTGGAAGGCCCGCAATTGAGCGAGCCCCGATGGTCCGGCACCGATAACGGCAACTCTTGTCATGAAGCATTCCCCTTCTCGATTCTATCGAAGTTCTTATCGCATGCAGTCATTTGGCGCGGCGGCCGGGATCAATCCGGGAAGATGCCGGGGCTTGTGGGAGCCCCGTCGTCATATGTCGAAAGCCAGTCGATCGTCGTCTGGCGGTAGCGCGTCAGGCCCTTGTAGTCGATGAGTTCCGGCGGCAGGGTGCGTAGCACGCGCGGAAAGCGGCGCGCCCACTTCGGCACGGTCACGAGCTCGTTCATGTTCATCAGATAGCAGCGGATGACGAAGAGAATGGCGTTCGAACGCGGCAGACGCCAAAGGCTCTGCAACTCGACGCGCAGATGCACCTTCTCGCCGACATTCGCTGGCGTCACGGTCGTGCGGTCAGGACCCCATTTGGGATAGTTCTCAGGACTGGTATCGAGGCGGGGATTGATGGTCATCGTCCAGTTGAAGCGCCGCGTCGGCTTGCCCTGCTGTAGGTTCAGGAGGAACTTCAGCGCGCGGTCGAAGACGCCGATCTGATGGGCAAGCGGCACCGGCCCGTGCCATTCCATGAAATTCATGCCGATGTCGAAATCAAGCGACCAGTCGGCCTGCGTCGTCACCATGCCGGCATCCATCCACAGGTTGCCGTCGCGCTGGTCGACGATGCAGAAGTCACCCTGGGCCTGGCGGGTTATGTATTCGAAGGGCTCGTAGGGCAGCGTTGAAGCATCGCCGAAGGTGAAGCTATCGTCGATGCCGAGCGGCCGGTTGATCCAGCGCCACTGGTCGCCGTTCTTGATCAGCGTGAAATGCTCGGGGTAACCGGCGGCCTGCTCTTCCATCAGCAGCTCCAGCGTATCCCATTGCGCCGTCATCATATGCGGCAGCGCCTGATAGCGCAGCGGATCTTCCTTCAGCACCAGCGCCCGATCGTGCATCTCGGCGACATAATGCTCATCGACATCGATCAGGCTTTCGTAGACGGTGCCCGCCTGCCCCTTCACATGCGGTTCCATGTTGACGGAATACATGTACTCGTCGCGATCGAAGGGGAACGGAAAGCGCCGGATGTTTTCCGGACTGTTCCGGTAGCTGAAATCGTCCCGGAAGGTTTCCTGCTTGAAGGCGATTGCCATGTCCGTTCTCCTGGTTCGGCCCGATGCCTAGAGGTCGAGATGCAGCGTGTTTCCCTCGAAGCGGGAGACACAGATCATCACCTTGCGGCCGGAAGCCTTTTCTTCATCGGTCAGATAGACGTCGTGGTGCAAAAGCTTGCCCTCGCAGGCGGCAACCACCGTCTCGCACTGTCCGCAGGCTCCGCCGCGACAGAGGAAGGGCGCGTCGACACCCGCCGCCTCGATGGCGTCCAGCATGCTCTCGTGATGGCCGACATGCACCGTCTTGCCGGAGCGCGTCAGTTTGATCGAGAACGGCTTGCCGGGTCTTGAGGAGAGGAAACGTTCAGAATGCAGGTTCTGCTCTGGCCAGCCGGCCTCCAGACCCGTCCTTAGCACGCCATCGATCATGCCGGCCGGGCCGCAGACATAGAGATGCGTACCGAGCGGCTGGCTCTCGAGCAGGCGGGCAACGGGAATAAAATTGCGATCGGCGTCGCAATAGATCTTCACCCGCTGCGCGCCATAGCGCGCGACGAGGTCCTGGCAATAGGCTCCGCGATCGAGCGAACGCACCGCATAATGCAGCTCGAAATTGGCACCCTCGCGGGAAAACTGCTCCATCATGGCGATGAAGGGCGTAATGCCGATGCCGCCGGCAATCAGCAGATGCTTGCGTCCACGCCAATCCGGCTGGAAGAGGTTGACTGGATAGCTCACCCTGAGCTCGTGGCCTTCGCTGACCTTCTCATGCATGAAGCTGGAGCCGCCGCGCGAATCCTCCACATGCAGCACGCTGACCTCATAGCCCGAGCAATCATGCGGCGGCGACATCAGCGAATAAGCGTTGCGTCTGATATGCCCCTCGTCGTTCATCGAGACGATCACGTGCGCACCGCCGGAGAAATAAGGCATCGGCTTGCCATCGAGGCGTTCGAAGCGGAAGCGTTTGATCCGATGCGCGATCGGCGTCACCTTCGTCACACGGACGGGAATTTCAGTACCACCGCTCATAGGAACAACTCCTCCGGATCAGGGGCGCTGCCCGGCTCTTCCGCATCGATGTTGACCCCCTGAAAGGCTCCGAGCCGGCGCGAATAATGGTCGCGCACCAAGAGCGGAAGCCCGCAGTGACCGCAGGCAAAGGGGCTGTGGGTGACATCCTCGCTAATGCCCTTGCAGTGGACGCACTGCACGCGACGCGCCAGCGAGCCACGATGCTCCGTCATGATCGAGGCATGGTCCATGCCGTAATCAAGCGCCACCATCATTGCCTGGCCGATAAAGCCTTCGGTGCCGGCAATATAAAGTCGCGTGCCCATACGGGCGGTGGCGAGCGAACCTTTGAGGCGAAAGAGCAGCGTCGCAATCGTCGGCGCTGCGAAGAACATATCGACGCCGAGCCTGCGCAGGATCTCATCATGGCCCTTGCCCTGCGAGCCGCGCGCAACATAGAGGACTTCGCTGCGAGCAAGTCCCGTTTCGTCAAGCGCAGCCTGCTGCTCGATAAGAGCCAGCGCGCCCTCGCCTTCCAGAGCGAAAATATGCTTGCGTGCCGTTGGCTGGATGATCAGGCCCCTGTAGACGGGTCGGCTCTTAATGCCTTCAACAAGCATGGCGCGCTCCCTAACCGATCGCGGTCCGCTTCTTTTTTTCCGGATCGTCGAATGGCAGCGTGTGCGCAATTGCACCGGCTTTGACGTTCTTGCCACGAACCTCGAGCTTTGTGCCCTGCACGGCCTTATCGACGTCGAGACGGGCGATTGCCATGGATTTCCTGGTCAGCGTGGAATAGCTCGTGCAGGTGATGACACCGACCTTCTTTCCGTCGGCAAAGACCTCGTCGCCGAGGTCGGCGGGGCCGTCGGCATCGATCAGCATGCCGAAAATCTTGAAGCGTTCCTTCCCTTTCAGGCGCGCATGTTCCTCAGCGCCGCGGAAGCCGGTCTTGCCGGGGCTGACCGTGAAGTCGAGGCCGAGTTCCCAAAGGCTGTCGCCTGGCGGCTGATCGGCAAAGGGATACATCTGAGAATTGTCGTAGGGATAAAAGAGCAGATAACTTTCGACGCGCAGCATGTCGAGGACGCTGAAGCAGCAAGGAATAATTCCCATATCTTCGCCTTCGGCGACGATCCGGTCCCAGACCATGACGGCATCCTGACCGCGCACGAAGATTTCATAACCGCGCTCGCCGGTATAGCCGGTGCGCGAGATCATCACAGGCGCGCCAAAGAGCGTGGTCTGCATATGGTGGAAATATTTGAGATCGCGAATGCCAGGTACATATTTGGCGAGATAATCGACCGCGACCGGCCCCTGCAGCGAAAGATCGTGCAGGTCGTCGTCGAAAAGCACGGCGCAATTGCGACCTGCCGCCTGCTTGACGATCTCTTCGTGGCCGGAGCCCGAGCCATGCACCAGCATCCAGGAATTCGGGCCAGTGCGATAGACAATGCAATCGTCTGTGAAATGGCCGCGGTCATTCAACATCGCGGCATAGACCGAGCGGCCGGGATAGATCTTCGTCATGTCGCGGGTGGTTATGTAGTCGAGGACGGCGATGGCATGCGGGCCGACGAGATGAACCTTTTTCAGCCCCGAAACGTCCATGATGCCGGCTTTTGTCCGGACCGCGACATGCTCTTCGGACATGTCCTTATTGTAGGTCCAGGCGGTGCCCATTCCGCTCCAGTCCTCAAGCTTCGAGCCCAGAGCGCGATGTCGGTCCGCCAAGGCGGAAAAACGCCAAGATAACGTCATTTCGTTCCCTCATTTTCTTCTATGGAATAATTATTTCCTGACTATAATCGGCTTTCGTGTCTTGGCAAGTCGACCCGAATGGTTTTTGTCGTCGTTTAGACGGATTTTCCCTCAAAACCTCGGCGGCGGCCTTCCTGCGGCGCGATGGGCGGCAACGACGGTATTGGCCATCAGCATGGCAATCGTCATCGGTCCGACACCGCCCGGCACCGGCGTGATCGCAGCGGCAACATCCGAGGCTTCCACATAGGCGACATCGCCCACCAGCCGGCTCTTGCCCTCGCCCCGCTCGGGTGCGGCAATGCGGTTGATACCGACATCGATGACCGTCGCGCCCGGTTTGATCCAGTCGGCCTTGACCATCTCCGGACGGCCGACCGCAGCCACCAGGATATCGGCGCCGCGTGCCACGGTCGCCAGATCCTTCGTGCGCGAATGCGCCATGGCCACCGTCGCATTGGCATGGAGCAGCAATTGCGCCATCGGCTTGCCGAACAGGTTGGAGCGGCCGATGACGACGGCATTCAGCCCCGACAGGTCCTCGCCATTGATGGAGCGCACGAGAAGCATGGCGCCGGCCGGCGTGCAGGAGATCAGGCCGGTTGCGAGATCGCCGGTCGCAAGCTTGCCGGCATTGACCACATGCAGACCATCGACGTCCTTCTCCGGCCGGATCGACTGGATGACCGCATCGGCATCCAGATCCTTCGGCAGCGGCAGCTGCACCAGGATGCCATGGATGGACGGGTCTACGTTCAGCGACCGCACGAGGCCAGCAAGCTCGCCTTGCGTCGTCTCCGCCGGCAACGTGTGCTGGATCGAGGTGAAGCCGCACTCCTTGGCCATCTTGCTCTTGGAATTCACATAGGTGTGGCTGGCCGGATCGTCGCCGACGATGACGACGGCAAGGCCCGTCTTCACACCCGTCTCCTTTTCCAGCGCCGACGTTGCCGTCTTTACCGCATCAATGACCGAAGCCGCCACCTGCTTGCCGTCGATGACCTTGCCCATCGCTCACCCCATGCGCTCAGAAGCATAGCTTCCCGGGCTGGCTGGGAAGACGATGGTGCGGTTGCCGTTGAGGAAGGTGCGGTAGTGGATATGCGCATGGATGGCACGCGCCAGCACCTGGCTCTCGACGTCGCGGCCGATGGATACGTAATCGTCGGCGCTTTGGGCGTGGGTGATGCGCGCCGTATCCTGCTCGATGATCGGGCCTTCATCGAGGTCGGCGGTTACATAATGCGCCGTGGCGCCAATCAGCTTCACACCACGCTCATAGGCCTGCTTGTAGGGGTTGGCCCCCTTGAAGCTCGGCAGGAAGGAATGGTGGATGTTGATGATCCGGCCCGACATCTTCTTGCAGAGCGCGTCCGACAGCACCTGCATATAGCGGGCGAGCACGATCAGTTCGGTGCCGGTCTGCTCGACGAGCTCCAGCAGTTGCGCTTCGGCCTGCGGCTTGTTGTCCTTCGTCACCTTGATGTGGTGGAAGGGAATGTCGTGATTGACGACCACCTTCTGATAGTCGAAATGATTGGAGACCACGCCGACGATGTCGATCGGCAGCGCACCGATCTTCCAGCGATACAGCAGGTCGTTGAGGCAATGGCCAAAACGCGACACCATCAAAAGCACCTTCATGCGCTTGTGGGCATCGTGGATCTCAGCCTCCATCTCGAACTTGCCGGCGATCGGCTTGAAGCCGTCGATCAGTGTCTCGTGCCCCACACCTTCCTCGGAGAGGAAGCTCACCCGCATGAAGAACTTGCCGGTATCGAGATCGTCGAACTGCGAACTGTCGACGATGTTGCAGCCCTGATTGGCCAGATAGTTCGAGATCGCCGCAACGATCCCACGCGTCGAGCGGCACGATACGGTCAATACGAATTTCATCATGCTGTCTCTTCCCTTGCCATTCGAAGCGCGCAGACTGTCATTGGCCGGGTTCCCGGTTCCGGCCTTTTGCGTCGCGATTTTCAATCGTCGGGCCACTGGCTCAGACGTCAAGCGTAGTCTCGCGTTCCCACTGCGTGAAATGCGAGCAGTAGGAATTCCATTCCTGCTGCTTGAGCTTGAGATAGGCGGCGGAGAATTCGGACCCGATCGCTGCCTTCAGGCCCTCGTCGGCATCATAGGCGCGCAATGCATCAAGCAGGTTGAGCGGCAGGCGCGGCGCATCCTTCACCAGATGGCCCTCGGCATACATGTCGATATCGTGATGCGGGCCGGGATCAGCCTTGTTGCGAATGCCGTCAAGGCCGGCGGCAATGATGATCGCCTGGAGCAGGTACGGGTTGACCGCACCATCCGGCAGGCGCAGCTCGAAGCGGCCGGGGCCTGGCACGCGCACCATATGGGTGCGGTTATTGCCGGTCCAGGTGACCGTGTTCGGCGACCAGGTGGCGCCCGACGTCGTACGCGGCGCGTTGATGCGCTTATAGGAGTTGACCGTCGGATTGGTGATGGCGGCAAGCGACGAAGCATGTTTCATGATGCCGCCAAGGAAGTGCCTCCCCTCCGCCGAGAGGCCGAATTCCGCTTCCCTGTCGGCGAAGATGTTGGTCCTGCCGTCATTGCTCCACACCGAGATATGGCAATGGCAGCCATTGCCGGTCAGGCCCTTGAAAGGTTTCGGCATGAAGGTGGCGCGCAAGCCATGCTTCTCAGCAACCGACTTGACCATGAACTTGAAGAAGGAATGCTTGTCGGCCGTGCGCAGTGCGTCGTCATATTCCCAGTTCATCTCGAACTGGCCGTTGGCGTCCTCGTGGTCGTTCTGGTAGGGTTTCCACCCCAGTTCCAGCATGTAATCGCAGATCTCGGCAATGACATCGTAACGGCGCATAACGGCCTGCTGATCGTAGCAGGGCTTCTCGGCGGTATCGTATTCATCCGAGATTTTCCCGCCGTCAGCTGTGATCAGGAAGAATTCGGCTTCGACGCCGGTCTTGACCCGCTTGCCCTCGGCCCCGGCTTCCTTGACCAGCTTCTTCAAAACATTGCGCGGCGCCTGGGCGACCAGCTCGCCATCCATCAGCAAATCGGCCGCGACCCAGGCAACATCCTTCTTCCATGGGAGCTGGATGACGGAGGATGGGTCCGGCACTGCGAAGAGGTCCGGATGGGCGGGCGTCATGTCGAGCCAGGTGGCGAAACCGGCAAAGCCCGCGCCCTCTTCCTGCATGCCCGCGATCGCCTGCGCCGGCACAAGCTTGGCGCGCTGGCCGGAAAACAGATCGGTATAGCTGATCATGAAATATTTGATGCCCTTGTCTTTCGCAAAAGCAGCAAGGTCCAGTGTCATTCTCGTTCCCCTTTGGATTTCTTAGAGACACTTCGTTTTTGACGGGATGCCGCCGGGCATTTCTGCCCGGCGGTGAAATTCAGTAGCCTCCCTTGCCCGGATACCAGTTGGTGCCCGCAAGCGGGATCTGCGCCATGGCAGCAGCTTCCATGGTCAGCGCGCAGAGATCCTCCGGCTCCAGATTATGCAGATGGTTCTTGCCGCAGGCACGCGCAATCGTCTGCGCTTCCAGCGTCATCACCTTGAGATAGTTGGCAAGACGACGGCCAGCCGCAACCGGGTCGAGCCGCGCGGCAAGTTCCGGATCCTGGGTCGTGATGCCGGCCGGATCCTTGCCTTCGTGCCAGTCGTCATAGGCGCCAGCGGTGGTGCCAAGCTTCTGATATTCTTCCTCCCAGCGCGGATCGTTGTCGCCGATCGCGACCAGCGCTGCCGTACCGATAGCGACCGCATCGGCGCCAAGCGCAAGCGCCTTTGCCACATCCGCACCGGAACGAATGCCGCCGGATATGATCAATTGCACCTTGCGGTGCATGCCGAGATCCTGCAGCGCCTGCACGGCGGGACGGATGCAGGCGAGCGTCGGCATGCCGACATTCTCGATGAAGACGTCCTGGGTCGCGGCCGTACCGCCCTGCATGCCGTCGAGGACGACGACATCGGCACCGGCCTTCACGGCCAAAGCCGTATCGTAATAGGGACGCGCGCCACCGACCTTCACATAAATGGGCTTTTCCCAATCGGTGATTTCGCGCAGTTCCATGATCTTGATCTCAAGATCGTCCGGACCGGTCCAGTCCGGATGCCGGCAGGCCGAGCGCTGGTCGATGCCTTTCGGCAGATTGCGCATATTGGCGACGCGATCGGAAATCTTCTGGCCGAGCAGCATGCCGCCGCCGCCGGGCTTCGCGCCCTGGCCGACCACCACCTCGATCGCATCTGCACGCCGCAAGTCCCTCGGATTCATGCCGTAGCGCGAAGGAAGATACTGATAGACGAGCGTCTGCGAATGGCCGCGCTCCTCGTCGGTCATGCCGCCGTCGCCCGTCGTGGTAGACGTACCCGCAAGCGTGGCGCCGCGCCCGAGCGCTTCCTTGGCATTGCCCGACAGCGCGCCGAAGCTCATGCCGGCAATGGTAATCGGAGTCTTGAGCATGATGGGCTTTTTGGCAAAGCGGCTGCCGAGAACGACCGACGTGTCGCACTTCTCGCGGTAGCCCTCGAGCGGATAGCGCGAGATCGATGCACCGAGGAAAAGAAGGTCGTCGAAATGCGGCACCTTGCGCTTCGTGCCGGCACCGCGAATGTCGTAGATGCCGGTTGCCGCCGCACGACGGATCTCAGCAAGCGTATGGTCGTCGAATGTGGCGGACTTGCGCGGCGGCGTAAAGGGATTGTGATAGCTCATAATGTCTGCCTCGCCTCAATACGCATCGGCGTTGTCGATGTTGAAATTATAGAGCTTGCGCGCCGATCCGTAGCGCTTGAACTCTTCCGGCCTGACGCCTCTCACGCCGGCCCTGTGGAGAAGCTCGGAAAGCTTTTCGAGATGCTCCGGGCGCATCTCCTTTTCAATGCAGTCCGAGCCGAGGCTCTTGACCGAGCCACGAACGAAAAGCTTGGCTTCGTAAAGGCTGTCTCCAAGGGCCTCACCGGCCTCACCGAGCACGACCAGATGGCCCGACTGCCCCATGAAGGCCGACATGTGGCCGATATTTCCATGAACGACGATATCAATGCCCTTCATGGAGATGCCGCAGCGCGAGGCGGCATTGCCCTTGATCACAAGGAGACCGCCCTGGCCGGTCGCGCCGGCATATTGGCTCGCGTCGCCTTCGATGACGACGGTGCCCGACATCATGTTCTCCGCGACACCCGGGCCGGCGGAGCCATGCACCGTGACGTTGCCGCCATCGTTCATGCCGGCGCAATAATAGCCGACGGATCCTCTGATATCGACGGTGACAGGAGCATCGATGCCGACGGCGACCGCATGATGGCCGCGCGGATTGACGACTTCGAAGGCGGTATCGTTGGCACCGGCTGCAAGGCTGTGAAGCATGCTGTTAAATTCGCGCAGCGAGGTAACGGATAGATCGAAAACTGGCATGAAAGAACTCTCTCGATTGCGCCAAGGCTGGATTAGGCGGCCTTTTCGTGATCCCAGAAATAGACGGTGGCCGGCTCCGGTTCCCAGATGCAGGCATTCTCGATGCCCGGCAGGTTTACGAGCGCACGATATTCGGAGCCGAAAGCGACATATTGATCGGTTTCGGCCATGACGGCCGGCTTGCAGGCAATGGGATCACGAACGACGCCAAAGCCGGACTTCGTGCCGACGACGAAGGTGAAGAAACCGTCGAGATCGCTGAGCGCACCGGTCAACGCCTCGCCGAGGTCCTTGCCCTTGGCCATCTCGGCCGTCAGATAGGCGGCGGCGACTTCGGAATCGTTCTGTGTTTCGAAGGTCATGCCCTCGCGCACGAGTTCACGGCGAAGATTATTGTGATTGGAAAGGGAACCGTTATGGACCAGGCATTGGTCTGATCCAGTTGAAAACGGATGGGCGCCAAGCGTGGTCACGGCCGATTCCGTTGCCATGCGGGTATGACCGATGCCATGCGTTCCGGACATGGAGGCTACACCGAAACGCGAGATGACGTCCTTCGGCAGGCCCGTCTCCTTGTAGATCTCGATGGCATCGCCGCTGCTCATCACCCGGACATCGGGCCGTAGCGTCGCGATCGCCGCCCGGCCCTCGTCGAGTTTTTCCTTCGCAAGCGCAATAACGGCATGCGTGCTCTTTACCTCGACCGACACCGACGTATCCAGCGCGCGCCTCAGCTCGTGCTCGAGGCCGTCGAAATCCTTTGCCGGGCTGGCCGACTGGATCGTGATCTTCGCCTTGTTGCCATTGGCGCCGCCGTAAATCGCGATGCCCGCGCTATCAGGCCCGCGATCAGTCATCGTGACAAGCATTGACGAAAGAAGCGAGCCGAGCTCCGGCTCGAGGCTTTTGTCTTTCAGGAAGAGACCCACAATTCCGCACATGATCAGACCCTCCATTTCGCGTCTGCAAAATGGCTATCAGGTCTATTTTTGGATTTCAACCCAAAAGAATATTTTTTTCTCTGGAGGCAAATTATTCGTTCTTGCCGCGCTGGGGATAGCTGATGATCGAGAGGTATTTGCTCGGCAATTTCACCAGCACTTCCGGGCCATGGGGTGCGTCCGCATCGAAGAACAGGCTGTCGCCGGGCTGCATGGGGTAAAGCTGATCGCCATGGCGATAGACCACCTCGCCTTCGAGCATGTAGAGGAACTCCATGCCCTCGTGCTGGAAGGTCGGGAACACATCGGAATCGGCCGAAAGCGTGATGAGATAGGGCTCGACGATGACGCCGCTGGAATTATTGTCGATGTGGCCGAGCAGATTATATTGATGGCCGGCGCGCGTGCCGCGCCGCTCCAGCTCCACGCCCTGCCCCGCCTTGACGAAGACGGCATTGCGCTGCTCCTCGAAGCGACGAAAGAACGCCGTCAGCGGCACGCCGAGGGCGCGGGAGAGCGATTGCAGCGTTGTCAGCGACGGCGAGATATTGCCGTTTTCGATTTTCGAAAGCATGCCAAGCGAAATTCCGGTTGCCGCGGCCAGATCCGTCACCGTGATGCCGAGCTTCTTGCGATAGGCGCGCACCTCGTGGCCGATCGCCATTTCAAGATTGTTTACCTTCGGTTCGCGAACCGCATGCGGATCCTGCAAGAATGCTGGCCGTGCGGTATGCGGATGGTCCTCGCTCGACGTTTCGTTCGGCTTGGTCTTCATTCACGATCCTTTTCCGATATTGCCCTATTGCAACAACTCTATCTTCGCAGTGAAATTTTCTCAACTACGGCGAAAGTCACGCCTGGCGGGTTTCACTTGGAGCGATGCCATAGAGATTGCGATAGGCTCGCGAGAAATGGGCGCCGCTGGAAAAGCCTGTCGCGATGGCGATTTCGGAAATCGAAAGCGGGCTTTGTTCGAGCAGCCGCCGCGCATGCTGCAGCCTGATGCGGCGATATTGATCGAGGAACGTCGAGCCCAGATGCGCAGCAAACAGCCGGTCTAGATGGCGCGGCGTGACACCTGCAATTCGCGCCATGGCTGTGCGGTCGAGCGGCAGTTCGATCGTCTCCTCCATTTTCTCCAGCACGCTTAAAAGACCGGGATGGTGGACGCCGTAACGCTCGGCCAGAGACCCTCGCTGCGGCGCCGTCGGCTCCGCCACCTCTGTGTGCAGATACCAATCGCTGACGCGGCGGGCGAAATCCGGCCCCATACGTTCGGAGATCAGCACATGCATCATGTCGAGCGGGGCTATCCCGCCGCCGCAGGTAATGCGGTTGCCGTCGATGACGAAGCGGGCCTGACGCGGCGACAGGGCCGGAAAAGCCTCGAGCAGCGCCGGAGCGTGCTCCCAATGGATGGTGAAATCGCGCTCTGTCAAAAGACCGGCCGCGGCCAGCAGATAGGGACCGCCGGAAATGCCGCCGATACGCACCCCCTCACGCGCCAACTGCCTCAGACAGGCCAGCACAGCCGGATAATGCCAGTCGCGTGGCGAGCCGCCGGCACAAACGAAGACCGTTGCAAGCCCGGAGCCACGGCCGGGAAGCGGTGCCGCCGGCACGGGCACGCCACCGGAGGAGAATGCCGGCGCACCATCCGGCGAGAAGGTCGACAATCGATAGATCTCGCGTCCGGCCAGCAGATTGGCGGCGCGCAGCGGCTCGCTCGCCGAGGCATAAGACATCAGCGCAAATTCTGGGATCAGGATGAAGCCGATATGCTGGACGTTTCTCGCATCGATCGAAGACATGTCCCTTTTCTATCGAAATATGTCCTGAATAGGCAAGTCGGCAAATGCCGTTCTGCCATCATGAGCGCAATTCCACTCGGACGAATCCATGCGCTATTCCGCTCTCTCCATTTTCCTCAACGGTCTTCGCGGCAATGCCGGCTGGGCTCCGGCGTGGCGTCAGCCCGCGCCGAAGCCGCACTATGACGTCGTCATCGTCGGTGGCGGCGGTCATGGGTTGGCGACGGCTTACTATCTCGCCAAGATCTTCGGCATCACCAATGTCGCCGTGCTGGAAAAGGGCTATCTCGGTTCCGGCAATATCGGCCGAAACACGACGATCATCCGCTCGAACTACCTGCTGCCCGGCAACAATCCCTTCTACGAGCTATCGATGAAGCTCTGGGAGGGGCTGGAGCAGGATTTCAACTACAACGCCATGGTCTCGCAGCGCGGCGTGCTCAACCTCTTCCACTCCGACGCCCAGCGCGATGCCTATACACGGCGCGGCAACGCCATGCGGCTGCACGGCGTCGATGCCGAATTGCTCGACCGGGCGGCCGTACGCCTGAAACTCCCCTTCCTTGATTTCGACAATGCCCGCTTCCCCATCATGGGCGGCCTGCTCCAGCCGCGCGGCGGCACGGTGCGCCACGATGCGGTCGCCTGGGGCTATGCCCGTGGCGCCGACAGCCGCGGCGTCGACATCATCACTGGCTGTGAGGTAACTGGCATCCGCAGCGAGAACGGCCGCGTAACCGGTGTCGAGACCAACAAGGGCTTTATCGGCTGCGGCAAGCTGGCGCTGGCGGCCGCCGGCAATTCCACTGTCGTCGCCGACATGGTGGGCCTGCGCCTGCCGATCGAAAGCCATGTGCTGCAAGCCTTCGTCTCCGAAGGGCTGAAGCCGTTCATCGATACCGTGGTCACCTTCGGCGCCGGGCACTTCTATGTCTCGCAATCGGACAAGGGCGGCCTCGTCTTCGGCGGCGATATCGACGGCTATAATTCCTATGCCCAGCGCGGCAATCTTTCGGCCGTCGAGCATGTCGCCGAGGCCGGCGTCGCCCTGATCCCTGCCTTGACCCGCGTGCGCTACCTGCGCACATGGGGCGGCGTCATGGATATGAGCATGGACGGCTCGCCGATCATCGACCGCACCCATATCGACAATCTCTATCTGAACGCCGGCTGGTGTTACGGCGGCTTCAAGGCGACACCCGCCTCCGGCTACTGCTACGCCCATCTGATCGCCCGCAACGAGCCGCACGAGACGGCGCGGGAACTGCGCCTCGACCGGTTCCAGCGCGGTTACCAGATCGATGAAAAGGGCGTCGGCGCCCAGCCGAACCTGCATTGAGGATATGACGACATGGCAAGCCTGATTTCCTGCCCTCACTGTGGCATTCGTCCCAGGGAGGAATTTACCATCAAGGGCGACGCAAGCCTTGCTCGCCCGGCTCCCACTGCCGGTCCCGACGTCTGGTACGACTACGTCTATCTGCGTGACAATCCGAAAGGACGGCACAAGGAATATTGGCACCATTCCTCCGGTTGCCGCCGCTGGCTGGTCGTCGAGCGCGATACGGTTACCCACCTGGTCTACAGCGTCAGCGACGCAGCCCTTGCCAAGCTCGGAGATCAGGCATGACCAGTTTCCGCCTTTCTTTCGGCGGCCGGATCGACCGCTTCAAGAGCATCGGTTTCAGCTTCGACGGCGCGGATCTCACGGGCCACCCCGGCGATACGCTCGCCTCCGCCCTGCTTGCCAACGGGATCCAGCTCGTCGGGCGCAGCTTCAAATACCACCGGCCGCGCGGCATTCTGACGGCGGGTGCGGCCGAACCCAACGCGCTGGTGACCACCGGAGCCGGAGGCAGGACGGAGGCCAACAGCCGCGCCACGATGATCGAACTGCATGAGGGGCTGGTTGCGCGCAGCCAGAACCGCTGGCCCTCGCTTAGCTTCGATGTCGGCGCCGTCAACGGACTGCTCTCGCCTTTCCTCGGCGCCGGTTTCTACTACAAGACTTTCATGTGGCCGGCCGCCTTCTGGGAGAAAGTTTACGAACCGCTCATCCGCAAGGCCGCCGGCCTCGGTAAGGCATCCTATGAGACGGACCCCGATTCCTACGAGAAATGCTGGGCGCATTGCGACCTGCTCGTCATCGGCGCGGGGCCTGCGGGGCTCGCCGCCGCGCTGACGGCAGGACGCGCCGGAGCGCGCGTATTGCTTGCGGACGAAGGATTTGCCCTTGGCGGCAGCTTCCTTGCTGATCGTCAATCACCCCTTGGCGACATTCTGAACGAACTCGAAAGCCTGCCTAACATCCAATGCCTGCCGCGCACGACCGTCATCGGCTGGTATGACGACAACGTCTTCGGCGCCGTCGAGCGTGTGCAGAAACATGTCGCAACGCCGGATGCGCACCGGCCGGTCGAGCGCCTTTGGCGCATCATCGCCAGGCAGGCCATTCTTGCCACCGGCGCCGAAGAGCGGCCCCTCGTCTTCGGTGGCAACGACATTCCGGGCGTCATGATGGCGGGCGCCATGCGCAGCTATCTGAACCGCCATGCGGTCGCACCGGGCAAGCGGACCGTTGTCTTCACCACGAACCGGTCCGGCTACCAAACGGCAGCCGATCTCGAAGCGGCAGGTATCGAAGTCGCCGCCATCGTCGACAGCCGCGCTGGGGCAAACGACGCTTGGAGCGGCAAAGCCCCCTTGTTGTCCGGTGCCCGCATCATCGATGCGCAAGGCGGCAAGCGGCTGCGTCGGGTTGGCATTGCGACGGCCGCAGGAATACAACAGCTCGAAGCCGATGCGCTTGCCATGTCCGGCGGCTGGAGCCCGATCATTCACCTCGCCTGCCATCGCGGCGCAAGGCCGGCCTGGTCCGACAAGCATGCAGCCTTCCTCGCGCCGGAGCGGCAGGAGGGATTGCTAATCGCGGGTTCGGCTGCCGGTCTTGCCTCGACCGATGCGTGCCTAGGTGACGGCGCGCGCAAGGCAGTAGAGGCGCTGGAGGCGGTCGGTCTCGCCAAGATCGAGCCTGCCTTCCTGCCGGTGGAAGATATGCAGGCTTCCGCCTCGCCGCTCTGGTCCGTCAAGGGTGGCAAGGGCAAGGCTTTCGTCGATTACCAGAACGATGTCCACCTCAAGGACCTCGGCCTTGCCGTGCGTGAGGGTTATGGGCATGTCGAGCTTGCCAAGCGTTATACGACGAACGGCATGGCGACCGATCAGGGCAAGCTCTCCAATATCAACGCGATCGGCATTCTCGCCGAGGCCCGTGGGGTGTCGCCCGCCGAAGTCGGTACCACGACATTCCGGCCCTTCTATACGCCGGTCTCCTTCGGCGCGCTTGCCGGTTCATCGCGCGGCAAGCACTTTCAGCCCGCGCGCAAATCACCTTTGCACGACTGGGCGAAGAAGAACGGCGCGGTCTTCGTCGAGACCGGGCTCTGGTATCGTTCCTCCTGGTTCCCGCGCGAGGGTGAAAAGAGCTGGCGCGAGAGCGTCGACCGCGAGGTGCTGAACATCCGCAAGAATGCCGGCATCTGCGATGTCTCGACGCTCGGCAAGATCGAGATTTTCGGCAAGGACGCGGCGACCTTCCTCGACCGCATCTATTGCAACGGCTTCGCCAAGCTTTCCGTTGGCAAGGCGCGCTACGGCATCATGCTGCGTGAAGACGGCATGATCTATGATGACGGAACCACCAGTCGTCTCGGCGAAGAACATTTCTTCATGACGACGACGACAGCCCTTGCGGCCGGCGTGCTGATCCACCTCGAATTCTGCGCTCAGACGCTCTGGCCTGAGCTTGAGGTCTACTTTGCCTCCTCCACCGACCAATGGGCGCAGATGGCGGTCGCGGGGCCGAAATCCCGGGCGATCCTCTCCGAGATCGTCGATGATGACATATCCGATGCCACCTTCCCTTTCATGGGCGCACGCGCGGTGACGCTGTTCGGCGGCAAGCTCGAGGGCCGGCTCTTTCGCATCTCGTTTTCCGGCGAACTCGCCTATGAGCTCGGCGTAGCCGCTGCCTATGGCGAGTCCGTCGCCGATGCCATCATGCAGGCGGGGCAGAAGTACGAGATCTGCCCCTATGGTACCGAGGCGCTCGGCGTCATGCGTATCGAGAAGGGCCATGTCACCCATGCCGAAATCAATGGCACCGTGACGCCGGGTGATCTCGGCTTCGCCCGTATGGTCTCCGCGACGAAGGCAGATTTCATCGGCAAGGCGATGCTTGCCCGCGAGGGTCTTCAGGCCACCGACCGCCCACGCCTCGTCGGCGTCAAGCCACTGGATCCGGCGACAAGCTTCCGCACAGGCGCCCATATCCTCGCGGACGGTGCGCCGGCAACGCTGGAAAGCGATCAGGGCTATGTGACGTCGAGTGCCTTTTCGCCGAGCCTTGGGCATACGATCGGTCTAGCGCTGGTCAAGAACGGGCCGGAGCGGATCGGCGAGAAAGTCTTGATCTGGAACGGCCTTCGAAGCGAATTCACCGAAGGGCAGCTCTGCAGCCCGGTCTTCATCGACCCTGACAATGAGAAGCTCCATGCCTGATCTTCCTGAAAAAAGGTCGGTCCTTGCCGACAAAGCCATTTCGCAAGGTCCGGGCATCCGGCTCGAGGCCCTGCCCGAGGGCCATCTGCTGCACGTGATGGGAGCGACAACGACCGAAGGCCTCGAGGCCCATCTTTCAGCGGCTGGCATCAAGGACAGCGCCGTGCGCCCGGCCGGATACCGGCAATGGTTCATCGCCGGCAACGATATGCTGTCCAAGGCCCTTATTCAGGATTTGTCCAACGCTCTTGCCGGTAGCGCCTTTGTCTCTGACCAGAGCCATGGCCGCGTCCGCATCGGCGTCTCTGGCCCGCTTGCCGCCCAATTGCTGAGCAAGGGCACGGCGGTCGATCTTCATCCGTCAGCCTTCCCTGAGGGACACGCCGCGGTGACGCTCTTCGGCCACATATCAGTGCAGGTCGCACGCACCGGTGCCTGCGACTTCGAGCTGGTGGTGCTGCGCAGCTTTGCGCAATCTCTGTACGAGGAGCTCGAGGTGCTTGCTGCTATCGCTGGGTCGGGTACGGGTCAGTCCGACGTCACGCTTGTTGAAAAAGGAAGATGAAGTTGGAAATCAACTATCACAAGTTCCAAAATAATGCTTACGCCATCTGCAATCCATGATTGCAGCGTTGCACAATTGCGTCTCATAAGGAAAGAAAAGCAACCTGGCACGGCATTGATCGGCAATGCTGTGCGCCGCCATTGGTAGCAACCACTCGTGTGTTTCCGTGCTGCAGCACCAGCAACACATTCCAGGCGTCGAGCGCAACAAGACAGCCCGCAGCACTGGCAGCAGACCTTCCCTTTCGGTCAGCCACCGTGCGCCATTCCTCCAGCAGCAGGTTCTTGTCCTGCCCGGCGCGCCGCCGGGGCTTTTTTTCCTCCATGATTGCCTCTTGGGAGTGCGCAAGCACGGCGTCGAGGCGGCCCTTCTACCCGCCGCCTTCGATCAGGGTCAACCGCCGCTCACACGGCGAGCGACAGCAGCAGCACGAAGCCGAGACCGATCACGGAGATGATCGTCTCCATGACGCTCCAGGTCTTGAAGGTTTCGCCCACCGTCATGTTGAAGTACTGTTTTACCAGCCAGAAGCCCGCATCGTTGACATGCGAGAGTATGACCGACCCGGCGCCGGTTGCGAGCACGAGCAGCTCGCGGTTAACGCCCGGCACCAACGCCACGACCGGAGCGACGATCCCAGCACCGGTGATCGTGGCAACCGTCGCCGAGCCCGTCGCAATGCGGATCACGGCGGCGACGAGCCAGGCCAGAAGGATTGGCGATACGTCGGCCTGAACGGCCATTTTTCCGATGACATCGCCGACGCCGCTGGCAACGAGCATCTGTTTGAAGCCGCCACCGGCACCGACGATGAGCACAATGGAGGCCACCGGCGCAAGGCTCTCGTTCAGCAGTTTGGTGATCGTGTCGCGCGAGAAGCCGCAATAGGATCCGAAGGTATAAAAGCTGATGAGCAGCGCCACGAGCAGTGCGGTGATCGGGTGGCCGATCAGGTCCATCCAGACGCGCACGGCGTGGTGCTCGGGAAGAGAGATATCGGCGAGTGCCTTGAGAAGCATCAGGAACACAGGCATCAGGATTGTAATCAGCGTCACAGAGAAGCTTGGCAGCTTGGCTGTATCCACATCCTCGCGCACGAACTGCTCCATTAGCTCCGGCGACGCTTCACCCGGGATTCTCTTGGCGATGAAGGCGCCGAAGATCGGCCCTGCAATCGCAGCAGTCGGTAAGCCGACGATAAGACCGTAGAAGATCGTCTTGCCGATATCCGCGCCGAAGACGCTGATGGCGAGAAGCGGGCCCGGATGGGGTGGCACCAAGCCATGGACGACCGATAGACCAGCTAGAAGCGGTATACCGATCTTAACGATCGATACGCCCGACCGGCGCGCGACGATGTAGACCAGCGGTACGAGAAGCACGAAGCCGATTTCGAAGAAGAGGGGAAGCCCGACGAGGAAAGCAGCGAGCATCATCGCCCAATGTACCCGTTCCTTGCCGAAAGTGCGGATCAGGGTCTGGGCAATCTGGTCCGCGCCGCCGGATTCAGCCATGAGTTTGCCGAGCATGGTTCCAAGGCCAAGCACAATGCCTACAAATCCGAGAACCCCACCGAAGCCCTCCTGAAAGGACTTCATCACCAGCTCCGTCGGCATGCCGGAGGTGAGGCCAAGGAAACCCGCGGCGATGGTGAGCCCGATGAAGGGGTGTATCTTGAAGCGGGTGATGAGAAGCACGAGGCCAACAATGGTCACGCCAGCATCCAGCAGAAGATAGGTCTCCCGCGTCAGTCCTAACATTGAAATTTCTCCATGAAAGCTTCTTGTTGAGGCAGGCGCCTGTGCGGCCCGCCGTCCGATTTCCGTTTTGAGCGAGCAGCTTATGCGCCTGTCGGCTGCATTGGCTGGCCGTCAGCAAGGGACGTGTGTTCCCACCATGCAACCGCCCCGCGCGCGATCTCCGCGATCGGCAAGGTCGCGTCTACAGCGTAAATGTTCGCCTCGCCGTGGGGTGGCTCGAGGGTCGCAAACTGGCTGTCGATAAGGCTTGCGGGCATGAAATGATCCGGCCGATGGCTAACGCGCTCGCCCGCCACCTCTCTCGTCAGCTCCAGAAACACAAACCCGAGGCCGGGCGTCTTGCTGCGCAGAATGTCGCGGTAGCTTTTCTTCAGCGCCGAGCATGCGAGCACCGGCCGCTCGCCGTTCTTGACCGCGTCCGACAGGATTGTCGCGAGGCTGTCCAGCCAGCCAGCCCGGTCCTCGTCGGTGAGCGGGTGGCCCGCGCTCATCTTCTTGATATTTTCTTCCGGATGAAAGGCATCGCCTTCGATCATCGTGCCGTTGACGGCATCCGAAATGGCCTGGCCGACGCTGCTTTTGCCGCAGCCCGAAACGCCCATGACCACAACGGCTGGCATTTTTTCCATTCTATCCTCCTCGAGATAGCGCTATCTCGCTTCTTTGAAAATAGATTGCCGGTCGAACCTTGGCCGATTCAAAACTCGCAAATCGACGCTGTTTTCTCCCGCAAAGACGCCAAAACGACTTTGAGATAGCGCTGTCTTACTAGTCGTTGTAGTAGGATTTGGCAAGTTGGAGGAAACTTTCATGAAACACACCCCGTCGCGAGCCACGGGCCGACCCACGCTTGCGCAGGTCGCAGCACGGGCAGGCGTGTCGCAGATAACGGCCTCACGCGCACTGCGCTCAATTGCAACGGTCGACCCGCAGCTTGCAATCAGGGTGCACGACGCCGCCAAGGCGCTCGCCTATGTGCCCAACCCGGCGGCGCGCACACTTGCTTCGGCGCGCAGCCACTCGATCCTTGTGCTTGTTCCCGCCTTGTCGAACCATCTGTTTATCGAGACCCTGGAGGCGGTGCAGGATGTGCTGCGCCCACGCGGATTTGAGGTCCTGATCGGCAACTATCACTACCGACAGGATGAGGAAGAAGAGCTGATTCGGAACTATCTCTCGTTTCAGCCGTGCGGCATTCTGCTTACCGGCTTCAATCGTAGCGAAACCGCAGCACAGCTTTTGACAAATGCCGGGGTGCCTTGCGTATACATGATGGAACTGCGGGAGGAAGAGGGCATCGTCTGTGTCGGCTTTTCGCAGGAAGCGGCCGGGGCCAAGGTTGCGGACCACCTTCTATCGCGCGGACGGCGAAAGCTGGTCTTTGTCGGGGCCCAGCTTGATGCGCGCGTCCTTCAGCGTCGCGACGGCTACCAGCAAGCGATTGCCAGGGCTGGTCTTTCTCCGGCGATCGAGATCATGACGCCGGAACCGTCCTCAGTGGAACTTGGCGGCGATCTCTTCAATCAGCTTTTGGCCGCGCATCCCGACACAGACGGGATCTTCTTTTGTAACGACGATCTTGCCTTCGGAGCGTCATTCGAGGCTCTGCGGAAAGGGGTGGCAATCCCCGAGCGGATTTCGGTGGTCGGATTTAACGATCTACCGGGGGCGGGCCAAATGGTCCCGCGACTGACCTCTGTTCGCACGCCCCGTGCCACCATTGGCCAGCAAGCCGCAGCCAGCCTTCTCAAGCTTCTCGATGGCGAAACGCCCGAGATCCCGGCGCTGGATTTGGGTTTCGAACTGATGATCAGGGAAAGCAGTTAGCGCCGTCCAGACATTGAGGCTAAGGGCCGCGCCGGCCGTTCGAGCCGGCGAGTATCCCATTCGCCGGTCGCGTGGCTGAAAGAAGGCGTGACGCGACGGCGGTGGAATCTCTCTCGGTGCAGCATAAGTTGCCCGCCGAGACGATGCAGGAAGAGCTTGCCGCACCAGGTCGGTGCCAAAGGGCTCACCTGCCCTCGCACTCTAAGTTCTGTCGGACTGCTCTTTGCCCAATTCTCCTGAGAACCGGGCCGCGAAGTAATACCTTCAAAAAATCATTCCTAACAATGGTTCGACAATGGCGACGACGGTTACAGCCAAGGGGCAGGTTACGATCCCCAAACCAGTACGCGACCTCTTGGGCATAGTGCCTGGGAGCAAGGTTGATTTCCGTCGCGCGCCGGATGGAAGCATAGTGCTCGTCCATGCCGCCAAAAAACAGCAGCCCAGCCGCTTCGCAAATCTGCGAGGGCACGCCGGCAAAGGGCTGGATACTGACGCGATCATGGCCCTCACGCGTGGCGAACCATGATACTCGTAGACACGAATGTTCTTCTCGAGTCGTAACCGATGATCCGACATGGGCCGATTGGTCCAAGCGCAACTCGAAGACGCAAGTCTTGGGGGGACACTGTGGATCAAGAGGATCGTCCGATAAGGGGGACGGCGTGACAAGCGCGCTCATGTCTCTGGAGGGGTGGCCCACCGAGCGCTCCCGCCTATCTCTTTGCCATGACAACAAGCTAGCAGGCGACCACCATGAGCCGTGTCTTCATTACAGGATCCACCGACGGTCTCGGATTGGCTGCGGCGCGCACCTTGATAGACGACGGGCATGAGGTCGTGTTGCATGCTCGCTCCAACGACAGGGCGTTGGCCGTGGCCGGCCTGCGCCGCAGAGCTTTGGCGCTCGTCGTCGGCGATCTTAGCAGCGGCGTGGAGACGCGTTCCATCGCGGAACAAGTCAACGAGATCGGGCAGATGGACGCCGTCATCCACAATGCCGGCATCTACTCCGAAAGACGTCGTGGGGGCACGCCCGAAGGTCATGCGAAGATTCTGGCGGTCAACACGTTGGCACCATACCTGCTCACGGCCTTGATCGATCGACCCAATCGCCTGGTCTATTTAAGCAGCGGCATGCACCAAAGCGGTGGTGGGTCGATTGACGACATCGACTGGAAAAGGCGCGCTTGGAATGCAAGCCAGGCCTATTGCGAAAGCAAGCTCCATGTCGCCACCATCGCGGCGGCCGTTGCGCGGTACTGGCCTGGGGTCCTCAGTAATGCTGTGGATCCCGGCTGGGTGCCCACGAAGATGGGCGGGCCTGGAGCGCCCGATGATCTAGAGATGGGCTATCAGACCCAGACCTGGCTGGCGACAAGCGACGACGAGGCCGCGAAGATAAGCGGTGCCTACTGGTATCACCGCCGCCAGCGTCAACCAGCCGCAGAAGTCACGGACGCGGCTTATCAGGACAGGCTTATGGACAAGCTGGCAGATCTCACGGGCGTCAGGCTATTTGACTGAATATCAAGCCGATTGCCTTGATATTAGGTTCAATTGACCTGAGTGGCGGAATCCTGGTCCACTCTCCGGCAGCACTTGTTGCAAAATAGCGCAAAATAGAAACTCAGGTCACGGTCTCACGCCTTTGCGGAGATCGCGCTCAGTTCCTCGAGGTCGAGGTCCCGTTCAAGTTCCTGCAACGTTTCATCATCGATCTCACCAGCACGATGAAGGCGGATGAGTTCCCGGCGTCCGGATGCTACTGCTTCAAGAACGACGTCGAAATGGGCATGGAGGACCGGCACGTAGTGTTCGGTCCGTGCGGCGTAGTCGACGATCGCCGTTGCCCTGCGCTGATACTGCTCCAGCAGTCGAGGATGGATGAGTTTTCCTTCGGCGTCGTATGCCAGACTTTGTATGGTCGTCAGTTGCGCCTGGGCCATTGCGGCTTCGGCCTGACTCATTGTGAGGCGTGCCTTTTCCGCGTCGTGTTCGGTCAGCTTCGCCCAGGCGATGACGCGCCCCAGCGTCGTGCCCTGCACGAGCACCGTTCCCAAGATCGCGGCGAATGATGTTACCAGGATAAAGTCGCGGCTAGGAAATCCCTCCGGCAAGCTGAGGGCAAGGGCGAGCGTGACGACGCCGCGCACGCCCGCCCAGCTCAGGACGGTCGCACCACCGACGCCGAGAGGCTGCGTTCGGGCCAGCCCCGAGGCAGTGCAGAACTTGATGACAAGATCGGATCCGAAAACCCAGGCAAAGCGCGCGACGACGAGCGTGACGAGAATCGCAATGGCCGGCAGTCCCATTGTCGCAACGACCGTGCCAAAGCCACCACCGCGCTCGACGACGTCCCGCAGGGACAGGCCGATCAATATGAAGACCGCAGCCTCCATCAGGAAGACCATGACGGTCCAGAACGACGTCCCTCGCATGCGCGTCGCTGCCGAAAGTACGGTGTGCTGGTGCCAGGTCGCGATCAGGCCGGTGGCGACGGTGGCGATGACGCCTGAAACGTGAAGCAGTTCTCCAAGCAGATAGGAAATCCAAGCGAGCAGCGTCGTGGCCGCAATGATGAGGTATTCGTCGCCGAGACGGCGGACGAACTTCACCCATGCGGCACCGACAACGACGCCGACGACCGCACCACCAACCGCCAGCAGGAGGAAGTTGCCAACCGCCGCCACCGAACTGAAGGTACCTGTCGCGACGGCAGCAACCGCAAAACGGAAAAGCACCAGGCCGCTCGCATCGTTCAGGAGGCTCTCGCCTTCCAGCAGAATCTGGAGCCGACGGGGCAGCTTTACGCGCTCCAGCACGGCGCGGGCGGAAACGGCGTCGGGCGGCGATACGATCGCGCCAAGTGCCGCGCAGGCAGCCCACGGAAGCGACGGGAAAAGGAGATGGGTCACCACGGCCACGACGGCGCAGGTGAAGAACACCGCCCCCACGGCGAGCGACGCGATACCGATCATGTGACGGCGCAGTCGTTCCACAGCGATGGACCAAGCGCCGTCGAGCAGAAGCGGCGGGAGGAAGATGACGAGCACCAGCTCTGGATTGACGGTGATTGCAGGCAGACCCGGCAAGAACGCGAGTGTCGCCCCGCCAGCAAGCAATGCGACTGAGGGCGGCAGTCCCAGTCTGTGGGCCGCGTAGTGGAGGGCGATGATCGCAAGAAACATTGCGATCACCAGTTCAAACAAGTGAGTTCCATCCATGCTTACCCCCGACATGGTCCCCGTCTCGAGGGGCTCATCAAAGGACTTGTCCAATCAAAGCGCAACACCGCACGTCGATCGGACGCAGATTGCTGAAGACTCCATTGCCTTCAGCGAGGATCGAAGACCGGAATCCTCAAGGAGGTCTTGGTCAGGTCTCCGCCGTATTCTCCCAGGATCGTTCGGCTAACTTTGAACAAACAACCGCTAACGTGACATCATACCGGTGCCCGTGTCTTGGGACGCACAACCTGCAAAGGGCGGTTTTGGACAATCGTATCTGCGATGCTATGACTTAAGAGCGATCAGAGGCGAAGCGCACACGGGGCGGAGCGCGCATGTCGACGGCAGTTGCTATTCTGGGGGGTATCGGGCTTTTCCTGCTCGGTATGACCGTCATGACTGACGGTCTAAAGGCGCTGGCGGGATCTGCACTGCGTACTGTTCTCGGCAAGGCCGCGGCAACGCCGCTCTCAGGGGCCTTCTGGGGCGCCATCGTAACACTGCTCGTACAGTCGTCGAGCGCGGTAACGATGACGACGATCGGCCTCGTCAGCGCCGGGCTCTTGACGTTTCCGCAGGGGCTTGGCCTCGTGTTCGGCGCGAATGTCGGCACGACGGGAACGGCCTGGCTCGTGGCGCTGATTGGTGTGCGCGTCTCGCTTTCAACCTACGCCCTACCGATTATCTTCTTTGGCGCGCTGGCCAAGTTGCTGGGGGGTAGGCTAATCGCGGCGGCGGGCGGCGCGCTCGCAGGATTTGCGCTGGTACTCTACGGGCTGACCACCCTACAGCAGGGCATGGGAGGTCTTGCCGAAAGTCTGCACCCGTCCGACCTGCCCGCCGTCCTCGGCACGCCGGGTGTCGGCTGGATGGAGGGGTCGGTCGGTCTCGTGAGCTTGATCGTCGTTGGCTTGGCGATGACCGCAGTCATGCAGTCATCGACAGCTTCGATCGCCGTTACCATTTCGGCTTTCTACGCCGGTGCGGTGGGCCTCGAGCAGGGCGCAGCCCTGATCATCGGTCAGAACATCGGAACGGCGACGAGCTCCGCATTGGCAGCCATAGGTGCCAGCACAACGGCCAAGCGCCTGGCTCTTGCCTATGTGCTATTCAAGCTCATCGCAGCGCTTATCGCAATCGTCGCCTTTCCGATCACGGCCTCAGTGATGAAGGCCTTTACCACTTCGCTCGATGGGATGACGCTCCTTGCCGCCTACCACACGGCTTATAACGTGGTGGGTGTCGCAGTGCTCCTTCCGGCAACACAGTGGTTCACCCGTATCGTGGAGCGGCTCCTGCCCTCCAGGCAGACGGCGCTTCAGCGAGCTCTCGATCCAAGCGCGCTTGCCAGTCCCGTGATTGCGGTAGAAACCGCCCGGCGTGTCATTGCCGGCGTGCTCGGGAGGACTGCGGCTTGCGTTTCCGCAATGCTTTCTGGTGGAGCCGTCCCGTCGGCCCAGGCCGCTGAGGCGAAGGCCGCACTTCAGGAAGTACGGGCTTTCCTGTCCGAGTTAAGGGAAGGGCCTGAGACAGATGCCGAGCGCCTGCGTATGACGAGCACGCTGCACGCACTCGACCACGCCTCGCGTCTCGTGGAAATCTTAGCCGACGACAGTTCGCCTGGACACCCGGCTCAGGCCACCGGCGACCTGCGGGCTGCGGAGCTATGCGCACGGGCCATGCGTGCGGCACAGGCGACAGGTGGCTTCATCACCTCGGAGTCTGCTCTTAGCACAAAAGCCGCCTCCATCGGTTGGAGCGTTTCGACCGAGGTCGCCGCAGCGCTCGATGAAGCAGGGGCAGCATCGTGCGAGCTCGAGGCTCTGCAGCGCAACCATCGCGCCGCGGCCCTCGCCTCCGTTGCGCAGGGGGAACTGACTGCTGCGGATGCCCTTATGCGGATCGAGGCTGCCCGACGGCTTGACCAAATCGCCCATCATGCCTGGCGTTCGGCTGCCCACCTGCTCGGCCGAGGTGTTAATGCCGATTGAGGCTTGCGGCGAGCCCCAAGAGCAGATGTGCTTATGACATTTTCACCGTGCCGCTTTGCTAGCAGATTGTTAAAGTCGCGCGGCCAACGCTTCGCCTTTGTCTTCTCGACGGCTTGAAATCTCCTCGTCGTACAGCATCACAACCGCTCAGGCCTCGCCCGACATTCGCCCGCATCCGCGCCGGGGCGCGTGGAAGGCCGTGACGGGCGCGCTGGATGGCTGCCAGGTCGACCGCAGAGCCGCAAATTGGAAGTCAAAGGGATCGGCCGGTCAGCTGCGCGCAAATTCCAGCAGTGGCCCGATGTCATGATTATCCGCAGTGCGTAACGCGGCAACGTAACGTGCTCGCAGTTCACCGACATCGGGCAAGCTGCCGCTGCCCCAACTGAAAGGCTTGCTGCCGAGCCGTTCAATCAGAAGATCAGCAGCCAACCGCGCGTGACGGCCGTTCCCATTTGAAAACGGGTGAATAGCGACAAGGCGATGATGGAATCTGATCGCGATCTCGTCCGGTGGAAAGGTCTTCTGCGCAATCCAGGAGCGGATGTCGCTCGACAGGTTCGCTAGCTCTGTTCCGATGCGATAAGCCTGTATGCCGATGTTGCGCTCAGTTGTTTTGAATGTTCCTGCCCATTGCCAAACTTCCCCAAACATCCGCGTGTGCAATGCTCGCATGAAGTCTGCGCTAAGCAGCCGCTCAAGCGGCACACGTCGTCGGCCACGTGCTCACGCCGCACCCCCAACGATGTTTTCTTGTTCGGCCTCGTTAATATCCCGGCGGTGCGTAATCCAGGTCTGAAGCAAACCCTCTCGCTCCTGGGGCTCAAGCGGCGTCGCGTCTTCGGGCTCTTGAAAGAGATCATATCTCGTTCCAGAGATCGCGGTCCGAGAGCCTGTCGCGGATATATGCCACCACGCGCGATTCGAAATCTGTATCATCGGTTCCCTGAGCTTCAAGCCGCATTGTATGGGCAACGCGCTGAAGGTCACGTTTGGCTATCTTGCGTGCGCGGGCTTCGACTGCAGCTTCAAGCGAACTGTTTGGAACAAGGGCGTAGACGAGCGTGCAATCCAACGCCTCGGCGGCTCGGCGCAACGTGTTAAGCTGGATGGTTCCCGCAGCCTCAGACTTTTCGATCGTTTCAATCGTTTGGGGCCTGACCCCAACTCGCCCGCCGAGCTGCGCACCGGTCATGCCAAGCGCATCACGTAGCGCGCGGACCCATCCCTTCGGAGGGGCTTTGAACCGGTCGATCGGTTGGAGTGCCCGAAGCCGTTCGTCGAGCTGCAGTCTCGCTCGCTTGCGATTGTCGTTCTTCATTCTCAGCCCATAGCCTGAGGCTGATTTTCAACGGCACAGTATCAGCCTATAGCATGATGCCTTAAGCGTAGAATCAGTTCATAACATGACCAGCGTGCAAAAATCTCAGTCCACAGCCTGAGTCCGTCGGCCGACGATAGCGTCGCGCGCCTTAACTTCGTGGGGCACGGGTTGGGTGGGACGCCGATCTCGCGCAGGACCATGCAGATCTCCTCCGAGGTCGAGGACAGTCTGCCACCGACCCTCGATCCGCGGACCATCGATCTGCCTTCGAGCCAGCTATGAGCTCGCATGCCAACAAGCCGAAATCGTCGCCAGGCGCCCAGGGGGCAAAGTTCTCAGTTTGCGCTCACTGACTATGAGCGCCGAGTGGTCTGGACATGCCCGTCAGCGACGACATGGCGCTGCTGCAGCCGATCGCCTACCCTATCGACATCAGGCTGGCATTGCCTCCGGCCGCGGCGGTGTTGATGGAGGTGGATACCTCCTCCAGCAGCCAGTTGAGGCAGTAAGCATCTGGATCGCGTTCAAGCTGCTCGGTCGGGGCGGACTGGGTGAGCAGCAAAGGACCAGGCATGGCGGCGAGTTTTGCGAGCATGGCCGAGACCCGCTCGGCGTCACCTTCGATCAGAGCGCCGGCCATTGGGTTGGGATGGGCTGATGCCTCCTGCCAGGAAATCCGCTGCGCGACACTGACGGGAACGCCGTTCAACGTCGAACGGAGGCTGTCGTCGCCATCGATGACCGCGCTGTTGCCAGTCGCGAGAGCCGCCGAGATCTGGCGAATGAGGCCGGTCCGAGAGGCCGGAGCGCACAGGATTGCGCCGCGGGGAT
Organism: Rhizobium sp. BK060; assembly: GCF_014193145.1. NCBI lineage: Bacteria > Pseudomonadati > Pseudomonadota > Alphaproteobacteria > Hyphomicrobiales > Rhizobiaceae > Rhizobium > Rhizobium sp. BK060. Next base: position 58,730 of record NZ_JACHYW010000007.1, read on the forward strand.
GAAGCGCATAGAGGTTGCGCTCACCGACGGGACCGGCAAGTTCGGTTTCGAGCCCGAGGGCCGACTGGCTGCCGAGATGGCGTGCCATTTCCGCGTCTTCCGAAAGGCCCTGTTGGTCCAGCCACTTGGCAAAGTCTGAAAGAGCGGGATCGCTATAGACGGAGCTATGTTGCGGGGGAATCGGCGGCGTCTTGACCAGCCGCCCCAGATAGAGGGGCCCCCCTGCCTTGGGGCCGGTGCCGGAAAGACCGCGGCCGCCAAAGGGTTGGACGCCGACGACGGCGCCGATGACGTTGCGGTTTACGTAGAGATTGCCGGCCTTGACCTGCGAGGTAACGATGGCGATCGTTTCATCGAGCCGCGTGTGGAGGCCGAAGGTCAGGCCGTAGCCGGTCGCGTTGATCTCGTCGATCAGGCGGCCGAGGTCCTGGCGCCGCCACCGGATGACGTGCAGGACGGGACCGAAGACCTCGCGCTTCAGCTCCGAAATCTTGTTGATCTCGATGATCGTTGGCGCCACGAAGGTTCCGTTCTTGGTCGCATCCGGCAGTTCAACGCGCTCGACAGCGCAGCCGGCGGCGCCCATGGCGGCGACGTGCGCCTCGATGATATTCCTGGCCTCGGCGGTGATCACCGGGCCGATATCGGAAGCAAGCCGGTTGGTATTGGCGATCGAAAGCTCGCGCAGCGCGCCCTTCAACATGGTCAGCGTGCGATCGGCGACATCTTCCTGCAGGCACAGGATACGGAGTGCCGAGCAGCGCTGTCCGGCGCTGTCGAATGCCGAGGCGATCACGTCGCCAACGACCTGTTCGGCAAGCGCCGAGGAGTCGACGATCATGGCGTTCTGACCGCCGGTTTCGGCGATCAACGGGATCGGCTTGCCGTCCTTTGAGAGGCGCTTGGCAAGTTCCGCCTGGATGATGCGGGCGACCTCGGTCGAGCCGGTGAACATGACAGCAGCGGTTTCCGGCGCTGCGACCAGGGCGGCCCCTACCCTTCCGTCCCCTGGAACGAGCTGGACGACATCGGAGGGAATACCAGCTTCGTGCAGGATCCGAACCGCCTCGGCGGCAATCAGCGGTGTTTCTTCCGCGGGCTTGGCAAGAACCGGGTTGCCTGCGACAAGAGCGGCAGCGACCTGCCCGGTAAAAATTGCCAGCGGGAAGTTCCAGGGGCTGATGCACACCACCGGTCCGAGCGGCGCATGCGAGGGCCCAAGCGTGCGGCGGGTCTGCTCGGCGTAGTAGCGCAGGAAGTCGATAGCCTCACGCACTTCGGCGACCGCGTTCAACAGCGATTTGCCGGCTTCGCGGATGATGAGGCCCAAGAGGGTCTCCATTTTCGCCTGCATGATATCGGCAGCGCGATCAAGCAATGCTGCCCTTTCCACCGGCGAGACTGATGCCCAGGACGACGCGGCTCCCAGCGCGATCGCGACTGCTGCGGCAGCCTCGCCGGCGGTCGCTTCGCGCACGGTGCCGACAACGTCTCGGCTATCGGCCGGGTTGAGAACGTCGCGGGCCGTTGGCCCCACCTCGGTCTGGCCCGTCGGTGCAGCCGTCCACACGATCGTGGCGCTCGCCTTTAGGATTTCTGCCAGCGCCTGCAGGGAGGCTTCGTTGGAGATATCAAGGCCGGCAGAGTTGCGGCGTTGACCGTAAAGGTCGCAGGGAAGCGCGATCTTGTCGTGCTTCTGACCGGGCACCTGCATTTTGGCGACGATCTCGACAGGATCGGCAACAAGCTCATCGATCGAGACATTGGGGTCGGCGATCCGGTTTACGAACGACGAGTTGGCGCCGTTTTCAAGAAGACGGCGCACGAGGTAGGCAAGCAGGGTTTCATGGGTGCCCACGGGCGCGTAGATGCGGCACGGACGGTTGAGGTTCTGCCGGCCGACGACCTCGTCGTACAGCGGCTCGCCCATGCCATGCAGGCACTGGAACTCATACTTGCCGACATAGTAGTCGGAGCCAGCCATGTGGTAGATGGTGGCAAGCGTCTGCGCATTGTGGGTCGCAAACTGCGGGAAGACCGCATCGGTTGCAGCAAGCAGCTTCTTGGCGCAGGCGATGTAGGAGACGTCGGTATAGATCTTGCGGGTAAAGACGGGGAAGTCTTCAAGGCCATCGAGCTGCGCGCGCTTGATTTCGGCGTCCCAATAGGCGCCCTTGACGAGGCGAACCATGATGCGGCGACCCGCGCGGCGGGCAAGATCGATGATATAGTCGAGCACGAAAGGACAGCGCTTGCCATAGGCCTGGACAACAAAGCCCATTCCGTTCCAGCCGGCAAGGTCTTCATCGAGGCACAGCGTCTCGAGGATATCGAGCGATAGTTCCAGCCGATCCGCCTCCTCGGCATCGATGTTAAGGCCGATGTCATAGGACTTGGCGATCATGGCAAGCGCCTTCACCTTCGGCAGCAGCTCGCTCATGACGCGCGCGCCTTGAGCTCTCGAATAGCGTGGATGCAGGGCCGAAAGCTTGATCGAAATGCCGGGACCTTCATAGATGCCGCGTCGGTCGGAAGCCTTGCCGATGGCATGGATCGCAGCTTCGTAGTCCTTGTAGTAGCGTTCGGCATCCGCGCCCGTGGTGGCGGCCTCTCCGAGCATATCGTAGGAATAGCGAAAGCCGCGCTGTTCCAGAGGCTTGGCCCGCTGCAGCGCCTCGTCGATCGTCTCGCCGGTGACGAACTGCTCGCCCATCATGCGCATCGCCATGTCGACGCCGCGGCGGATGACAGGCTCCCCGCAGCGTGCGATCAGGCGGGTGAGCGCGGCTGACAGGTTACGATCGTTGACCGTGGAGGTGAGTTTGCCGGTGACGACCAACCCCCAGGTCGCGGCATTCACGAAGAGCGAACGACCGCCGCCCAGATGCGACTTCCAATCGCCTTCGGCGATCTTGTCGCGGATCAGGGCATCGCGCGTCGCCGTATCGGGAATGCGCAGCAGCGCTTCGGCGAGACACATCAGCGCAACGCCCTCCTGGCTCGAGAGCGAATATTCGTGAACCAGGCCCTCGACGCCGGTGCCCTTGTGCTTGGCGCGAAGCGCCTCGATGAGCTTGCGAGCGGTTGCGGCGGCGCCCTGCCTGACCTTTTGCGGAAGCGTTGCGGCGTCAACGAGGCGCGGGACACAAACGGTCTCCGGCGTACGGTAGGCCGCTGTAATAGCGCGGCGCAGATCGCTTTGCGGTCGGATCTCCGGCGCAAAGCCCTCGAAGGGATTTGCAGTGCCGCTAGACTGCGCGTTAACGGTTTCGTTCGCCACCGGATCGTTGGTGATCGTCATGTCTTTGCTCCAGAAAAGGATAATGGTCGAACATAGCAGCTCCCATAAAGGTGATTTCACTTGAAATTGGCTTTAGGGGAATATATTTGCCTAATTTAGGCGAATAAACAGAGGCAATATCGTGAACATTACCGCAAATGGAAGGGAAATCGACCAATTCGATCACAAGATCATCGAGGCCCTTGTCGCCGATGGCCGCATGTCCATTACCGACCTCGCCAAAAAGGTCGGCCTGTCAAACACGCCCTGCCAGGTCAGATTAAAGAGATTGATCGAAGATGGCTATATTCTTGGCTTTCGCGCGATCGTCGATGTGAACAAACTCGGGAAGAATCACGTCGCATTCACTGAAGTAAAGCTCTCCGACACGCGTGAGCATGCGCTGAAGGCCTTCAATATCGCCGCGCGGAAGCTGCAGGAGGTCGAGGAGTGCCACATGATCGCCGGCGCTTTCGACTATCTCTTGAAAATTCGCACGTCAGACATCGCCAATTACCGTCTCGTGCTCGGCGAGAAGATATCCAGCCTTCCTTTCGTCGCCAGCACGTCGACTTTCGTGGCCATGGAAGCCGTAAAGGAAAGCGGCCACTGACGATGGACCTGTTCTCCTAAGGCCCTTCCCCTTCAAGCCGTCTGTCTGTTGGAGAGCAATAAGCGCGCACCTAAATATTACCCATTTACAACTAACATGTCAGTCTGCTACGTCTAACACATCGACTGGGAGAATTGACATTGACTGAGAAGTTCGGGCTTTCCGTTGCGCTTGCCACACCGTTCGACGCCAAGGGCGAGATCGCTGTTAATGTGATGATTGCACAGGCAAAACAATGCCTTGCATCAGGATGTGAAAGCGTCACGCTATTTGGCACAACCGGCGAGGGATCCTCGATAGGGACGCAGGAACGTGAGCATATCCTCACCGCATTTCTCAATGCCGGTATCGCTCCTGAAAAGATCATCATGGGCGTGCTGGTCGATGCTGCCGAGGATGCTGCGGCTCAGGCCGGAAACGCTCTTTCGCGCGGTGCGCGCAACATTCTGTTGGCCCCGCCCTCCTACTTCAAGAATGTCAGCGACGACGGCCTCTTCAAGTGGTTCTCTGCTGTCTTTGCGATCCTGGGCGACAAGGCGCGCGACGTCATCGTCTACAATATTCCGTCGGTAACCATGGTGCCCCTGACTGTGTCGCTGATCGGGCGTTTGCGTACAGCTTTTCCGACGGTCGTCGCCGGCGTCAAGGATTCGTCCGGCGACTGGCCGTTTACCGAAAGCCTGCTGCAAGCCCACGGCGACCTCATTATTCTGATCGGCGATGAGCGCCACCTTGCAAAAGGCGTACGCCTCGGCGGCCAAGGCGCGATCTCCGGTATGGCGAACTTCCTGCCCGGCGAGGTGAAGCTGATGGCGCAAGAAGGCAGAGATGATGCCCGCGTAGAAGGTTTTGTCGCCGAGCTTCTGAAATATCCGGTTACCGCGGCCGTCAAAGCTATGGTGGCTCGCCTCAGCGACGACGAGATGTGGCTTGCGGTTCGTGCGCCGCTCGTTTCAATTTCCACCGAGGGACAGGAACAGCTTGCTCTTGCCTTCGATGCGCTTTTCCGCTCCAAAGCAGCATAGGCGCCATGTACGAGGGGGAGGCAATGGACGGAATGGACGAGCAGCCGACGCTGCGGGAAAAGGCGTATGAGAGCTTCACACGCCACCTGCTGGCTCGCGACGTGCGTCCCGGTCAGTTCGTCTCCCAGCGTCGCCTTGTCGAACTGACCGGACTGACGCTTGCGGCGATCCGTGAACTTATCCCGCGGCTTGAGGCGGAAGGGCTGATCAAAACGGTCCCGCAGCGCGGCCTGCAGATCGCTCATATCGATCTCAACCTCATTCGCGAGGCTTTCCAGCTTCGGCTATTCCTGGAGAAGGAGGCGGTCGCACTCTTCACGCGCTCCGCGTCCGATGAGGCGATCGCTGAGCTCTTGAAGCAGCATCGCGATATCGCCGACGCCATTGCCAATGGCGACGCCTCCCATGAGCTGGAAGTGCGTGCTCAAGCTGTCGACTGGGGCATGCATGACGCGTTTATCGACGCGCTTGGCAATACGATCATTTCCAACGCCTACCGGGTTAATTCAATCAAGATGCGCTTGATCAGTCAGGAGCGCTTCCGCATCGATGGACGTGTTGGCCCGGTCATGGGAGAGCATTTGAAGGTTCTGGAGGCGATCGAAAGGCGGTCGGCCGAGGATGCGGTCAACAACCTCGCCGCCCACATCAACCACGCGAGGGATCGCGCGCTGAAGATCTAGTCGACAACAAGCCGGCGATGAGGAGATCGGCGGCAACAAGAGGAGGAGTTACATGCCATCATCATTCCTGAATCCCACCCGGCGCGGCTTTCTCGCCGGTACCGCAGCCCTCGGTGCCAGCAGCCTCATGGGCATTCGATCGGCATCGGCAGCGGTCGACTGGAAGCGCTTTGCCGGCACGACGCTGGAAGTCAACCTGGTTAAGAGCCCGCGCAGCGAGACGCTCATCAAGTACATTCCCGAGTTCGAAGAGCTAACGGGCATCAAGGTCAATGCCGAGGCGACGCCGGAGCAGCAGCAGCGCCAGAAGACCACGATCGAATTGAGCTCGGGCAAGCCGAGTTTCGACGTCGTGCATATGAGCTATCACGTCCAGAAACGACAGTTCGAAAAGGGCGGCTGGCTTGCCGATATCAGCGGCTTCCTGAAGGATCCTTCCCTCACCGATCCGTCGCTGGTCGAAAGCGACTTTGCCGAGGCCGGCATGACCTTCGCCAAGGATTCCGATGGCGTCCTGCGCTCCCTGCCCTTCTCGGTCGACTACTGGATCGTTTACTGGAACAAGGCACTCTTCGAGAAGAAGGGCGTTTCTTACCCAACCACGTTCGAAGAACTGGCAAGTGCTGCCGAGGCACTGACAGATCCCTCGACCAACACCTATGGCTTCGTCGCCCGTGGTCTCAAGAATGCCAATACCCCGGTTTGGACGACGCTGCTGCTCGGCTACGGATCGAGCCCGCTTGGGCCGGACGGCAAGCTGCGCACCAATTCTGTGGAGGCCGTTGAAGCGGCCAAGCTCTACCAGCGCCTGATGACCAAGGCGGCTCCTCCCGGTGTGTCCGGCTTCAATTGGGCCGAAGCCCAATCGGCCTTCCTGCAGGGCAAGATCGGCATGTGGCTTGATGGCGTGGGTTTTGCGCCGCCGATCGAGAACCCGGAAAAGTCGCGTGTCGTTGGCCAGGTCGGATACGGCATCATGCCGAAGGGACCGAAGGCGCAGGCGGCTGCAACCACAGGAGATGGTCTCGGCGTCGTGGCAGCAAGCCAGAAGAAGGAAGCCGCATATCTCTTCTGCCAGTGGGCGATTTCCCATGACATGGGTGCGCGCCTGCTTCAGGCCGGCGCCGGTGTTCCGTTCCGCCAATCGGTCCTTGAGGATCAGAAGGTGCGCGAAGGCGTGAAGATGCCGCCTGCGTGGCTGGACGCTGTCGCGGGTTCGGCGAAAGTGTCGCAGCTCGCCCTGCCAATCATCATCCCGGTCACCGAGTTCCGCGACATCTATGGCGTCGGCCTCACCAACATGATCGGCGGCGCCGATCCAGCCACGGAGCTGAAGACTGCCACAGCTCAGTTCGAGCCGGTCCTGGCACGAAGCGAGGGATAATGGCTTCGGTGAGCATGGAAACCGCAACCGCGGTCAAGGCCAAGGCAAAGCAGAGGAGCAAACCGGGCCGGTTTGCTCCCAATTATTGGCCTTTCGTCATTCCCGCCCTGGTCGTCGTGGCGGCTGTCATCGTTTTTCCCTGGGTCTTTACCCTGTGGATGAGCGTCAACAGTTGGACACTTGGCCAGGCGCAGGTCTTTGCCGGGTTGGACAATTACCTCCGCCTGGCCGTTGACCTGCGCTTTTGGGACTCGTTGTGGCATACCGTGCTCTACACGACCTTGTCGGTCGTCGCCCCGTTGTTTCTGGGAACGCTGGCGGCCCTCATCTTCGATGCTCAGTTTCCACTGCGCGGGATTCTGCGCGGAATATTCGTGATGCCGATGATGGCGACTCCCGTCGCCATCGCGCTCGTCTGGACGATGATGTTTCATCCGCAGCTTGGTGTCTTGAACTACCTGCTTTCCTATATTGGTGTCGGTCCGCAGGAATGGATCTACAATCAGACAAGCGTCATTCCCTCGCTGGTGCTGGTCGAAACCTGGCAGTGGACACCGCTCGTCATGCTGATCGTGCTTGGCGGCTTGGCGGCAGTACCGCGCGAACCCTACGAGAGCGCCGAAATCGATGGCGCCAATGTCTGGCAGAAATTTCGATACCTGACGCTGCCGATGATCGCGCCGTTCCTGATGATCGCCGTCATCATTCGCAGCATCGACGCGGTCAAGAGTTTCGACATCATCTATGCGATGACGCAGGGCGGACCGGGCACTGCCTCGGAGACGATCAACATCTATCTCTACAACACGGCCTTTTCCTATTACGACATCGGATACGGCTCGGCCATGGCCGTTATATTCTTCGTGCTCATCGTGGTGCTATCCTTCGTCCTTTTGATGGTCAAGCAGCGCGCCAACTGGTCCGATGGGGAGGCACGCTGATGAAGCGCAAGGCACTCGATCGCATCGGACTTCTCTTCGTGGCGCTGGTGATGATCTCGCCGGTGGTCCTGTTCTTCCTGTGGATGATCTCATTGTCCCTGAAGTACGAGATCGATAACGGCGCCTATCCGCCGATCTTCATTCCTGAACGTTTCGCCTGGTCGAACTACGTCAAGGTGTTTAAGGAAAACAACTTCTTCCTTTACCTATGGAATTCGGTTCTGGTCACCGGGGCGGCGACGCTCCTGGCGCTCGTTATCGGCGTGCCGGCCGGTTATGGCATTGCCCGTCTGAAGGCTGAGAAATCCGCTGTCGTGATCATGATTGCCCGCATGACACCCGGCCTTTCCTTCCTGATCCCGCTCTTCCTGCTGTTCCAGTGGCTGAACCTGCTTGGCACGCTGTGGCCGCAGATCATCATCCATCTCGTCGTTACCGTCCCGATCGTCGTCTGGATCATGATCGGCTATTTCGAAACGACGCCGATGGAGCTGGAGGAAGCTGCAAGCATCGACGGGGCAACACCCTGGCAGGTCTTCCGATTGGTGGCGCTGCCGATCGCAAGGCCGGGGATCGTCGTTGCCTTCATCCTGTCGGTCATCTTCTCGTGGAACAATTTCGTCTTCGGCATCGTCCTCGCCAGCCGCGAAACGCGCACGCTCCCCGTTGCGGTCTACAACATGCTGTCGTTCGAGCAGGTGAGCTGGGGTCCGCTTGCCGCGGCAGCCTTGATCGTCACCTTGCCGGTGTTGATCCTGACAGTCTTCGCACAGCGGCAGATCGTTGCCGGCCTGACGGCAGGTGCCGTGAAGTGACGTCTGCGATTGCGATGGAGGAGCGACAGAAGCGGGCGAGGCACGTTCTGTGTATCGGCGCTGCGCTCCTCGACACGCTCTTTAGAGTTCGTGTCATGCCGACCGGGCAAGGCAAGGTCCTGCCATACGATATGTTGCAGATTGCAGAAGGCATGGCCTCAAGCGCCGCCTTTGCGGTTGCAAGGCTTGGCGGGAAGGCCAGCCTCTGGGCTGCCGTCGGAGACGACGAGACCGGCGAGCGCATCATCGCTGATCTCGCTGAAGGCGGCATAGACACCCGTGGCATGCGTCGCGTGGCAGGCGCCCGCTCGGCCGTGTCGACGATCCTGGTTGACGACGGCGGCGAGCGCCTGATCATCCCCTTCTACGATCCGCGGCTGCATCAGGTCGTCAATTCGGTTACGGCTGACGATGTCGCGGCATTCGATGCGGTTCTGGTCGACGTGCGCTGGCCAGAGCTTGCATTACAGACGCTGCTCGCTGCCGGTGAAGCAGGTATACCTGCCATCCTCGATGGTGACGTGGCGCCCGTCGGAGTGATCGAGACACTGGCGCCTGCCGCAAGCCACATTGTTTTTTCGCAGCCGGCCGCAGAAAGCCTCACGGGGACGGCGGAGGCGGTATCGATGATCCGTCTGCTGAAGGAGCGCTTCAGCCAAGCCTTCGTCAGTGTGACGTTCGGGGAAAAAGGCTCCTACTGGTTCGATGACGACAGCGCCTCTATCCGCCATCTCGAAGCACCGCGTATCACGGCCATCGATACGCTGGCGGCAGGCGATATCTTTCACGGAACCTTCGCGCTGACGCTTTCCGAGGGCTTGGCGATCGAGGACGTGATGCGCGCGTCATCGATGGCGGCGGCCATCAAATGCCAGCAATTCGGAGGGCGCCTCGGGGCGCCCGATCGAAGAGAGCTTGCGGCTGCGCTACTGAACTGGCCGGCTAGGGCTCTCGATGTCACCGCGCCGCCGGATTCGGCGTAAGCCTTTGGTATCAAGCGGCCTTCGAGGCGGTCATGGAGCAGCCGGAGGCCTTGAGCGCCCCTTCCACGACCTCGACGAACAGCTTGCGGAACCAGACCGAGCGGCCGTCGGCGTGATCAACGCGTCGGTAGAGCATCGTAACCGGGTCTGCGGGGAGCTCGATTGGCGGGGCCGAGACTTCAAGGCCGTGCAACTGTGCCATGCAGCGGGCGATCGACTCCGGAATGGTCGCGATCGCCGGCATTGCCCTCAGGGCTGGCGGCAACGCCGAAAAGCGAGGCACGGTGGCGACGACCTGACGGCTTAGACCGACCTTCGCAAGAACTGTGTCGATATTCGTTGCCGTATTGCCTTCAAAGGACACGGTGACATGCGCGGCATTGACGAAGTCTTCCAGCGTCAAGGGTGCCTTTCGCTTCATTTGCACGGGGTCGTAGACGCAGACCGAACACTGACTGAAGAGCGGTTGCCTAACATGCCAGGATGCCGGATCCTCGTGAACCGCAACGCTGAAATCATAAGCGCCGTCGTCGAGCATGCGGGCGGAATCATGCTTGTCCGCAGCGACACCGATCAGCCGTGCGCCCGGTGAGAGTTCACGCAGGCGCGCGACGAGCGGCCCGAAGAAAGCCGATTCCAGATTGTCGCACATGCCGATCTTGAACTCGCCCTGCCAGCTCTTGGGATCGAAGGCATCAGGCGGCCGGATCGCGCGCTCGATCCCCGACAAGGCATCCTCGATCGCAGGCGCAATGGCAAGGGCACGCGCCGTCGGTTGCAGGCCTCGCCCTACCCGCACGAACAGTTCGTCATCAAGTGTCTCTCGCAGCCGCTTCAAAGCGGCCGACAGGCCCGGCTGACCGAGGAGAAGCCGCTCGGCCGCACGAGAGACATTGCGCTCCTGCATCAATACCGAGAAGGCCAGCAGGAGATTGAGGTCTATCTTTCGGAGGATCGCATCATTCATCATTCTCAGTAATACCTGGCATGGTTACTATCAATTTGCAATAGGTTCAGTAGGTGTACATTTTCTCGTTCCCTGACGCTCAATCTTCCTCCCATGGCGTCGGCAGAAAGGAACGATCATTCATGACCAACTCCCGTTCTCCAGGTACAGCGAGCGTAGCATTGCTGCTGCTCTGCGCTGCCAACTTTCTCGATGCAATGGACGTATCCACGATTGGCGTCGCGCTTCCGGCGATCCAGGCCGAGCTCGGCATGAAAGCGACATCCCTCCAATGGGCGGTCAGCGCCTACGTGCTTGGCTATGGCGGGTTCCTGCTGCTGGGCGGGCGCGTCGCGGACGTCTTCGGCCACCGTCGCGTCTTCCTCTGGTCGCTCGGCATATTCGCTGCCGCCAGTATTGCGGGCGGTTTTGTCGATAGCGGCCCGACTTTGATTGCCGCTCGCTTGATAAAGGGCATTGCCGCGGCGTTCACAGCACCGGCTGCCCTTGCCCTGCTCCTGTCGGTGTTCGGCGAAGGGGCAGCCCGTGCGAAAGCGCTTGGCGTCTTTGCCTCTACCGGCGCGACCGGCTTCGTCCTCGGCATGGTGCTCGGTGGGGCCGCGACCGTTTTCAGCTGGCGGGCAACGCTTGTCATGGGCGCGCCTGTCGCCGTCATCGCGCTGGCGATTGCTCCCTTCGTCCTGCCAGCGGATCAACGTCGCAGCGGGCCGCGTGCGACGTTCGACTGGGCAGGCGCAATGACGATCACGCCTGGACTTTTGCTTTTCGTCTTTGGCATTACCAATGCTGCGGCCGAGGGCTGGCAGGCAGTGCCAACCTGGGGAGCACTGGTGGCGGCCACCGCTTTGATCGGTCTCTTCCTCATCGTCGAATCTCGCCATTCTGATCCGATGGTACCGCTTGCGATATTCCGGCGGGCAAAGCTTTCCCACGCCAATGCCATTGCCGCGCTGTTCCAGGGCGTCTATGTCGGCTTCCAGTTTATCGCGACCCTCTACTATCAGACCGTGGTCGGCTGGTCGGCCTTTGCGACCGGCTTCTCCTTTGCCTTCGGCGGCGTCTGCGTCATGTTCCTGGCGCCACGTTTTGCCACGATCGCGCAAAATCGCGGTACGACCGGGCTGATGACACTCGGCGTAGCGCTGCAGGCCATAAGCTATATCTTCTGGATCCTGAGTGTCGGCCACATCAACCCCATCTTGCTGGTTGCGCTGTCGCAGATCCCGCTCGGTGTGGGTTATGCCATGACCTACCCCTCCGTGCAGGTTGCCGCCCTCTCCGACGTTGGCGAAGACCAATCCGGGCTTGCATCCGGGCTGTTGTTCGCGTCCTTCCAGATTGGTGGCGGTATCGTCCTTGCGGCAGCTTCGGCGATCTTCGGTGCGGCCTCCGGTTTTGGCTGGGATCCGTATTTTGCCGGCATCACATTTGTCGCCGTCCTCTCGGTCCTCGTCACACTTGCTGCGGCACTCGGCCCGAGATCGTCTCTTATCGACCGGAGCATCTATCAGGCAGCGGAATAGTCCCTGACCACGTCGCACGCGACGTCGCCGGGTTCTTGCCCGGCGGTGTCCATTTTATGGATGACAGATGCGTGCTTCTCTGCCACAACAAGCCAATGAGAGACAGGGGCGCCCTCCTGATGGTGGGCTGAGAAGCACCCTTTGAACCTGAACCGGATAATGCCGGCGGAGGGAGTCGCTCGGGACTTCCAGCTTCCCGCGCAAGTCCTCGCGCCTTTCCTCCCCGATTGAAAGGCGCACCATGCCAGACCAAACCTCACCGGGAACGTTGCTGAGCCACTTGCGCGCGCGACCGCCACTCGTCCATTGCATTACCAACTTCGTTGCCATGAACATCGCGGCCAATGTGCTCCTGGCGGCTGGTGCTTCTCCCGCCATGGTGCATGCGCAAGAAGAGGCTGGCGAATTTGCCGCGATCGCTGGCGCGCTGACAATCAATATCGGTACACTTTCGTCAGGCTGGCTGCGCGGCATGGAGACGGCCGCCATCGCGGCCGGTCAGTCTGGAAAACCATGGGTTCTCGATCCGGTCGCCCATTATGCCACGGGGTTTCGTCGTGCTGCTGTGGACCGGCTGCTGGAGCTCGGCCCCGCCGTCATTCGCGGCAATGCCTCCGAAATCATCGCGCTTGCCGGCGGCGCAAGCCGTGGCCAGGGCGTGGACAGCCGCGACGGTGTCGAGCAGGCCGAGGAATCCGCACGCCTGCTCGCAAGGGTGCACGGAGCGACCGTCGCAGTGACCGGCGTTGTTGATTTCGTCACCAACGGCGAACGGGCGGCGCGCATCGAGGGGGGCTCGGCGTTGATGCCTCAGGTGACCGCGCTTGGGTGTTCGCTGACCTGCCTTGTGGGCGCCTTCGTGGCGGTTCGGCCCGACGCACCCTTCGAGGCAACGGTTGCGGCACTCGCGACCTTTGCTGTTGCCGGTGAAACGGCGGCCAGCAAGGCGGACGGCCCGAGCTCGTTTTCCTGGCGGTTCCTCGACGCGCTTGCAGGGCTCGACGCCTCACTTCTCGATCGCCACGCACGGCTGCGCTGTGCATGAAGAACATCGATCTTTCACTTTACCTCGTCCTCGATCCCGACCTTTGCGCCCGCCTAGGCATGGTGGAGACGGCGCGGGCGGCAGTCGCGGGCGGAGCGACGGTTGTGCAACTGCGCAACAAGCAAGCGGATACGGCCCGGATGATCGAGACCGGGCGGGCGCTCAAGGCGGCTTTCTTTGGCACCAGTGCGCGGCTCATCGTCAACGATGACGTCGAGGCCGCGGTCGCAATTGGTGCCGACGGTCTTCACATTGGGCAACAGGACATGGATGCACCCACTGCCCGCGCACGGATTGGGCACGACATGATCCTTGGGCTCTCGGTCGAGACCGAGGCGCTGGCCGCGGCGGTCGATCCGGCAATCGTGGATTATGCCGGCATCGGCCCGGTGTTTGCGACGCCGACAAAGGCGGACCACAAACAGCCGATTGGTTTTGCCGGGCTCGCGCGTCTGGTGCGGATCTGTCGCGTTCCCGCCGTCGCGATCGGCGGCTTGAAGGCGGATCATGTCGGAGCTGTCTTCGCGGCTGGCGCTGACGGTCTTGCGGTCGTCTCCGCGATCTGCGGCACCCCTGACCCAGAGGCTGCCACCCGCGACATCGCTGAAAACATTCGAAAGGTTCACGGATGATCCGCAACGTTCTTTCCATCGCCGGCTCCGATCCCTCGGGCGGCGCCGGAATCCAGGCCGATTTGAAGGCGTTCTCTGCCCGTGGCGTCTACGGCATGGCAGTTTTAACCGCGCTGACCGCGCAAAACAGCCAGGGTGTTTCCGGTGTCCATCTGGTTCCTGCCGCTTTCGTTGCCGACCAGATCAAGGCGGTCTTTGCCGATGTGCGCGTTGACGCGATCAAAATCGGTATGATTGCGAACGCCGAAATCGCCGGCGCCGTCGCCGATGCAATCGAACCGCACAAAGGTATACCGATCGTGCTTGATCCGGTGATGGTCGCCAAGGGTGGCGCCTCCCTCCTTGATCTGTCGGCGGTCGAAGTCCTTACTCGGCGCCTGCTGCCGCTTGCGACGCTGCTGACCCCCAACCTGCCCGAAGCTGCGGCACTCCTGCATGGACCTACGGCTGAGAGTCGTGCGGAAATGGCTGATCAGGCGCAAAGCCTGCGTGCATTGGGCCCGCAGGCCGTGTTGATCAAGGGTGGCCATCTGCCTGGGCAGGAGAGCCCTGATGTCCTGGCCACAGCCTCGAGGTTGAGCTGGTTCGAAGCGGCGCGGATACGAACGGCGAACACGCATGGCACCGGCTGCACGCTGTCAAGCGCGCTTGCCGCCGAACTTGCAAAGGGCGCCGCGCTGCTCAAGGCAGTGGCGGATGCAAAGGCCTACCTCGCCCAGGCCGTCGCGCAGGCAGACACGCTGACAGTCGGTTCCGGTCACGGACCGGTTCAGCATTTTCACGAGCTTTGGCCAACGCCACAGCTCGACCGACATTGAGGCACCCATCGAAACGCGGTGGCTATACCGCAGACCAACATTGCAGGCGTTGGCGGTGATGAGCAAGCTCCGCCGGCGGCGGGCCCGCCGCTCAGTTGAAGGGGATGAAAATGGCGACTGGAACCGTCGAGTTTCTGCCAAGCGGGGCCTCAGCGTCAGCCGATTTGGCACTCGTGGTCAGGAGGAGAATTCTTCCCGCACCATGGTGTCGAGATGTCCTGCAATCAAGCACCCACGCGGCGGGGGCGATTTCAGCGTGCGAAACATGAACGTACACGAACCGTTTTGCGATGGCCGTCGAGCATTGCTACGTTATAAGCTAGCCCTACATTCCGGAAGAGCCCTCTAGCGGTAGCCGATGCCTAGTCATCCCAAATCCTCGACCAAAAGTGGCAATGACCCAACCACGGCTGCCAATCGCCCGGCAAATTTGGAGTTCGCTGCCGACCACGTTGAGCCGCAGGCGCCTGCCTCGGACCCATCGGGAGGGCCCGGCTCATCCACCCAAGCCGCCTCCCCGGAACAGCCTCCCCGCTCCTTTGGTCAAAGCAGACAGGCGGCGCACAATCTACTGGGTGCGCTTCGCCATGATTTACAGGCAAGTTTCGCCTTCACAAGGGCAAGGGCCAAGACGGCCGTTTCCGACTTGAGAGCGAAGCTCACGGCATCAATGCCGCTGGACGCCCCATCAACTGTCCACGAACTTGGCAAGTGGTTCGCGGCTGCTCTGGTTAAAACGCGGGGCAGTGTTCGTGGCCTGCGTACAAGGCCCTTCGAAAATCGCCGGCATGCATCGCTTAAGGCGGGCTGGTGGAAGATCTCTATAGCATTGACCTGTCTTGCCGGCCTCCTCCTTGCGGGAAGTGTACTCGTGTGGGCGCTAAAGGACGTACCCTGGGGCGAGATCCGGGACGGAACATTGAAGCCCGTCGTGATACTGGAAACTGCTGACGGGGAACCGTTGGTAAGACAGGGGCCTTATCAGGGACCGTATGCGCAATACAACCAGTTTCCGCCACGTCTGATCGATGCCGTCCTCTCAATTGAGGATCGGCGGTTCATGGATCATTTCGGCATCGATGTCAGAGGAATCGGAAGGGCGCTCCTGCGAAACGTCGAAGCTGGTTCGGTGGTAGAAGGCGGCAGCACGATCACCCAACAGCTCATCAAGCTGCAATATCTCGACAGCGATCGAACAATAAAACGAAAGATACAGGAGGTCGTCATCGCCCTTTGGCTGGAGTGGAAGCTCGGCAAAAGGGAAATCCTGACGCGCTATCTCAACAGCGCCTATCTTGGGGCCGGCGCGACCGGCATGCCGGCTGCCGCGCGGATCTATTTCAATAAGGAAATCGGCGCCCTCAACCTGCCTGAATCGGCGATGTTGGCGGGATTGCTGCGGGCGCCGAGCCAGTGGAATCCCATCGACAATTACGAAGGCGCCCGGCAACGCGCCTTCGTCGTTCTCGACACGATGGTGTCCAATGGCAAGCTCACCGCATCGCAAGCAGAGGAAGTCAAGGCGAGCTTCGCCGAGCTGCATCCGACGACGCCGATACCGCGCTCCGGAAGCTGGTTTGCCGACTGGATTTCGCCGCAGGCAAGCGAAATCGCCGGTTCCTCGCCGGGTTCGACCACGGTGCGCACAACGCTGGTACCGCACCTACAGCAGATCGCCGAAAGGGTCGTGAGAACAGCCTTGGACGGGGAAGGAAAGGCTGCCAGAGCAAAGCAGGCAGCATTGGTTGCGATGACGCCGGACGGCGCGGTCGTTGCCATGGTCGGCGGGCGCGACTACAGGGCCAGCCAGTTCAACCGCGCCGTCACAGCGATGCGGCAGCCAGGCTCCACCTTCAAGCTGTTCGTCTACTACGCAGCCCTGAAGGCTGGGCTCACCTTGTCTGACCGGATTCTGGACGCGCCAATCGACATCAACGGCTGGTCGCCGGAAAATTCGGGCGGCAGCTATCGCGGCTGGGTAACGCTTGCCGAGGCCTTCGCCCGGTCGTTAAATGCCGCAACGGTGGCGCTTGCCGAAGAGGTCGGACTGGACAATGTGATTGCTGCCGCGCGAGAGCTCGGCATCAACGCGCCTCTTGCCAACACGCCGTCTCTGGCGCTCGGCACTTCCGAAGTAAACCTGCTTGACCTCACCAGCGCCTATGCGTCCGTCCATCTCGGCAGGGCGCCCGTCGAGCCCTGGGGGATCATCGACTTTCGGGCGGCCGGAGAGACGAAAACCTTTCGGGTTGGCTCACAAGCAAGGCCGAATGTCGACCTTTCGACCTACCAATCAGATCTCCTCGACCTCCTGCGGTTGGTGGTCGAGCGTGGCACTGGACGTGGAGCCGACCCTGGCACGTTTGCGGCCGGGAAGACCGGCACCAGCCAGAACAATCGCGATGCCTGGTTCGTCGGCTTCACGGAACCGTTGGTTGCCGGCGTATGGGTGGGCAATGACGACGATACGCCGATGAACGGGGTCACTGGGGGCGCCTTGCCAGCGCATATCTGGCGGGACTTCATGCGGGAGGCGATGACCGAACCTAGGCTGAATGGAGCGCCATCGACTGCAGCAGTGATCGAAGGCCAAGGCGCGCCGCAGTCCTGTAACATCACTGCCTGCGCTCGCAGCTATCGCTCGTTTCGGCCGTCGGACTGCACCTACCAGCCCTATTATGGCGGACGGCGGCTCTGCGAAAAGTGATCCTCGCTTCGGCGCACAGGCTCTGCCGCGATCTGACGCGGCGTCTTGTTGCCAAGCCTGCCGACCGGCTGGAGTGTTTCGCGGTACTGATGGTCCATGAAAGGTGTCGAAGGCGTGCACTGCGCTTTCAGGGCCCTATGGCTTGGCTTGTCCTCGAACCAGTTCCAGAAATTGATTCAGCCGGATGCCGTGACGCCTTGCAACGATGCTGACCGTCGCATCTGGCTCATACGTTTCCTGAACGACGGCAAGCTTCTCAGCAGTCGACCAGCGACGCCGCCGCTCTGGGCCGGGCAGGACGTCTCTCTTAGGATTGTGGCTGGTCATCATGGGCACATTACCTCGCTCACTTATTAAGTGGGAGATCATGTCCGGAGATTTATGGGGTCATTACACGTTCTGCAGTGCAGGCGCCGGTTCGTCGCAAGTGGTCATCATGCAGACCGCTCGACACCACTATTAACGACGTTGAAGAATTGTGACTCGACTCGTCCCTCACGCCAGTAGTTCAATTTGAAAACTGGGGTGTGAGGTTAGGTCGATGAGATACGAATGGGATGATGCCCGCGGGCGTCGGGCTTATGCGATCAAGGTCGTCTCGGTATTGTTGGCATCAGCCGTGACGGCCGGGGTTCCGACCTGGATTGTCGCCAGAGCCATGGGGTTTTGACAGACGGCGATAGCGCACTTGAAGCCGGTGCCTGCGGCCAAAAAGCCGGCCACAGGCGAACCACGTGCGCGACCGCCTCGCTCTTAACGCGATATTTGCAAGGCAAGACCACCTGCCGGCACCGTGGCTAAGGTGACTGCCAACACGGTGAGCCGAGTTGAACAAGACGATCCCGGTCCCCGCGCGCCACAACCGGTCACAATCGAGGCAATCAAACGGGTATACGAAGCACGAGGTGTCATTTTCTTCGATGAAGGGCCGCTCCCAACGGAGGAGCCGGTGTCCGCCTCGCAACGCAGTGCTATTTCGTCGCCTTGATTGGATTCGAGCGGATTTGAACATTTGAACTCCCGACCTCATGATTCTTGATCGGAGTAACGAGCCCATTTCATCAGGCACCAAGGTCGGTCAACGAGGTTGCCCAATCGCCGAACTGCCGGCATGCGGGCTTGTCCGGCCGTCTTAGTGTCATCCAGTAGGATTTGTCTTCGTTCGCCGGCCTGTCTGAGAGCAATATCAGACTTCCGCTTTGAATCTCCCGTTCAAACAATGCCACCGGGCATTGAGCTATGCCCTGACCGGCAAAAATTGCCGCGGCCAGCAGGTTGAAATCTTGATATATCGGACCTCGATCCGGAGAGAACGTTATCCTGCCGGTCGTTCGCATCCATTGCGTCCAAACCTCCATTGTTTCGTCATGAAGCAACTCGCCGGAGTCGATCGTCGCAAAATCCACACTCTCCTTTGCCTTCTCGAAATAGCCCCTCGAACATGCGGGATATGTGATCCCGTGCATCAATCTGACGGTCACCTGACTGGCCGGTATATCAACGACACCTTTGTGAGCCTGGATGACGATGTCGGCTCCTTCAAGAGAGACCCCCGGAACGGCATAGACAAGATGCAGCCTGACGTTCGGACAAAGCCGTTGAAAGCCTTGCAGTTTTGGCACCAGCCACCACGAGGCGATGGATGGAATGACGGCAATCGTGAGATCAGGCCCTTCGTCCCTTTGGCGGATCTCAGCGCAAGTCTGAGCCAACTGCGCAAGCGCGTCGTCGACAGCACGTCCAAGCATGACGGCATCCTCGCCGGGCGATATGCCGCGACCATCCCGTTGAAACAGGGATCGTCCGAACCAGCCTTCAAGAGCCTTTATGTGGTGACTGACCGCGGAATGGGAGACGTTGAGTTCTTTCGCCGCCTTCGTGACACTTTGCAGCCTTGCGACAGATGCCAACGCGCGAAGGGCGACAAATGGCGGAATTCGGGACGCATTCACTTGTCTGATTTCCTAACAAATGTGTTCGATCTATCTGCTTTATTTCATGTATGCAGCTTGTCAAATGGGCGCGTCGAAAAGCAAGCAACCGCTGCTAAGGAATGAATTGGGGATCGTGAACAATGTTCGTGCGCACACTGACAGAGCTTATCGGGACAGATCGAGATGTTGATTGGGGTAACGGGTTGAGCCGGCGTTTCGTTCTGGAGCGCGACGGACTTGGCTTCGCGCTGATGGAAACGACGGTTCGCGCCGGCAGCGAATCGCATCTGCAGTACCGCAACCATCTTGAAGTCTGCTATTGCATCGAAGGCCGAGGCGAGATCGAAGATGGCGACGGAAACGTCTGGACACTCGAGCCGGGGACACTTTACGCTTTGGACAAACACGACAAACACGTTCTTCGCGCCCACACAGACATGCGGCTCGTCAGCGTCTTCAATCCACCGATCAAGGGCCAGGAATCGCACAATTACGCAAACGGCGCGTACTCCTCGTATTGACCGCAGTTCAGCGAATGGAAATGCGCTGATGACGATTGCGCAATTCCCCAGAAGCTTTTTCAATCCAGGGTGCGATAGTGACCGGTTTCGTTCATAAGTTCGATCAGGATGCAACCGGTATTGCTGTCGAAGTGGCTGCAGGACGCCTGACAGCGAGGTCGGTCGCCGAAAGCTTCATCGCCCGGACTTTGATGAAAGAGCGTGACATCCAGGCGTTCGCTGCATTCAATCACGCGCTGGTGCTCGAACAAGCCGATCGTATAGACAGAAGTCCCGCAAAGGGACTGCTTGCGGGCGTCCCAATCGGCGTCAAGGATATCTTCGATACGGTTGACTGGGCGACTGAGTTCAATTCGCCGATCTATCGCAACAATCGACCCTCTCGAGATGCCCATGCCGTCGCCCTTCTCCGGCAGGCAGGAGGGGTCGTTATGGGCAAGACAGCGACGGCCGAATTCGCGTTCATGCATACCGGCCCTACCCGCAATCCCCATGATCTGTCACGAACACCAGGCAGTTCGAGTGCGGGATCGGCGGCGGGGCTCGCGGCGGGCCTTTTTGCCGCTGCGCTCGGCACGCAGACCGCGGGTTCCCTGATCAAGCCGGCATCCTATTGCGGGCTCTACGCTTACAAACCCTCGCACAACCTGGTTTCACTCGAAGGCGTCAAGCCGCTTGCACCCAGCTTTGACACGGCGGGCTGGTATGCTGCATCCGCACGAGATCTGAGCCTGATTGCTCGGGTCTTGATTCCTGGTTTGCCAAAATACGCTGCGGCCAATGGGCGGTTGAAGATCGGCTTTTGTAGAACGCCGTATTGGGGCATGGCCGATCCGGATGTCCACCAAGCTGTCACGGCAGCCGCAACCGCGTTTGCCGAGCGGGGCCATGGCGTCGACGAGATTGTTCTGCCACCGGCTTTCGAAACAGTTGCTCGTGATCACCAGATCATAAACGATTGCGAAGGTGCCAGGGCGCTCCACAAGGAACAAAGGACCTCCATCGAATTGATGAGTCCGGAGCTCGCCGAAATGTTTGCGCGCGCCTCGGCGATTTCCTGGCAAGATGAAGTCGCAACGCGGAGCCGGCTGGCGTTGTTCGTTTCTGTTATGAATGCCACCATCGAGCCCTATGATGCCGTGATCGCACCGGGCTGCGCCCACGTGGCACCGGTCGGACTGGCTGCTACCGGAACGTCGGACTTCATAAGGCTTTGGACGGCATTTGGCCTTCCCCAAGCCAGTATTCCGCTCATGCGCAACGACGGGGAGTTGCCGATAGGTCTCCAGGTCATCGGTTCAGCATTTTCCGATGTAAAGCTTCTGCATTGCATCGAGGTCCTGTCCGGCACCCTGAACCATCGCTCCGGACATGCCCAACCGCAATGAGTTCGTCGCATTCCTCAACAAGGAGAATCCCTATGCGTTCTGCCTTTCATCTTGCCTATCACGTGACCGATCTGGACGCGTCGAGGCGCTTCTATGGTGATGTCCTTGGCTGCCGGGAAGGCCGCAGCACGGAGACTTGGGTGGATTTCGATTTTTTCGGGCATCAGATTTCCTTGCATCTCGGCACACCGTTCGCCGTCACCCGGACCGGCAAGGTCGGCGACCACATGGTGATGATGCCACATCTCGGCGTCGTGCTGCCGCTCGATGACTGGTTTGCACTGGCGGACCGCCTTCAGGCCGCTCAGATCAATTTTGATATCCCGCCAGTCGTTCGCTTTGCCGGCGAGCCAGGCGAGCAGCGCACCATGTTCTTCTTCGACCCCAGCGGCAATCCGATCGAAGTCAAAGGTTTCCGTGATTTCGACGGTATATTCGCACGCTAAGCATCGTCCCATTTGACGATTGCATTCCAAATCTCAAACCGAAAGGCCCACTATCGCCTCATGCCCTGCCGAGGGAAATCCATCAGAAATTGGCGGCGAATGGATACTATGAACAGAGCTTCGTGGCCCTGTATGGCGACGCCGCGCTCGAAGAGGCGAAACAACATTGAAGGACGCCTGCAGTAGATGGGTTTCCCCTGATGTCGATCTAAGGCACGCGCGTCATTGAGAACGCCCGAACGCGAAGATAGAAGCCGTCACCCATGATTTGCCGATAACCTCCGGGTGAGATGTCGGAACTTCCAAGTTCCAGCAACGTGCCGCCGATGCTGCTGCATAAACGGGCTGCGCAAGCTGCTTGCGATGGCTCACGGCGCACCTGAGCCCCTCCCCGGTATTGCGTCACGACAGCAGGGCACCCGCGGAACCTCCGGCACGCTTTGAAAATTGGCAAGGGCTCCTTGGCTCTTTCGTGCTTGGCAGACCAGTCGGTCCCTATAATGGCGACAGCCATTCCGGACGGTGGAGAGTGCAAGCAACTAGTGTCGCGGATTACCCTCGTGAACTTTCCGGTCTTGATCGGGCACCAGCTTCGTCCTCGTGCTCCTTGCCGGAGATTGATGAGCATGCGATTATGATGCTCTCATCATCACGCACAAACGGAGCATTCGGCTTCAATAACGATGAACAACGCTTCAGGAGCGTTTGATGATCGGCATGGGCGTGCTCGTTTCCAAGACGAACAAAAATAGGAGGTTGCTATTCATGCCTTCTGAAACGCACCGTAGCTTCCAGATCCCACGTCGTGATGGACTTTGTCTTGCGAGCCTATCCAATGGAACTGGCCTCTCCATCTCGCTCCTGCCGAACGGGACGTTGTTTGCGATCGAATACAGCGATGCGATGGGCGCAATCATGATCAATCAGGTCTTGGGATCTCCGGTCTATGGCGGCATTGGGAGGCTTTATCTCAGGATCGGTGGTTCGCGAGCCGGTGTCTTTGAAATGGTCGGACCGCGAGCTAGGGTTACATTCAGCCAAGGTGCGACTGACTTCTTCTGGGAAGGGGAATCGGGGGATATTCGACATTCAGTTCAACTTGAGTTGCACCCGACCGAGACGACGTGGTTCTGGCGGGTGACGTTGGAAAACCTCTCGCGTGATCCTCTGGAGGCGGACCTCATCCTCATGCAGGATGTCGGCATCGGAGATTTCGGTTTCCTGATGGGAAGCGAAGCCTATGCCTCCCAATACATCGACCACACGATTGCCAATCACCCTACGTTTGGGCCGGTGGTGATGAACCGCCAGAACCTTAAACAACCCGGCGATCGCAATCCATGGCTCGCCCATGGTTGTGTCACGGGAGCTGCCGCCTACGCGACAGACGCGGTGCAGTTGGCGTTTCCGAGGCGTGATTGCCACAGCGCGATAGTTCCCGATTTCGGAGACAATCTCCCCAGTTTCCGTCGACAGCATGAACTGGCATGCCCGAGTATCCAATCCACACCGTTTTCCATTTCACCGGGCGCAATCTCAACATCGACATTTTTCGGTCTGTTCGTACCCGATCACCCCGAGCCTTCGAGCGAAGGAGATCTCTCAAGGCTCGACAGAATGGAGCATATGATGGCCGTTCCCGTGCGAAGGGACAGGTCGGCAGCGGGTATCTCGCGCAGTCTGCTTCAGGACGCAAGCGAAGCGACGCCTCTAGCGCTCGACGATGAGGCCGTGGCCGCGCTCTACCCTGTGCGGCACTTGGAGGAGCGCAAAGATGGAAAGCTTCTTTCCTTTTTCGTGCCGGACGGATTGCGCAACCGCCATATCGTCCTACGGGACAAGGAGCACGTGTCCGTTAGGCGCCACGGCGCGATCGTGCGGAGCGGCCAAAACATGCTGCTGGATGATAATACTCTTGCCGCAACCTGCTGGATGCAAGGTATCTTTGCCGCGCAACTGACGATCGGGAACACGTCGTTCCACAAACTCTTCTCGGTATCGCGCGACCCCTATAATTTGTCAGTCGCGAGTGGCTTGCGGATCCTCGTCGACCAAGGCCACGGCTGGCAGCTTCTTGGTGTTCCTTCGGTTTTCCAAATGGGACTTAGTGACTGCCGGTGGCTCTACAAACTTTCAGGGCGCACCGTCACCATCACTGCAGCCGCCTCCGGCATAGAACCGGCGATGCAGTGGGAAATGACGAGTGACGGTGCCCCCTGCCGTTTCCTCATCGTCGGACACCTCACGTTAGGCGAACGGGAATATGAAAGCGGCGCACGCATCGATGTCAACGTCGCACGCAGGCGCGTAACCTTCCGCCCGGACGCCACTGGCCTCTGGGGACAGAAATATCCGGACGCTGCCTATCATCTGGTCACGTCAATGCCTGACGTCGTCGAAGCTATCGGAGGGGACGAACTCCTGTATACCGATCGCGTCGCGCGTGGCGGGCCGTTCGTGGTCCTCAAGGTCGGTGAGACACACAGATTCCGCTTCGCCGTCACCGGCTCGATGGTTGACGCGGGCCAAGGCGAAGAGCTCGCGGAGCGCTACGAAGCCGGTATCGACCTCGTGGATATGCTTGTTCCCGCCACGCAATTCTGGGATCATGTGACGCGCGATCTTTCGATTCAGGGAGAGGGCCCCGACCTTGTCGCACACGCAACATTCCTTCCCTGGCTCGCCCATGACGCAATCATCCATTTGAGCGTTCCACATGGGCTTGAGCAATTTACCGGTGCCGCTTGGGGAACGCGCGACGTCTGCCAAGGCCCGGTGGAGCTTCTGCTCTCCTTCGAACATGACAACGAGGTTCGAGAGATTCTGAGGATTCTATTTGGCGAGCAGTTTCGGGACCGAGGCGACTGGCCACAGTGGTTCATGCTCGAACCCTATTCGAACATTCGCGCCGGGGAAAGTCACGGCGACATCGTCATCTGGCCCTTGAAGGCACTTTGCGACTACGTCGAGGCAACGGGCGACATTGCGGTCCTTGACATTGATGTCCCATGGCGGATCGACGACACCTTGGAGCAAACGCAGGAAACGGCGACAATCTCCGGTCATGTCCAAAAGCTGCTCCAAACGGTTCAAGAACGTTTCATCCCCGGCACAAGTTTGATCCGCTACGGCGACGGGGACTGGAACGATTCCCTTCAGCCCGCCGATCCGCATCTCCGAGACTGGATGGTGAGCAGTTGGACCGTCGCACTGTTGTACGAACAAATGACCCGATATGCCGTCATTCTTGACCGCGCCGGACGCACAGCGGAATCGGCTGAACTTCGTATAACAATCGCTGCCACGCGCCGGGATTTCAATGCTTTGCTGATCCGTGATGACGTCGTCGCTGGCTACGGCATATTCGACCCTGGCCGAGACGTCGAGCTGCTGCTCCATCCAGATGATCGGCGTACCGGTCTCAAGTACTCGTTAATTGCAATGACGCAATCGATCCTCGGTGGGTTATTTACGCCCGAGCAGAGCGAACAGCATTTCGCAATCATTGAGGAGAACCTCCTGTTTCCGGATGGCGTGCGTCTTATGGAAAAGCCCGTGCTCTATTCGGGGGGCACCGAACGGCTATTTCGCCGCGCTGAATCATCTGCATTCTTCGGCCGCGAGATCGGCCTGATGTATATGCACTCGCATCTTCGTTATTGCGAAGCGCTGGCGTTGCATGGCGACGCCGAGGGCCTGTGGAATGGGCTTGCACTCGCCAATCCTATATCGCTTGCCGACCGGCTGGCGCAGGCCTCGCTGCGCCAGCGAAACACCTACTTCAGCAGCAGTGATCCCGGTTTCAGCGACCGCTACCAAGCTACTTCCGACTGGGAGGGATTGCGGTCCGGTCGGATACAAGTTGACGGAGGATGGCGGATATACTCCAGCGGTGCGGGCATCTTCACGAAAATCTTGGTCGAGAAGGCTCTGGGGGTCAGGCGAGAGTTTGGCCAGCGGATTCACAAGCCGTTGCTGCCGGGATCGGTAAGGCTCACCAGCGTACGCCAATAAGCGGTCAGAGAGCCCGAATTTAGCTTCAACTAATGAGTGACGGAGGTAGCTCCGTCGTTGTCCGTCGAACGTCGTGAACAACCAGGATGCGATCGTGCGGCAAAGCGGGGAAAAAAGACGGAACAAGAACCCGGCGGAATTCGCGACTGAGTTGCCACGGTGTACTGTAGCCGACTGCCATTCCGATTTCTCCCACCCCCTGCCGTCTAAGTTGGAGCATCTCGCGGGCAGCTATTTTTGGACTTAAACTTTATCGGGCATCTCCATACTGTCGCACAACCGTGATAGATTTCCGCCGGTCAACTGGGGAGGCGCGGATGGATACGAACTATCGGGTCACTGGCAAGAACGCGGCGGCACCATTTTCTCTCACCATCCATCGCGGCGACGGCATGCTGCTTCTGGGAATGGACTGGAAGGATGGCCGCCCCCCGACCAACTTCGTTGGTTTTGCGATCCAGTATCGAGAGCCTGGAACCGATTTCTTCAAGAACGTGCGCAATCGCATCGGCTTCCCTGGCCAGGACGTTCCCGGTGACGGTATTCGCACCACTGACGCGCCGATCCAAAAATTCCGCTGGGTGCATTTTCCCTTCAACGCAGATCTGCCAGGCGCCTTCGTCTATCGAGTGATGCCGATGTTCATGGGTGCCGACGGTGCGCTCACGTCTGGCGAGGCGCAGGAAGCGGAACTCGCGCTGATGCGCGAAACCATTCCCGGCAAGCTCAACGTCGCCTTCACCCGGGGTTTTGTCTCATCGCAGGCATTCGTACGCAACTTTTCAGCCGGCGGACCCTTGATCACGCTAGTGCCGCCTGATGGGGATGAGGGATTGGACTTCGTGCCTACTCATGCCGATGCCGACCGCGCACTCGCCTGGATGGGGTTCGAAGCGCGCGGCGAAACGCTTTCGCTACTCGAACGCGCACGCGATGCAGGCGCGCAGGTCCGCGTCATTGCTTATGACCTCAATCTGCCGGAAGTGGTCGAACGGCTGGAAGCGCTTGGGCCAAATCTCAAGGTCATTATCGATGACAGCGCCCGAACCAGGGGACACGGACGACCAGACTCCCCCGAGACCCATGCGGCCGAACGGCTGATCGCCTCGGCCGGCGCGGAAAACGTGAAGCGCCAGAACATGGCAAACCTGCAGCATCACAAGTCGATCGCTGTCCGCGGAGGCGGTGTCGATACCGTCGTCTACGGTTCGACGAACCACAGTTGGCGGGGCTTTTATGTTCAGTCGAACAATAGCCTCGTTGTTCAAAGTGCAAGCGCGGTCGACGACTATTTTGCCGCCTTCGAGAATTACTTCACGGCGGACGGTGCGGCGGATTTCATCGCCTCGGCCAGCTCCCGCGGCTGGCATGACCTGGGGCTGGACGGCATCGACGCGAAGGTCGCCTTTTCTCCGCACAGCGAAGCCAACGGCCTGCTAAATGAGATCGGCGCCGATATCGACGCCGCGGGGTCGAGCGTGTTCTTCTCGCTCGCCTTCCTCGGACAGACCACCAGGGGGCCGATTGGCCCGGCCTTGGGGCGGGCGTTGCGAAAGCCGGATGTGCATGTCATGGGCATCGCAGACGGACGGGTTGCCGCCGATAACCTGGGACTGACCGTGTTCAGTCCCGACAATCGCCGCCGTGTCGTGCGCGCGGCAGCACTGACGGGCAACGTTCCGCCGCCGTTCCTGACGGAACCATCCGGACTTGCCGGCGTCCATGGAAATCAGCGCGGAACGAGGATGCACCACAAATTCGTCGTTCTCGACTTCGACAAGCCGACCGCCCGGGTCTACCTCGGCTCCTATAATTTCTCGGAGCCAGCCGACCTCGAGAACGGCGAAAATCTGGTGCTCGTCCGCGATCGCACGGTGGCGACCAGCTACATGATCGAAGCACTCAGGATGTACGACCACTACCGATTCCGCGTCGCATCCGAAGATGGGGAAGAAACGGGGCATCCGCTCGAGCTGCAATTGCCACCGCACACGGGCGAAGCCGCCTGGTTCGAACGCGACTGGACCGATCCCGTGCGCGCTCGCGACCGCCAGCTCTTTGCACGTGCCGACTGATGCCGGTGCGACGGCCGTCGGGTCTAACACTCGACTATCGTCGGTTACAAACGAGCAATTCTATCAAACGGAAGAGTTCGCGATCGCCACCTGATTTGCGCTAACCATTGGTCTGAGAATGTTCCTGCGCTTCTTCGGCGACAAGCAGCCGCCATTGTCTGACGAGATCGCGCCGCTTTCCTGGATAGCGCTCCGCCAGGAGCGTCGCATGCTGAATCCGATCGGCGCGGAACATCCGAAAATCCTGCCTCAACTCGCACCAACCAGCGATAATGCGGCGCGAGTCAAAGAAGGCAACGGCGATCGGCCAGATCACACGGTCGCTATCAGCCTCCCTGGCATCCCGATAAATGATCCGAAGCTTCATTTGCTGCTGCATAGCCTGACGAAGCACCTTAAGATCGATGGCAGGTGTTGGAAGTGCACCACGACCGACATGGAAATCATTGTCGTTCAGCTTGTGGCGTAGCTCTGACGGCAGCACCGCGTCGATTTTCGAGAGCGCGTCATGTGCCGCCAGTGAGAGCTCGTCGTCAGTTTGCCGGCTGACCCACTGAATTCCGAGTGTAATCGCCTTCAGTTCTGCTTCCGAAAACATCAACGGCGGCAGCATGAAACCCGGTCTCAGCACGTAGCCGAAACCTGGTTCACCCTCTATTTCCGCGCCCATCGACTGGAGGAGCGCGATGTCCCGGTAGATCGTCCGCAGCGATACGCCAGTTTCCTCCGCGAGGTAGCTACCCGAGACCGGTTGCCGGTGCCGGCGCAGGATCTGCAAGAGGTCGAACAGACGTTGGCTCTGGGACATGAACAATATCCTAGCACAGGCAAAGCCGGAACAAGGCAGCAACCCTGTTGCGGCATCTCGTGCCTAATCCATTCGGACCAGAACCTTTCCGCCGAGTTTATGACCTCTCTCCAGCTTGGTGAGCATGGTGATTGCGTCGGTCAGCGGAATGATCTCGGCGATCGGCAATCGTAGCTTCCCTTCGGCCGCCGCGCTCGCGAGACCGCCGAGAATGTCAGCCCGAGCGGTGCAGATGATCGGCTTGAACCTGCGATTGACGATGGCGCGAATGAACTTGCCCGGCGTTGGGTCGATGTCCAAAAAGACGCCGCCCTTGCGCAACAGCTGGAGACCTGTGGCCACTTTCATTGTGCCAGCCGTGTCATAGACCACATCGAAACGGTCACTGATCGTCGCCAGATCGGTGGTGCGATAGTCGAACGCTTTTTGCACCCCGATCGTGCGCGCCCTTTCCATAGCCTGCGCGCTGCAGCTTCCCGATACCGTCGCACCGAGCCGTCGCGCGAGCTGGACCGCCGCTTCACCCACGGCACACGTGCAGCCGTTGATGAACACTGACTTCCCACCCTTCAGGCCTGCCTTGTCGAACAAGCCGTTCCATGCCGTAACGCCCGGTGTGGCGAGACAGGCCGCGTCCTCAAGAGAAACCGAATCCGGCCTTTTCGCGAGGAAGGTTTCTGGCGCGATCACTGCCTCGCCAAGTGCTCCGCCGTCCTTGATCTGTGCCATGCCGAAGACGGCCTCCCCCGGCTTGAAGCGGGTTACGCCGGGTCCGACCGAAATCACAGTGCCTGAGAAATCGCTGCCCATGGCCCGGGGAAAGGTCTTGCCCGTGACCATTTTCAGGTAGCCGTTGCGAACCTTCCAGTCGATCGGATTGATGGCGGCAAAACTGACTTTCACCGCAACCTCACCCTTGCCGGGAGTTCGTAGCTGGAAATCCTCAAGCTTCATAAGCTCCGGACCGCCGTATTGATGATACTGAATCCGTTTCACAGCAGTCCGTTCCTCTTCAGCGTCGCTTCGACGACATCGGCGAGCGGGGTACTCGGACGCCCCAAGAGGCGAGACAGATCAATGCTTTCCGAATACCAATCGCCGCGCTGGGTGGCGAAGCTGGTATCGGCGACGATATCTGCGAGGAAGGCTGGCAAGCCCGCGCCTGCAAGCGCCTGACCGTATGCGTCGACTGGCATGTCATGATAGACGAGCGGCTTGCCTGTGAGGTCCGAGATCGTTTGCGCGATGTCCCCCATGGTGAAGGGCGTGCCACCGAGTTCATAGACGGCG
Source organism: Rhizobium sp. BK060 (assembly GCF_014193145.1). Taxonomy (NCBI): domain Bacteria; kingdom Pseudomonadati; phylum Pseudomonadota; class Alphaproteobacteria; order Hyphomicrobiales; family Rhizobiaceae; genus Rhizobium; species Rhizobium sp. BK060. The sequence continues at coordinate 88,622 of NZ_JACHYW010000007.1, forward strand.
TTGCCGGGAACATCGCTGGTGAGTACCACTGCAGCCGCTTCCGCGAGGTCGTCGCGGCTCGCGCCGGAGACAAGACCACCGTCGCCTGCCGCCCCTGTCAGCAGCCCCGTGGAGAGCGCATGACCAATGTTGCCGAGATCACCGGCATAGACCTCGATATAGGCACCGTTACGCAGGAAGACGTAAGGCAAACCGGATGCCATGATAACCGCCTCGGTCTGTTTGTGTTCCTCGCCCAACCGCAGAGTGCTGGTGTCGCCATTGATAAAGCCGGCATAGGCAATGCGCCCCACCTTTGCCTCGACGGCCGCGTTGACCGCGCGTTCCATGTGGGGGAAACGCTCGCCGACCACGGTCGAGGGAATAAGTAGGAGCTTGTCGGCGCCGGCGAACGCAGGCGCCAGGGTGTCCGGCCGGTCGAAATCAGCCTCACGGATCTGAACTCCCTTGGCAGCCAGGTCGGCTGCCTTTTGGGGATTGCGAACAGCTGCCACGATGCTGGCAGCGGGCCGTCAGGGTTTTGTCGGTCCGGATCGCGGACAGCGCCTCGATGATCTCGGTTTCATGACCTGGGCGCGAAAACATCCATCGGAGCGGATGGCGCAGTGCGGCATTCTCGATTCGAGGCGAAACTAAGCGCCCGCTCCTGGGCATCCCAGTCGAGTTCAAGAAAATTAGTTGGCAAGTTCCGCCTCGTTGATTGCCTTAACCATCCACGCAGGAACGCTCGGCTTCATCTTGGAAACCTGCTTCCACTCCCCGGCGGTCAGCTTGCTGCGTACTGCCTTTGCGAAGGACGCTGCGTGCTGCGGACCCAAATGTGCAATCGCCCTGATCGCTTCACCTGCCCTGGAGTTCGGCATTGCCGTCTGCCAGGAAGGGGCATGCTTCAGAAAGACCTTTCGCCGTCCGAGCATCAGAGTCCTTGCCTTTCCGGTTGTTAGGAAAAGCTCTCCCACAGGCACTTGTGTCGTCAGACCTAGGTTATTGGCCGCCCTCGCGCCGCTGGGAACAATCCGCTCGCCAGTGATCTTTCCGTACGAGCTGACGACTTTTTCCGCAGACGGTGGGTAAGTGCCGAACTCGCTTTCCTGGGTGGCTACATACATTCCTCGCGTCACGCGGATAACCTTCCCTGCTGCCGCAAGCCGACTAAAGGTTTTGTCGACAGCAGTCCGAGACCCGAGGGAAAGGAATTCCTTCGGGGTCACGATCTGGCCTGCAGGTGCCCGGCGAAGCCGTTGGCTGATGACGCTTTTCACTTCTTCCATGATTGTTCTCTTGTCCGAATCAATATGCATGTTTCGGACATATGGCAATGTCAAGTGACTGATTCAACATCATTATTATTTAAATATAAAATGCGCATTCTCAAGCACCGAGCCGAGCAATTCTATTTCGACGAAGAAATTCAAAGCTGAAGGTGCGCTTGCCTCCGTCCCGTTCGCCCATGCCGCGGGCCGGGACGCTCGAATGGACCTATTTCCAAGCGCATGAGGCCGGCTTCCGCCGCACGCCGGTGCTGCTGACCGGCGACAAGGCGGAAATCCTCATCGACGGCGGCTTCACGCTCTCGGATGGGCCGCGCCTTGGCCGACTCCCATCCGTCGGACGGGCAAGGTGCTGACGACTATTTATGTGAGTTGCAACGACCCGGACTATTACTTCGGCCTTCGTCCGGTCGTCGAGGCTTTCCCCAATGCAAAGGTCATCGCCAAGCCGGCGACCGTCGATGCGATCGGAGGCAATGTTGAAGGCAAGCTCGCGGTCTGGGGTCCGCAGTTGAAGGACAACGGCCCGCAGACGCTTGCCGGTGTCGTCATTCCCACGGACGCCAACACGCTCGATTTCGAAGGCAACAGCATCGAGATCGTCGACGTGCCGGATAGGCACGACCGCCGTTATCTCTGGGTGCCGTCGCTGGAGCCGGTGTTCGGTGGCGTGCTCGTCTCCTCGGCATCCATGTCTGGGTCGCCGACGAGGCGACGCCCGAAAAGGGGTCGGCTCCGGGAGGGGGCGAAATGACACCCTAAGGGAAAGCAGGAACGGCTTCAGCCAAGAATGTGGTAAACCGCGAATAAGGGCGGCGCGGGAGCGCGGCCAACATCCTTAGTGATCGAAATTGACTCGCGTTCACGGGCATAAGGGTGGTTCGCCCGTTCGCCCCGACACGGTTCTTCGTTGCAGAGATCGTTGATCTCCCCCGCAGCGCGGCCTTTCGGACGTCTTGAAATTCGCGATTTCGGCACCGATATTTTCTTCACTTCTTTTTCATCCGGTGTGAATGCGAAAGGAGGACATCATGCTCAACCCGGAATTGGTTTGGATGACGCCTGTCACCGTCCGCATGAAGGACGGGGTGCCCCAGGTCTTCGCATCTGTCAACGACGCGCTCGATTTCCTCGAAGGGGATTGGAATATCTATCGAGGCAGAAAATACAATCGGGCGGTTCAAACGTGCCGCCGTGCTCTGAACCGAATGACGCCAGTCGCCATCGCGCGTGACGCGTTCATTGACGCCTGTCACGATGCGGGCATGTCGACGGCTGCGGATGGACCGCTCGGGACGAAGAGCAGCGCTGGCGGTCCACGCTCGCTTGCCTAGAAAGGAAAGGCTGGGGCACTCTTAGTGCCCCAGCCTTTCGAGCATTCGCCCCGCGACGTGCCCGAGCAATTCGTCGTCGCGCTTAACAGGTTCCGTTAGGGCGGCCAGGCGCCATGTGTGGGCATTTGGGTCCCGCCAGAGTTCGCCTTCGGCTGGCTTTACGCATGCCAATCGCCGGGGCCGGTTGCCGACCTGCTCCGGGAACTTCCGCTCAGCGTCGAGACTTGGTTCGTACCGCTCTACCAGCCGGGCGCGTCCGCACCCGGCTGGCTTGCGGCGAGCGGTATTATTTGGTGCTGTCGATGGTGATCCGCTTGACGTTGGCTCGCGCCTTTTCGGTCTTCGGCAGCGTCACTGTGAGCAGGCCGTTCTTGAACGTTGCGGCAACGTTATTCTCATCGACCTGACGACCAAGAGCCAGCCGCCGTTCGAAGCGCCCGTAGTAGCGCTCGCTGAAGCGGCGATCCTTGTCCTCGGTCTCCCTTTTGTTTTCGCCGCGAAGCGTCAGCACACCGTCTTCCAGCAGCACCTCGACGGCGTCTGGATCGATGCCCGGAACCTCCGCTGTGATGCGGATCTCGTTGTCATTCTCCTCGATCTCCACGTGCGGCCACGCGCCATTGAAGGGCGTATCACCGAACAACGATGGCGAGCCGAAACCGCGGAAGACTTCGTCGAACAGACGGTTGACATTGCGGTGCAGCGACAGGAATGGATCCATGTCATCACCGCGATACACGCTCGGAACCTGGCTGCTGCCACGGCTCCAAGGGATCAGATCACGTACACTCATAGCTTCATCCTTTCTTCGGTTTCTTTTTCTCCTTTTTGTCAACTGCTTCCTCGGCTGTTCGGCAACAACCGAGGATCGAGCAGTGCGCGTCACATTAGGCTGCCTTGTCGCCTTCGATCTGCTTCGAAGCGGGCTTCGTCGGCTCGGCCTGGATGGCGATCCGACGCGGCTTCATCTCCTCAGGGACTTCCTTCTTGAGTTTGATGACAAGTAGCCCGTTTTCGAGCTTGGCGCCCTCGACGATGACATGATCGGCGAGTTCAAATCTGCGCGCAAACGGCCTCACAGCGAGGCCCTGGTGCAGATACTGTACCTCCTCATCCTCCGACTTCGCGCCGTTGACCACAAGCATGTTCGCCTCGTGGGTGATCGTCAGTTCGTGCTCGGCAAAACCTGCCACCGCGATAACGATGCGGTACGCGTCTTCGCCAAGTTTGACGATGTTGTAAGGCGGCCAGTTGTCAGCGTTGAGGCTGGCGTTTTCGAGCAGGTCGAACATGCGGTCGAAGCCGATGCTTGACCTGTAGAAGGGGGTAAAGTCGAGGTTTGTTCTCATAGCTACATCCTCCGTAGAGCAACATAGATACGAGGGAACGCCAAGAAGCTCGGCGCTCCCTGACCGTGCCGACCCCATTTGGGCATCGACAATAATAAGTTGGGAATGCCATTGTCTTGCGTCAAGAGGGGTGCCAAGCCTGGCGGGCCCGGGTCGGCGTAAAATATCCTATGAATTTACGGCATTAGCACTCTCTAGATGCGAGTGCTAAAAAATTTTCGTCCCCTCTTGAAACTCGAAAAATCAGAAACCAGATCGATTGGCGCGCGATGCCGAAAGGATCGCACGTCCCGCGTCGAATTCTTTAAGATGCGGCGCGGAGGAACCTCTAAAACCCTGTTAGTCCATGAGGAGAACGACATGGCGTTCCGTCCATTGCACGACCGAATCCTGGTCCGCCGCATTGAAGCCGAGGAAAAGACGGCCGGCGGCATCATCATCCCAGACACGGCAAAGGAAAAGCCGCAGGAAGGTGAGGTCATCGCCGTTGGTCCGGGCGCACGCGACGACAGCGGCAAGCTGGTCGAACTCGACGTCAAAGTGGGCGACCGCATCCTGTTCGGCAAATGGTCCGGCACAGAGATCAAGCTCAATGGTGAGGACCTCCTGATCATGAAGGAATCCGACGTCATGGGCGTGATCGAGAGCGAAGCCTCGGCGAAGAAGGTCGCCTGAGCGAACCGGATCGATTGAAGGAGTAGAAAAATGGCTGCCAAGGAAGTGAGATTCCACACCGAAGCCCGCGAGAAGATGCTGCGTGGCGTCGACATTCTCGCCAATGCCGTCAAGGTCACGTTGGGCCCCAAGGGACGCAACGTCGTTATCGACAAGTCGTACGGCGCGCCCCGCATCACCAAGGACGGTGTAACCGTCGCCAAGGAGATTGAGCTCGAGGACAAGTTCGAGAACATGGGCGCCCAGATGGTGCGCGAAGTGGCGTCGAAAACCAGTGACATCGCCGGCGACGGTACCACCACGGCAACGGTTCTTGCCCAGGCGATCGTCAAAGAGGGAGCGAAAGCCGTCACCTCCGGCATGAACCCGATGGACCTCAAGCGTGGCATCGACAAGGCAGTCGAAGCCGTGGTCGAGGAACTGCGCGGGAACGCCCGTAAAGTGACCAGGAACGACGAGATCGCCCAGGTCGGTACGATCTCGGCCAACGGCGACGCGGAGATTGGCCGTTTCCTTGCAGAGGCGATGGAAAAGGTCGGCAATGAAGGGGTGATTACCGTCGAGGAAGCCAAGACCGCCGTAACGGAGCTCGAGGTCGTTGAAGGCATGCAGTTCGACCGCGGTTATCTCTCGCCGTATTTCATCACCAATCCGGACAAGATGCGCGTCGAGCTCGAGGAACCATACATCCTGATCCACGAGAAGAAGCTCTCGAACCTGCAGGCGCTGCTTCCGGTGCTCGAGGCGGTCGTTCAATCCAGCAAGCCGTTGCTGATCATCGCCGAAGACGTTGAGGGCGAGGCGCTGGCGACCCTCGTCGTCAACAAGCTGCGCGGCGGCCTGAAGATCGCCGCTGTCAAGGCGCCGGGCTTCGGCGATCGCCGCAAGGCCATGCTCGAAGACATCGCCATCCTGACCGGCGGAACGGCAATCTCCGAGGATCTCGGCATCAAACTTGAGAACGTCACCCTCGAGATGCTTGGCCGTGCGAAGAAGGTCGTCGTCGAGAAGGAAAACACGACGATCGTCGACGGCGCAGGCTCGAAGAGCGAGATTCAGGGCCGCGTCGCCCAGATCAAGGCGCAGATCGAGGAAACGACCTCCGACTATGATCGCGAGAAGCTGCAGGAGCGGCTGGCCAAGCTCGCCGGCGGCGTTGCGGTGATCCGCGTCGGCGGCTCGACCGAGGTCGAGGTGAAGGAACGCAAGGACCGCGTCGACGATGCGATGCACGCCACACGGGCGGCCGTCGAGGAGGGCGTGCTGCCCGGCGGTGGCGTCGCCTTGCTGCGAGCCGTCAAGGCACTGGATAGCGTTGAGACCGAGAATCCCGACCAGAGACACGGCATCGAGATCGTCCGCCGTGCCATCGAAGCGCCGGTTCGCCAGATAGCCGAGAATGCGGGTGCCGAAGGCTCGATCATCGTCGGCAAGCTGCGCGAGAAGACCGAATTTGGCTATGGCTGGAACGCCCAGACCAACGAATTGGGTGACCTTTACGATCAGGGCGTGATTGACCCGGTCAAGGTCGTTCGCACCGCGCTGCAGGACGCTGCCTCGATCGCCGGCCTGCTGATTACCACCGAGGCAATGGTCGCCGAGAAGCCGAAGAAGGATGTACCGCTCCCGCCGATGCCGGGAGGAGGCATGGACTTCTGACTGAAGCGACAAGTCCGCCCCGACGGGGCGCGGACGATGGATCCAATGAACCAAGCATGCGTTGCGCCGGGATGGGTGCGACGTTTGGATGTCCGGAGCTGGTGCAGGTTACAAGCCGCGAAGATCGCGGCTTGGATGAGGCTGGATCGGAGGGCCTGCCCGCACCGAAGGAGGATCTTAAGTATTCGGGGCCAGAAATGACCACGCGTTCGTCGAATTTGGCTGGCGTATTCGCCGCACTCGTCCTCATCCTGGTTCCTGCGCCGCTACCGGCGGCGCAGCCGCAGTCCGCCTTTTCGGCGAGCACTCAGCGATTGCTTGCTGATGTCCTGGAGGAGCTCACGCCGGCGGTTGTCAACATTGCAGTGAGGTCGCGTGCTCCGGCCGAAAGCAATCCTCTCTACAACGATCCCTTTTTCCGTCGCTATTTCAACCTGCCTGAGCAGCCGCAGCAGCGCCTGAGCGCCGGTTCCGGCGTCATTGTTGACGCCGACAAAGGCTATATTCTCACCAATCATCACGTGGTCGCGGACGCCGGCGAAATCGCGGTCACCCTGAAGGACCGCCGCCGCTTCACAGCCGAGCTGGTGGGCAGCGACAAGGCAACCGATATAGCGTTGCTGAAGATCGCCGCGGACAAGCTGACGGCGCTGCCCTTTGGCGATTCCGATGCCCTCCGTGTCGGGGACTCCGTTGTCGCGATCGGCAATCCGTTCGGGCTTGGACAGACGGTAACCTCCGGCATCGTCAGCGCCCTTGGTCGTGGCGGCATCAATGTCGAGGGCTATGAGGACTTCATCCAGACGGATGCCTCGATCAATCCCGGCAACTCGGGAGGCGCCCTGGTGACTGCCGATGGCCGGCTGGTCGGCGTCAACACCGCGATCATCGCGCCCACCGGCGGCAATGTCGGCATCGGCTTTGCGGTTCCGATCGCGATGGCGTCGGCCGTGATGGAGCAACTGATAGAGCATGGCGAAGTGCGGCGCGGCCGGATCGGCATCTCCGTCCAGGACCTGACGCCCGACCTCGCCGAAGCGCTGAGGATTGAGGAAAGTTACGGCGCCGTCGTCGGCAGCGTCGAGCAGAATTCGCCGGCGGAACAGGCGGGCCTTCAGGCTGGCGATGTCATCCTCGCCGTCAACAATCGCAAAATCACGGGCGCGGCAGATCTCCGCAATCGGGTCGGCCTGGCTCAGGTCGGATCTCAGGTCGAAATGGAATATCTGCGCGATCGGGTTCGCAAGACGGTGACAATGCGCATCGAGCCGGACGAGTCAATTGCCAAGGCCGGCGCCACATCCGCCCGCCTCGAGGGCGCTGAGTTCCAGGATGCGGCCGGCAACGTGGTTGTTTCCAACATTGAAGACGGAAGCGCAGCGGCCCGATCGGGTTTGCGCGCGGGCGACGTGATCGTTGTCGTCAATCATCAGCCTGTCGCGAGCGTGGCGGAACTCGCGGCGGCCTTAGAGAATGTGAGCGGCACGATAGCGCTCGATCTGTTTCGCGCCGGGTCGAAACTCTTCCTGGTGATCCGGTAGGGTGCAACTTCGAAGACACGTGAATGGAGGAAAACGATGGAACGCGGTTGCTTTCGACATCCAGTCACAATCCTTGTGGGTCTCGGATTTCCCGCTGAGATCCAAGGTGCGAAAGAGGCCTATGCCTGGCTGAATGAGTGGCCGCCATCGAAGCGCGACCCAACGCACGCCATCGCGCTCAATGCCTGCAGAGCAGCACTTGCGGGCGAGATTGATGTCGAGACCGCTCGCGGAACGCTTGTCGCCTTCGCTCGACGGGCCAATCTCCTCGCACCTGACGCCGAGGCGATCGCCGCCGCTAGCAGAGTCGTGCGCCTGACGACGCTTCGCCCGCCGGAGCCGGCACCTCAATGTGATCCGTAGGACCGAGCCGGCGATGAGCGATATTCGATTTCCCGTTCCGGTGAGATTGCGGCTGACCTCCGCCGAGGTGCGAGTTGTCGCCAATTCCTGGGAAGCGCTGGAGTGCCTTCGCGACCAGTGGCCCGAAGGAGCGAGAGGGCGCACCTATCGCGCAGCTTGGCGGGTCTGCCGCGACGCGCTGGACGGCTGGAGACAACCGCACGAAGCAAGGCGCGCATTCGTGAAGGCGGCACGCCGCGCCGGGCTGGTAGAGCACATGGCGTGGATTCCCCGCCAGACAACATGAGAACGAAGCCGGATTGCCGTCGCGCAGCGCGTTATTTTCGCCCAACCAAGGGAGGTAGCATTATGTGCCCCAGCAGAGACTTCCATTCCCTTCCGCTCTCACCCGATGACCTCGATGTGCTCCAGCGCATACTGGATGGAGAATTGGAAACTAGACACATCTCAAGCGACAGCGACGAAGCGGACATACTTGCACGAGCTCTCATAGAGCTCTTTCAGACCGGCGTGAGAGGTGAAGATGCTCTGCGCGAAATGGTGAAGGCGGCCTAAGGCAAGATCGCGCTCCTGCCGTTCTAGGAAGCGGTGCTTCCGGGTAACCGGTCATTAAGGAGTTGAGAAATTGCGGTCGTCAGTTGTGCCATGGCAAAGGGCTTCTCGATCATGATGCTGTTCGGGACACCTTTTGATGCCCAATCATGGGCACTGTCTCCACTGACGTAGACAACGGGCATCTCGGAGTCGCACTCCCTGGCGTTACGTGCGACATCCCAACCATCCGGCGGCTCGCGGAACTGAATATCAGTGATAAGGCCCTGGATGGATGAACCTTCGGCATTCAGGAGCGCTATTGCCTCCCCGCCACTCGAAACAGCGAGAACACCGAATCCTGCCTCAATGAGCGCCTGTTTGAAGTCAAGCAGTAACAGCGTCTCATCCTCGGCTAGCAGTATGACGCTGGTTTCCATTGTAAGGCCCGGGGCATGTCCGACACGGACGAACGCCGGTGGAGGCAAAAGGTTCCTTTTAGGTACAGATGCTTGCGACAAGGCGCCTCGGGTGTGAAGAGACGATGCACTGGCAGGGCTTTCCAAGGGAGGGGGAAAACGGCCGTAGGAATAATCTTCGCAGCGTCGATCGCCATCATCGCCTACCTTATCGTAGGCGGAGTGATGGTCGGTAACAAGCAGTCCGCGTCGAAAGTCTACCTGCCAGCAGCAACCCAGCACCAACCCGGATAACGAACAGCCTTCCGAACTCGTTCCAAGACCTCCACAATCTTACAAGGCGGCCGCCATAGCCCATTTACAGCGCGCATAAATGGTGTGGGTCACGACACTAGGAAGAGAACAAAAAACTGGGCAGCGGTCATCCTCGGGTTATTCCGCGGGACGCCGCGGCGGTTCCATTGCTCGAAATCGCTGCACAACGTCAGCGACGGTATTCTTGCTAATGCCAAGGTCCCGAGCGATCCAGCGGTAGCTCCGGCCTTCGGCAATTAGAGCTAACACTCTCGGGGCGAGCCGATCTGATTTAGGACGCTGACCCAGTTGGCGGCCTAGGTGCTTTCCCCGCGCTCTTGCGGCGGCGAGACCGGATTTGACGCGTTCGCTGATGAGGTCGCGTTCGAATTCGGCGATACCCGAGAGGAAAGTTGCCAGCATTCGACCATGCGGCGAGGCTAGATCGAAGGTCATACCGTTCATGGAAATGACAGAGACCTTCCAGCTTTCCAATTCGCGCAGCGTGTTGAGAAGGTCGATCGTTGAGCGCCCCCAGCGCGACAATTCGGTCACCAGGATCGCGTCGATCTGCCTGGCTTGGGCTAGAGCCATGACTTTCTTGCGCTCAGCACGATCAAGCTTCGCGCCGGGGCCTGTCTCCTTGAAAATTCCAACGACATCGTAGCCGGCGCGGCTGGCAAAAGCCGTCAGGTCACGTTCCTGCCGTTCACAGGACTGGTCGGCGGTCGAAACGCGGCAGTAGACGGCGGCGCGCTGTCCCAATTGAACCCTCGTCGATTTTGGTGCCGGAAGGCCTTGATTTGCATGGGGCGATTGTTGTCCAAAACAGACTATACTTCAATAGGGACAATTCCGGCATGCCAAGGCGACATATTCTCACCGAGCGACAGCGCTCGGCACTCTTCGATATGCCAACCGATGAACTGTCGCTGCTCAGGCATTACACATTGGCCGATGACGATCTTGAGCATATCCGGGAGCGGCGCAGACCAGAGAACCGGCTCGGGTTCGCTCCAACTATGTGCCCTTCGTTATCCAGGCCGCTCGCTCGCGCCGGGCGAGATGATCCCGCATGAAGTCCTATCCTTTATCGGAGCTCAGCTCGGCATTCCGGCTGACGCGCTTCTTACCTATGCTACCCGGCGTCAGACCCGCCAGCAGCATATGGACGCGTTGCGTAAGATTTACGGCTACAAGGCGTTCGCGGGCCGTGGTGCGCGAGATCTGCGAGACTGGCTTTTCGATCAGGCCGCGGATGCCCGGTCGAACGAGGATCTTGCCCGGCGTTTTGTCGCGCAATGCAGAAACACGCTGACGATCTTGCCGGCGGTGTCAACAATCGAGCGCCTGTGTGCCGACGCTCTCGTTGCCGCCGAACGACAGATCGAGACCCGGATAGCCGAGAAGCTTGATGCTGACGTGCGCGAGCGATTGGATGGGCTGCTGACTGAGATGTCGGCCGGAAACGTCAGCCGCTTCATCTGGCTTCGCCAGTTCGACGTTGGCAGCAATTCCTCGGCTGCAAACCGACTGCTCGATCGGCTGGACTTCCTGCACGGCCTGGAAATCGATCCACAAGTGCTCGCCGGTGTTCCTGCGCACCGTATAGCGCGTCTGCGTCGGCAGGGTGAGCGCTACTTCACCGATGGTCTGCGTGACATCGGCTCTGATCGTCGTTGGGCGATCCTCGCCGTCTGCGCCGTGGAATGGGAAGCGGCGATCGCCGACGCCATAATCGAGACCCACGACCGCATCGTAGGGAAAACCTGGCGCGAAGCGAAACGGCTGCATGACGAGCGGATTGCCGGCTCAAAAGAAGCCGTCACTAATACTCTTCGCGCATTCACGGCATTGGGAGCCTCTTTGCTCGAAGCCCGCAACGATAGCATCCCGCTGGAAACGATCCTCGCCCAAACAGCCGAATGGCACCAACTTGAACAATTGGTCGCGGCAGGGACGCAGCTCACAAACACACTGGCGGACGAGCCGCTGGCTCACGTCGGCCAAGGGTATCATCGCTTCCGCCGATATGCGCCGCGGATGTTGCGATGCCTGAAGCTGAAGGCTGCACCGGTAGCCGAGTCACTGATCGCAGCCGCAAATGCCATCGGCAAAGCGCATGCGCTATCATCAGCAAGTATTTCTTTCCTACGGCCCAATTCGAAATGGCATCGCCATCTCCGAGCGCAAGACCAAGGCGATAATCGTTTGTGGGAGGTCGCGGTTCTGTTTCATCTCCGGGACGCTTTCCGATCCGGCGACATATGGCTGGATCATTCTCGTCGCTACGGTGATCTGAAGCAGGTCCTTGTACCGATGACATCGGCGCAAGCAAATGCCAAGCTGGCTGTTCCGCTCGATCCTCAAGCTTGGCTGGCCGATCGCAAAGCCCGCCTCGCGGACGGCTTGAAGCGGCTGGCGCGTGCGGCTCGCGATGGGACCATCCCCCATGGCAGCATCGAAGATGGAACGTTGCGGATCGACCGGTTGACTGCCGACGTTCCCGAAAATGCAGAGGAACTGGTTCTCGATCTCTATCGTCGAATGCCGCCCGCGCGCATCACCGATATCTTGCTGGAAGTCGACGCCGCGGTCGGCTTCATCGATGCCTTTGCCCATCTCAGGACCGGAGCGCCATGCGGCGACCGGATCGGCCTGTTGAACGTTCTGCTTGCCGAAGGGCTGAACCTGGCCTTCGAAAAATGGCGGAGGCCTCGAATACGCATGATTACTGGCAGCTCTCGCGCCTGGCCCGCTGGCACGTCGAAAGCGAGGCCATGGACCAAGCGCTGGCAATGGTCGTGGCGGCGCAGGGCAAGCTTCCGATGTCCCGGTTCTGGGGCATGGGAACGACGGCGTCGAGCGATGGCCAGTTCTTTCCTTCGGCACGACAGGGCGAGGCGATGAACATGATCAATGCCAAATACGGCAATGAACCTGGGCTTAAAGCTTACACCCACGTCAATGACCAGTTCGCACCTTTTGCCTCACAGACTATTCCCGCAACCGTCAGTGAAGCGCCGTACATCCTCGATGGCCTGCTGATGAATGAAGCCGGCCGGCAAGTCGGCGAGCAATATGCCGATACGGCCGGGTTTACCGATCATCTGTTCGGGATCAGCGCCATGCTCGGCTATCGGCTCGTGCTGCGCATTCGCGACTTGCCCTCAAAACGGCTTTACGTGTTCAATCCCGCGGCGACGCCCAAGGACTTGCGCAAGCTGGTCGGCGGCAAAATCCGCGAAGAACTGATCGTTGCAAACTGGCCGGATCTCTTCCGTTGTGCGGCCACGATGGCCTCCGGTAAAATCAGACCGAGCCAGTTGCTCCGAAAACTCGCATCCTATCCCCGGCAGAACGATCTGGCGGCCGCCCTCCGCGAGGTCGGCCGCGTCGAGCGCACTCTCTTCATAATAGAGTGGATTCTCGACACCGATATGCAACGGCGCGCCCAGATTGGCCTCAATAAAGGTGAGGCTCACCATGCGCTGAAGAATGCCCTGCGCATCGGTCGCCAAGGCGAAATACGTGATCGCACCACCGAGGGGCAACATTACAGGATCGCCGGGCTGAACCTGCTCACGGCGATCATCATCTACTGGAATACGGTGCATCTTGGACATGCTGTCGCGGAACGCCGAAACGACGGCCTTGATGTGCCGCCCGAGCTTCTAGCCCACATCTCTCCCCTCGGCTGGGCGCACATCCTGCTGACCGGCGAATATTTGTGGCCCACAGACGCGAACGCTTAGGGTGTCATTCCGCCCCCAACCGGAATCGACCCCGAAAAGCGCGCGGCCTGGATCAAGGCGCTCGACGCCATGGCCGCGCGCAAACCGAAGGTCGTGCTTCCCGCCCACCAAGCCGAAGACGCTCCTCAGGGGCTAGCGACCGTCGAGTTCACTCGCGACTATCTCCGCGCATTCGATGAGGAAGCGGCCAAGGCCAAGGACAGCGCAGCGCTGATCGCCGCCATGACCGGGCGCTATCCGGATCTGAAAGATGCCGGTTCGTTGGAACTCGGCGCCAAGGTGGCAAAAGGCGAGATGAAGTGGGGCTGAGTAGCCTCCACCGACTTAAACAAGGAAGGAATGGTCAGTGGCAAACATCGCCCTCATCGGCGCCTCCGGCAATGCTGGCTCGCGCATTCTCAAAGAACTCTCCGACCGTGGGCATCCCCAACACGTGAAGCAGCGTTTTACCGTGGGTTATTGAGGCCTCGATAAGAAGGACAGAGCCTAGACCCACCGCTGCTCTGCCACGGCACGCGACGTCCGCTCAGCGAATAGCTTCTCAGGCCTTGAACCGGTCGAATGCCGTGAGCCGCTTGATCGGTGGGTCGGCTTCATCCCACCGATAGATTTCCGAGCGCAGATAGCGGAGTTCGTCGTCGAGGGCGTCTTCCGCAAGCTCGATCCACCATGACTTCGGGCGGCCGTCACTGCCATCCGACCAGCGATAGCCACGCGCCTTGAGGTGATCCTTCATGTCGAACGGACTGTTTTCCGCGAAGATGCGAATGCGGGATCGCTGGCTCGTCTCATAAAGTTCGGCAAACGGTGTCCGTCCCGGCTCTCCCCCATCCTGCGCGAGGACTTCGAGCAGGGCAAAGCAGTCGTCGACGGCCCGATGGCCTTGGTGGAAATAGCCCATTTGTCCCATCAGGTAGCCGAGCTTGGTACCCTCAAAGCCACGCGCCGACCAATCGACTTCGGCGACCGAGCAGGCCCAGGCTTTTCCGGTGAAAATGGGCGAGAATGCCTCGCAGAACGGCCGGTCGAAGCCGGCGTTGTGCGCAATGACGAGATCGGCCGGCTCGACCACGGCGCGTAATTGTTGGAGATCGATCATCTGGCCGGCCACCATTCCGTCAGCGATGCCGGTGAGACGGGTGATTTCCGGTGGGATCGGAACGCTCGGCTGCTGCAATCCACCATAGACGCCAATAACATCGCCAATGTTTCCAGCCGCGTCGAATGTGAATGCGACCGCGCCGATCTCGATGATCTCGTCGTTGCGATGATTGAGGCCGGTAGTCTCGGTATCGAGGATCACACCTCTCAGCGGAAATCCCGGTCGCGCGGATGCCGGAACTGGGCGAGGCTCAAGCTTTTTCAGGATGCGGTACCGGCCCGTCTCCTGGAGGTGCCGCACCATGTCGTCTTCGCTCAACGCTGCCGGAGAATGGCGTTTCATCGCCGGGGAACCGGTCGCCTTCACCGGTGTTGCCTCCGGCGAAACAAACAGATCGAACTGCTGCGTCATTCGCTATCTCGGGTTCATTCGTTAGACGACTCTCAGGACTGCAGTGTCCGCCAGATCCGCTATAAGGCATCCGCTCGAACAAATCAGGAGAAATGATGGAAACCGTGGAAATCACCAACCGCAGCGACTTTGCCTTGTGGACGAACCAACGCGCGCAAGAGATCGTGACGGTTGAAGGCGCCGCCCTCGCGATGGCCGCGCGCGACATGAATGAGGAAGCACTTGCGGAGACTGCGGCCGCGCTCGGCAAGGCCATCAGCGACGCTTCTCCAATCGGCGTATTGAGGTCAAGCGTTTTTCGAGCTTTTCCCTGGGCGGGACGAGATGACATCGTCGTCCGCTATTGGCAGCCCAATGCGGACTCCCCTACAGGGTCGTGAAGAGCGACTCGAATCTGTGCACTCCAACTGCCGGCGACGACCGACCGACGGCACGCCTGCCGTAGCCGATCAAAACAGCAATCAATCATTTTGGCTTCCGCTGCAAATGAGTTCGATGCCTTCGCGCTGGCACGGCCGGGCAATCCGAGGCACGCTGTCATTGCGTAGACGATGGCGGACCTCCAGTCCTGCCGTACCATACCAGATGTTGCGGGCGTGGCAGCACATAAAGGCGTATAGTCCCAACCACAACCCTGAATTTGACCCAGCCGTTGGGGCAATTCGCCTGTTAGCCCAATCGTCACACGGCCGAAGAGAAGCAATTCTGGAGGTTACCAGTGGCTATCATCAAGCGGCAGGAGGGTTAGAGCGGGGCGGCGGTGGCACGATAGTGGATCGATCCCGGCCGGCATGGGGTGGAGGCCCGCAAGGGAGGGACAGGGAACGTGAGCGAAGAAACCGCAGTCGATTTGGACGTCAATTCAGCGATAGCGGCCATCGAGAAGGTTACCGACGGTTTTGCGACGGGGCTGCACGCACGGTTCTCTGCTGTGCTCGACCTGCCCGGTGAGTTTGCAAACTTGCGGAACTCCATGGCGACAACATCGACTTCGCCGCTCTTCCTTTGCTTTGCCGTCGTCCTGGTGGTGACGTTGACGGCAGGCACTTTCCTGGTGCTGGCCCGGCAAATGACCATATGGAATCCCGCGAGTGCCGGTTGGCGAAGATTTGGCTTGCGTGCGGCGGCCATGGGCGTTGCCCTCGCGGCGGGTGTTGTCGCGGCATGGCTGCTTACCCCGCCTGGCCCGCCTCTGCGGACCCTTCGACTATGGGTGGTAGTGACGGTCGTTGTTTTTGTCGTTTTCTATCTGACGAGAGTTATATTGACGGCATCGCGACGGCCGGAATTCCGCCACCGGTCCCTTCATATGCTGGCGCTGTCCCATGACCTGTCGATCATCATTGGCTGGGCGACAATCGGGGTCGCCCTTGTCGCCACATTGCAGATTTGGGGTGCGGGGCCGGGCCTCCGGGATCTGACCCGGACAGTTTTGATGGCAATCCCGTCCTACCTTCTGCTTGCAGGTGTGGTGTGGCGACACAAGCGCACGATGGCCGCTGCGGTTGCTGGTCCGCGCCCGAGAAGCAACTGGCGCAGTCGTCTTTCCCGATTCTGGCCTGCGATCGTCATCGGATTTCTCGTCATCACGTTTATTAGCAGCCAGACCGCTCTCACGCTTGGCGCCCCGCTGCCCGGATCGGCTGTGATTGTGACCGTCCTCATGCTGCTCCTAACGCCGCATCTCGATGCGATGATCCGGAACTGGGCGCGGCGTAAGTTGCAGGCCCCCGACGTTTCGATCCCTACCGCGGCCGGGCGGCAGACAGTCCGCTTCGCCATCCTGATTGCCGCAGTTTCCATGTTGGGAGTATTGTGGGCGACGCCGTTGGCGCTTGCACTCGGCTTCGAATTGCGAAGCGTCACGCGCGACGCGTTCGGGATCGCTTTGATTGCGCTTCTGGCGGCGTTTCTTTGGAATGTGATCGGGACCGTAACAGCGCGCGCCACGATCGTAGCGAGTCCAACACCCGGTGGTGGAGAGCTGGGCGTACCACGATCAAGGCTAGGCACGATCGTCCCGCTGATCAGCGCCGTCGGAAAATCGAGCATCCTTGCAGTGGCGCTGCTTTCGATCCTGGTGTCGCAAGGCGTCAATGTCTGGCCACTGATCACTGGCCTGAGTGTCTTTGGGCTCGCGATCGGTTTCGGCTCGCAGACGCTTGTTAAGGATGTCGTATCCGGCCTTTTCTTCCTGATCGACGATGCCTTCCGATTCGGCGAATATATCGAAACGTCGGGTGCCAAGGGGACCGTGGAGAAGATTTCGATACGGTCCGTATCGCTGCGCAACTCACGTGGCTCAATAGCGACGGTGCCCTACGGCCAGATCGGCAAGATTCAGAATTTCAGCCGTGATTGGGCGATCGAAAAGTTTAGTTTTCGCGTTGCATTCGAGACCGACGTCGAATTGGTCCGCAGGCTCTTCAAAAAGATCGGACAGGACATTGCCGCCGACCCGGAGCTTGCCCCAGACCTCATCGAAACCTTCAAGAGCAAAGGCATCGGCGACGTTGAGGACGGGACGCTGATCATCAAGGCATCGTTCACAGCAAAACCGGGCAAACAGTCGATGATCCGCCGCGCAGCCTTGATGGCGGTGCAAAACGCATTCAGGGAGAACGGTATCAAAGCCGTGCCGAAACCAATGACGGCCGATGCCGGTCCGGGGGAATCCGGTTAGCCAATCTAGTCTTAGACCAAATATCGCATTTCAGTCGATCCCCGAATAGGCGGACATGACCGATCCGTTTGCTTTCGCCGGACTGGTTGAGTCCCACTACGGCTCCCACCGCCCGCGAATGGCGGAACCGGCTGGGAATATCGATCGTCGCCTTCGTGTGGCGCGTCTCGATACAGAATACCGGCAGACCGGCATTTGCCAGTCCTTCGAACAGCCATTGAGGCTTCCAGGCCCACCCGTTCCAAGCTGAACGCGGGATCACTCAGGATGGCGATCAAATCCTCCGGGTGAGATACAACCTTTTTCTCCTGGCAGGTCTTCCCGCTCTCATCGAGATGGCGCCGACATGCCTGATCGCGCGCCGATTTTCTCGATATCGGAACGCCCAACGCTGTCGAAAAGGCCCTCCAGCGACTCGCCAAGCGCGGTGACATTCGTCGCCCCACCGCGGCCTCTACGACAAGCCAAACACGAGCCGACTGACGGGCAAGATGGCCTTTCCGCCGCGAGGCTCATTCATCGATGCTATTGCCCGGCGCGATAAGCAGCGGGTCCTGGTCGACGGAATGACAGCTGCCAACGATTTGGGCCCGACAACAGCCGCGGGGTCGATGCTTTCGACGGCGGAAAAGCTCTTGCCAAATTCCAGCTGCGTATCGCGGACGGCGTTATTTGTGCTTCAGCAGCCACATCTTGCCGGCCATCGTAATGCCGCGCGCAGACTGTCCCGGTGCAACCTCGAGATTGAGGGCTTGCAGAAGGCCACGGTCTGTCAACTCTTCCAATGTTGCTGTGGTCAGCGATTTCACCTTGATCGGCCGCTCCTTGAAGCGATCTGTTTTCGCATAAGTTACCCCGGCATCGAAATGCGTCCACTTCCCGCCCTCCTGAAGGTTGTTGGACTATGTTCGCTGACGCTGCTTCCCGGAAGGAAACGAGCTTGCCAATGCGCTCATCCCAAAGCGCCAATCGCACACAGCCAAGGCTCTGCCACAGGGTGATGCGGCCGATCCCTGCCAACTCCGGATGTTCGCGCAACACGTCCGGCAGTCGATAGTAGGGAATTCTGCTCGAGAGGTGGTGAATGTGGTGGACGCCAATATTGCCGCTCAGCCAGCGCAGCACGACAGGCAGGTCGTAATGAGACGCACCGTGGAGGGCTGCCTGTGGAAATTGCCATTCTTCGGTCTTCGACCAATGAGTTTCGTCGAACTGGTGCTGGACATAAAATAGCCAGACGCCTGCGGCACCCGCGAGAAGGACGACAGGCAGATGGATCAGAATGAAGGGAACAAATCCCACGGCCCATATCATCGAGGCAGCCAGGACTGCGACCGCCAGATTGGTGCTCATGGTTGAAACCCACGGCATGGCACCGGAGCGCATCATCCCGAAAGGCAGCCGCTGTTTGCATAGAAAGAGCCAGGCTGGTCCGATGCCGAACATCACCAGCGGATGCCGATAAAGCCGATAAGCAAGGCGCCCCGACCAGGAACGCGTCCGATACTCTTCGACGGTGAGGGTGGTGATGTCGCCGATGCCACGCTCATCCAGATTGCCGGCGGACGCGTGATGCAGGGAATGAGCCCGTCGCCAGTAATCATAAGGTGTGAGGGTTAAGACCCCGAGCGTGCGCCCGATCCATGTATCGAGTCGCCGCCGTGCGAAGAACGATCCGTGTCCGCAATCGTGCTGGATCATGAATAGCCTGAGCAGAAAGCCGGCTGCCGGGACGACGAGGATCAACCCCGGCCAGAACTCCTGCATCAGGGATACGTAGGTCAAGGCCCAAAGCGCGACAAATGGGCCAACCGTCACAAGTAGTTCGAACGCGCTGCGGCTCAATCGTGGCTGTCGGTATTTTGCAAGGATCTTCAACCACGCACCGGCGGTGTCTTCGATGGCCGCTTCCGGTCGATGGGCGTGCGCGTTCATTGGTTGGAATCTCTTTCCAGCAGCAAGGAAGCGGGTTGGATCCACGCTTCGAGGCGGTCGCATGCTTGTTAGCCCTGACGCGCCTTGCGAGCAGCATAGCGGCGGTCGCGCTCGGCCTTGCGCGCGGCCTCATCCGCTACGACACACGCAGTGCGATTGTTGACTTCGGCCTGCCGGGCTTCGGCTTCGGCCCTTTCATGAACCTCTGCGGCAGCAGCCAAAGCGTTGGTTTCTGCCAGTACGCGCTCGTTTTCGGCTGCTTTCAGCGCGTCGCGCTCAGCGCGGCGGGCCGTTCTTGCAACAGCGGCAGCCTCGCGCGCCGCCAGACGTTCCTGCATAGCAGGATCGGTAGGCTTCGGCGCGGATGCAAATTTCGTCAAAAGCTTAAGTCTGGCCTCTTGTGCAGTCTTGCGGCGCTCGGCGAAGCTGTTGTCGTTCGGAGTTCTCAATAAATCGTCCTATCGAATTTCGGAGGTTGCGGTGGAGGCGATTTGAAACCGTACAGCCCGTCCGAAGCACCTGGATCGCTCAACCGCCTAACGGAAAAAGGCCAGACATTCGCCTGGCCTTTCAATGCTATTGCCGCCATGCCAGGACATCCTTGGTCATGGGAGGCTCAAGCTTCAAGCGGCTTGGAGCTGGCCTGCGGACATCTTGCCCGACTTGCGATCCTGCTCCAGCTGGAAGCCGAGCTTCTGGCCTTCGACGATCGATGTCATCCCGGCGCGCTCGACGGCGGAGATGTGAACGAACACATCGGCGCTGCCATCATCGGGCTGAATGAAGCCGAAGCCCTTGGTGGCGTTGAACCATTTTACTGTGCCAGTGGTCATAACAAACCCTTTCATTGCACGACTGATCGACCACCGTGCGACGCACGGCGGTGGTTTCGACTTTTGAGAGGGAAAGTTGATCAAGAGGCGCAGAGCGCTGCAAAAACAATATCGGCAAACAAAGTATCGATGGTTCTTGATATAGCGTCATCGACGTCTCGTCAACTTCTTGTTATGCAGTTTGCCACTATTCTATTTTTGGTTGCGTATCTTGCGGATACATGCCGCCCTGTTTGTCTTCGGCCGGTGAGCACGGTAACTCGAAAGCCTCTGACCGATCCGCGCTGCATACTCCGCTTTCGTCAGGCTTTCGCCTTCGATGATCGAAAGAACTTCGTTGTAGCCTTGCCAAAAGTTCGCCTCGCCTCCATCCATGATCGTGTCCAACACAGCTAACTGCGTTTGCGAGAACGTTGTCATCGAATAGCCTCTGACGAAGCGCCCGGTCGCGTGACGCGCCGCTCTCTTATCAGCAGATGCTGCGAGCGGAGCACGGTCTGAATTCTCATTGATGCGCGGCCCGCCGCCGCGGCGATCTCAAAACACATCTCCGTGAACCCGCCTTCCATTCCCGGAATCGTCATGCCAATATCCGACACATGAATCTCCACAAGGTCCTCCATCACCTGTTTCTGCTTGTCGCCATGTTCGCCGTCGTCGTCGGCCCTGCGAGCATTGGACTGGCCAGCAGCGCCATGGCGTCTTCGGGTGCGGCGGCGATGGAGGATATGTCCAGCACCATGCCCGGCATGAAGATGGCGGCGGAGATGCCCTGCTGCCCGGAAAAGCAGCCCGTCAAGCCGGACTGCGCCAAGGGCTGCCCGCTGTCACTGGTGTGCACGACCTCGATCTTCGCCCACGCCCCGGGCGGCCACGGCTGGTCGTTCGCCGTCTCCTGGCAGTCCCACCGCTACAATCTGATTCCCGCGTCGCAACTGACGCCGGCCCTTGTCGAGCCGCCGGCCCGACCTCCGAAAGCCTGATCTCAATCCATTCTTGAAGCACGCCTGCGGCTCACACCGGACGCACGAATACGTTCGTTGGAATCCGACGGCCATCAATTTTGACCCGAGGACGCGATCAAAGAGATCCGTCCCGATGAGATCGGAATCATGAACAAGACTTCCTTTTCAGCAGGAGCGATGCTCCTCGCCGGCGCTCTGGTCGTCGGCTCCGCCACCGTGTCCTTCGCAGCCGCGCAGGACTACGAGTTCCAGCCGGTTTCGACCGACGTCAAGCAGGGCCAGGGATCGCTGGTCTCCGTCCGCCTGGTCGACAAGCGGACGGGCAAGCCGGTTCCCGACGCCGTCATCTTCACCACCCGCATGGACATGGCCCCCGAGGGCATGGAGACGATGACGACTCCAGTCGAAGCGGCCAGCTCGACGGAACCCGGCGTCTACGCCTTCAAGTCCGACTTCACCATGGCGGGCGGCTGGCGCTTCAAGCTCGCCGCCAAGATCCAGGGCGAGCCGGACACCGTCGAGGGCGAAGTCGTCCTCAAGGCAGCGCCTTGAACACGCCATCGCGTGTGGCAGCCACGCTCTGCCTCGCCGTATTGCTCGGCGCGGGAGGCTATTGGGCTGGCACGAACAACCTGGCATCCGTTCTCGGCTTCGACCTGGCCGAGACGGCGCTCGCAACGCCCGCCGCTCCCACACCCTCCCCGACTGGAGTGGTCATCTACTACCGCCATCCGGACGGCTTGCCGCAGTTCTCGGCGACGCCGAAGAACATCGACGACGGACGACCGTTCGTCGCCGTGCACGCGAGCGAGGACGTCAGCTTCGACGACAAGGCGAAGGCGCCCGCCGCTACCGCAGCCACGGACGCCGAGCCGTCGAAACGACCCATCCTCTACTATCGCAACCCGATGGGTTTGCCGGACACGTCGAAGGTGCCGAAGAAGGATTCGATGGGCATGGACTACATTCCTGTCTACGAGGGTGAGCAGTCCGACGCTTCCACGGTCAAGGTCTCGCTCGGCAAGCTGCAGCGCACGGGCGTGAAGACGGCGACCGCCGAGATGGCCAGCATCGGCCGCAAGGTTCGCGTGCCGGGCACCGTGGCGCTCGACGAGCGCCTCGTCAGCATCATCTCGATGCGCACGGACTCCTTTATCGACGACGTCGCCAACGTCACGACGGGCGACCACATCGGCAAGGGAGAGAGACTCTTCCGCTTCTATTCGAGGGAGATCGCAACCGCCGCCTCGGAATACGCCGCCGGCAGGACCGGTGGACGCGGAGACGACGACGCCGGCTCGGCATTGCGGCTGAAGAACCTCGGCGTCCCGCAGGAAGTCGTCGATAGCATAGCCCACACCCGTCAGGTGCCGGCGAGCATGACCTACACCGCCCCGCGCGACGGCATCGTGCTCGAGCGCACGGCGACGACGGGCATGATGGCCAAGCCCGGCGACGTGCTGTTCCGCATCGCCGACATCTCCAACGTCTGGGTGATCGCCAACGTCCCGGAATACGACCTCGCCTCCGTCCGGATCGGCGCGCAGGCCGACGTCACCGTCCGGAGCCTTCCAGGCAGGACGTTCAAGGGTACCGTCAATCTTGTCTATCCGGAGGTCGAGACGCAGACGCGGACGACGAAGGTCCGCATCGAGCTCCCCAATCCGGACGGCACACTGCTCGCCAACATGTATGCAGACGTCGCGATCGAGGCCGGTGCTCCCAACCCGGTCGTCGCCGTCCCCAATAGCGCCGTCGTCGACACGGGTGACCGCCAGATCGTCTTCATCGACAAGGGCGACGGAAAGTTCGAGCCGAAAGGCGTCGTGCTCGGCGTCCGGGGCGAGGACAGCACGGAGATCACCAAGGGCGTCGCCGCCGGCGACAAGGTCGTCGTGTCCGCTAACTTCCTGCTCGACGCGGAAAGCAACCTGAACTCGGCGCTCAGCGCCATGACCGAGGGGGCCAAACCATGATCTCCCGTTTGATCTCCTGGTCCGCCCATAATCTCGTGCTGATTTTCGTTGGCGCCGCGCTCGCCGTCGCCGGCGGCGTCTATGCTCTGCGGTCCCTTCCCCTGGACGCCATTCCCGATCTCTCCGACGTGCAGGTCATTGTCTATACCGAATATCCCGGCCAGGCCCCGCAGGTGGTCGAGGACCAGGTGACCTATCCGCTGACGACGTCGATGCTGACGGTGCCGAAATCAAAGGTCGTGCGCGGTTTCTCCTTCTTCGGCGTCTCCTTCGTCTATGTGATCTTCGACGACGGCACCGATCCCTACTGGGCGCGCAGCCGCGTGCTCGAATATTTGAACGCCGCGCAAAGCCGCCTTCCCCAGGGCGTCACGCCGACGCTCGGCCCCGACGCGACGGGCGTCGGCTGGGTCTACCAGTATGCCGTCATCGCCAAGGAGCTGTCGCTCGCCGAACTGCGATCGGTGCAGGACTGGGTGGTGCGCTTCGCCGTTTCCAAGTCCGAAGGCGTCTCGGAAGTCGCCAGCGTCGGCGGCTTCGTCAAACAATATTCCATCGTCGTCGATCCGGCCCGCCTCAAGGCGCAGGGCGTGTCGCTCAGTGACGTCGCCAACGCGGTCCGCGCCAGCAACACCGACGTCGGCGGCCGTACGGTCGAGCTGTCCGAGTTCGAGTTCATGGTGCGCGGGCGCGGCTACCTCAAGGGTATCCCCGACATCGAGAACATCGTTCTGAAGAGCCAGAACGGCGTTCCGCTCAAGCTCAGTGACGTTGCCAAGGTGGAACTTGTTCCGGACGAACGGCGCGGCATCACCGAACTGAACGGCGAAGGCGAAGTCGCGAGCGGCATCGTGCTGCAGCGGTTCGGGGCCAATGCGCTGACCGTCATCGACAATGCCAAGAAGAGCCTCGATTCCATCCAGAGCAGCCTTCCGGCAGGGACCGAGATCGTTCCCGTCTACGACCGCTCGACCTTGATCGAGGCTGCTATCGAGACGCTGAAGGGCACGCTGGTGGAAGAATCCATCGTCGTCGCGCTGGTAACCATCGCGTTCCTGCTACATGTCCGCAGCGCGCTCGTTGCCATCATCATGCTGCCGGTCGGCATCCTGATCGCCTTCATCGCGATGCGGCTGCTCGGTCTTGGTGCGAACATCATGAGCCTCGGCGGTATCGCCATCGCCATCGGCGCGATGATCGACGCGGCGATCGTCATGATCGAGAACGCCCACAAGCATCTGGAACGGGCGCCGCCGGACAAGCCGAGGATCGACATTCTTGTCGAGGCGGCGAGCGAGGTCGGTCCGGCGCTGTTCTTCAGCCTGCTGATCATCACCGTATCCTTCCTGCCGATCTTCACGCTGGAATCGCAGGAGGGACGCTTGTTCGGTCCGCTCGCCTTCACAAAGACCTTCTCGATGGCGGCGGCCGCGCTGCTATCGGTGACGCTGGTGCCGGCACTGATGGTGCTGTTCGTCCGTGGGCATATCGTGCCTGAACGGAAGAACCCGGTGAACCGCTTTCTGATCTGGGTCTACCGCCCGGTCATCTCCGGCGTGCTGAAGGTGAAGACTTTGACGATCCTGGCCGCCGTCACCATCCTGGCGGCGACCGTCTGGCCCGCACAGCACATCGGCAGCGAGTTCATGCCCAATCTCGACGAGGGCACGCTGATGTACATGCCGACGACCCTGCCCGGGATCTCCGTCACCAAGGCGGCGGAACTGATGCAGACGCAGGACCGCATCATCAAGTCCTTCCCCGAGGTGCAAAGCGTCTTCGGCAAGGCTGGGCGTGCCCTGACCGCCACCGATCCGGCCCCGACGGAAATGTTCGAAACGATCATCACGCTCAAGCCGAAGTCGGAATGGCGGCCGGGCGTGACGATCGACAGCCTGAAGCAGGAGATGGACGCGGCCCTGCAGTTCCCCGGCGTCTCCAACGCCTGGACCATGCCGATCCGGGCACGCATCGACATGCTGTCGACCGGGATCAGGACGCCCGTGGGCGTCAAGGTCTATGGCACTGACCTCGGCGAGATGGAGACGATCGCCCGCCAGATCGAGGCGGTTCTGAAGACGATCCCCGGCACGTCGAGCGCCTATGCAGAGCGGGTGATCGGCGGCTACTACCTCGACATCGTTCCTGATCGCGTCGCGCTGGGCCGCTACGGACTGACCATTAACGATGTCCAGGATGTCGTCGGCATGGCGCTCGGCTCGGAGGTCGTGACATCGACCGTCGAGGGCCGCGAGCGATATGGCGTGGCAATACGGTATCCACGGGCGTCGCGAAGCGATCCGCAGTCAATCGCCAGGGACGTGCAAGTATCTCTCCCTGGCGGCGGAACCGTTCCTCTCGGCGAGGTGGCCGACGTCAAGCTCACCCGAGGGGCGACGACCATCCGTACCGAGAACGGCCAGCTTGCGGTCTACATCTACGTCGACATCGCCAACCGCGATCTCGGCGGTTACGTCGCCGAAGCCCAGCAGGCAGTCGCCAAATCGGTGAGGATGCCGCCCGGCTATTCCGTCGCATGGAGCGGCCAGTTCGAATATCTCGAACGGGCCGAGGCGCGGCTTGCCATCGTCGTCCCCCTGACGCTGGCGCTGATCTTCCTGCTGCTTTACCTGAACTTCAAGGCGCTGACCGAGACGATGATCGTCATGCTGTCCCTGCCCTTCGCGCTGGTCGGCGGCATATGGCTGATGTGGTGGATGGGTTTCAATGCGTCCGTGGCGGTCGCCGTCGGCTTCATCGCCCTTGCGGGTGTGGCGGCCGAGACGGGTGTGATCATGCTGATCTACCTCGACCACGCCTTGAAGGAACAGCGCGAAGCCTGTGAAAAGGAAGGTCGTTCCTTCTCGAGGCTGGACCTCAACAGAGCGATCATGGTCGGCGCGGTCGAGCGCGTCAGGCCGAAGATGATGACCGTCGTCGCCATCATGGCCGGCCTCGTTCCCATCCTCTGGAGGACCGGCACGGGATCGGAGATCATGCAGCGCATCGCCGTGCCGATGATCGGCGGGATGGTGTCGTCGACGCTGCTGACGCTGGTCGTCATTCCAGCAGTCTACGGCATGGTCAAGGGATGGCGACTTCCTGCGACGGCGTATGCGATCTTGCGGTCCGACACGGAAGACGACGAGCGTAGCCTCGAGGCAGCGGAATGAACGGAGGCCATGATGGCCGACATTATGTGAGCATGGGGCTCGCGGGCATCCTCGGACTTGTGGTGATCGCGACTCTCCTTGTCGCGGTGGTCCTGCTGCTGCGGATGAAGGGAATAGTCTACGTCGCCGTTGCGTCGCTCGAGTCGGCCATGTCGAACAGCGACCTTCTCGATCTTCGGCCCTCGTTCGTCGTCCATGCCGCAGGCCTCGTCGTATTTCGTGACGACGGGACTGTCGGTGCACAAGCCGCAGGGAATGACCCGATACGGATGGCGCAGACACCACCCGCCGCGAGCGGGCCGCCATTTCGCGTCCTTGGTTTGAAGTCCTCCTCCCTAGAATCCCAGTGGCGGCGCATAGAAGCATCGCACCGTGTCTTCGTTGGGAAACAGGCAGAGGTGGTAGGCGCCGTCCGGCGACTCCCTTGTCTGCGCCTGTGGGATCAGGAAGACGTGTCTGCGCGTCGCCAACCGATGGTCGCCAGGCAGCAGCGTCACTTCGTATCCTTCCTTGCGTGGGCGGACGGTCTTCGACGAAATCCTCTGGCAATCCCCGCTGTCACCGTCTCCATTGCAGCAATAAGGCTCGTAGGTGAAGCCCGACGGCGCATGATGGGCGTGGGCCACGGTGGCGACCGCCATCCCGATCGCCGCAAGTATCATTCGCATGGCGTCCTCGCTTTCATATGCGTCGCGGAACATGGCAGCGCCCACGATCCCGACAGGACACGTCACTCCCTTCCGTCGAAAGGATCGGCCAGCGCCGCCACCGGGCGGCTGATCGGATACTTGATGACGGAGACCTTCTTCGCGAGCTTGACGTCGCCGTTTTGCTTGAGAAGCGCACGGAAGCTCGGGTGCATGCCTCCATCCTGATATGCGAGCGGCGTGAAGCTCTTGGCGGCAAGTTCCTGGTATTTCCGATCGTCGGCGGATGATTTGGCTACGACCGCCGGATCGGATTGATCAATGCGCTCCGGACATGCCGCAAGCGGATCGCCAGGATCGCCGTCCTTGAATTCGGCGTCGAAGACGTACTTCCTGCCGCATGCGGCGACCCTGGGTTCGTGTCGCCGAACCTCAAAGATGTCGTAGCCTTCCTTGAGGTTCCTCCAGAAGGCGAAATTCAAGTCGTCGCGATGTGCGGCCAGGTTCTGCGGCGTCATGCGAAACGGATAGGCCTGGACCTGGAACGCCTGCTGTCCACCCTTCAGGGCCGTCTCGACCACGGCGTAGATTTCGCCGACCCCCTGATCGGTCAGCGCAAAGCAACCCGACGACGAGCAGGCGCCGTGCACCATCAGTGCTTCGCCGGAATAACCAAGGGCAGTCTCCAATCGGTTCGGGTAGCCGAGATTGAAAGAAAGATAGAACTGCGATTTCGGATTGAGGCCTCCCGTGGAGACGCTGTAGAACCCCTCTGGCGCCTGTCGGTCCCCGGTCTTCGTCTTAGGGCCGAGCTTGCCGGACCAGCGACACATCGGATAGGTCTTGAGCAAGGCATAGCTGCCGCTGCCATCGACTTTCCAGACCTCCAGTTCGCTTTCCATCTTGAAGATGCGGACAAGGATCGGACTTTCCGGCTTCATGCCTTTTGCCCGCATGCTGGCCAGCAGCTTCGGCGGTATATCGTGCGAAGCCACGCCGAGATCGTCGAGCGACTGTACGCAGCCGCTCAGGACCACGGCCACGGCCGCAAGCGCTACCCCGCGAAGACGTCGCCGCCCCCAGTCTATTTGATAAAAGACATTCAACAACGAAGATAAGCCACTGACGTGGATTGCAAACATCGACATGCGCAAGGTCATGCCCTTCCCTTTGGTCTGGAATTCGAGCGAACGGAGATCAGACGGAAGCGATGGGGGGACGCTGCTCGACAGGCTCGAGAGCGCCCGCAAATGCAACGGAAGCGATGACGCCAAACACTACGGCGTCGGGCTGCGAATGAAGGTTTTCTGGAGCTTGTGCGACGATGCCGTCCTGCTGGCAGTGTGCCCCCGAAACAGATCGGCCGTCGCCGCGATGGTGTCCGTCGGAGGTCGCCTCGACACTGACGACAACCGGGTCTGCGTGGGCACGATCGACAGGTGCAGCTACGCAGGGTGCGGCAAGCGAACCCAGCAGCATCATGGTCGCGACAAGGACGTTGATCAGTAGGCGCATCGACTCGTTCTTGAGCAGGAGCATTCCTGCTTCAGCGGCGTCATCATGGTGAAGTTCGCGTTTCCGGTCAACGAGAAGGCCCATTTGTTCATCCTGCCCGTCGGCTATCCCATGGCTTGCGGCTTGCCAACACGCCAACCGTCTTCCAATGTCTGTCCGCTGGAGTGTTACACGTGAGGATCGGATTTTGGCTACCGGTACAGTAAAGTGGTTCAATCAGGACAAGGGTTTCGGCTTCATCCAACCGGACGACGGATCGACCGACGCATTCGTCCATATATCGGCTGTTCAGCGTTCGGGTCTGTCCGGATTGAAGGAAGGCCAGAAGGTCAGCTACGAGATCGTTCAGGACCGGCGGTCAGGAAAGTCTTCTGCTGAAAACCTCAAGGTCCTTTAGGCGAACGGCCGTCGACCAGCATGTTCGAACGGCCGACGTCTTTCGCGGGCCGCCACGGCCGGCAAAAAGAAGCGCGCCCGTGCCAATATCGCTCTTGTTCGAGAGCATCGTCTCCGCACGAAGCGAGGGGTGCGGTTCCGTGCCTAGGAAAGGGCCACGTCGGGTCGCAATGATTGCGTCGGTCGTCGTCGCCTTTCTCGCAGCGAACGCGCTACACGCGCTCTTCGATGGCTAGAAACGACGAGATGGTTCCGCCGTCATCGACCTTGGTGCGAAGACTGCACAGACCAAGCTTGACCCGTCAGCAATAAACGCGGCCATCGCGACTGCCGGATATCCCTCCAGTTTCAGGCAGATCTGACTGTTGCCAGACCTCGCGATCAAGGCGCAGCCTCACTCGAATCCTCGTCCTCAG
This sequence comes from Rhizobium sp. BK060, assembly GCF_014193145.1. Taxonomy (NCBI): domain Bacteria; kingdom Pseudomonadati; phylum Pseudomonadota; class Alphaproteobacteria; order Hyphomicrobiales; family Rhizobiaceae; genus Rhizobium; species Rhizobium sp. BK060. The sequence goes on from NZ_JACHYW010000007.1 coordinate 117,865, forward strand.
TCCATCCTGAACCTGGCGTGGCAGGTCGTGCAGGTCTGGAGCATGAGGTGGAACGCATGTTCCGCCGGCATCGCCGACAGCTCCTGCTCGTTGCGTACGTGGGTGCCGAGTGGGCCGCCGCCCATGGCCTCTCCAGGCTTCATGCGCATGCCGGCGGGCATCGGTCCGGGGTTTTTCTCCGCCGCGGCGTCGAGCGCGACAGCGTAGTCGCGCAGGTCGTTCGCAATGCGGTCGAACCGGTCGCGCTCTTCGAGGATGCTCGGCCTGGCCTTCGACTGCGGGCTTGCGGTCTCGGACGCGAAATGTCCCGAGAGAACGACCCCCGACCTGTCGCGGATGGTGTCGGCCGCCCACCTGAACTCGGCGGCCTTGTAGATCGCCGGATCCTTGAACATGCCCGAGATCGTCTTCGCGGCCGCGGCCATGGCCTTCATGTCCGCCTGCCGAAGGGCGACGACGTCCTCGGCGGCAGGCGACGGGACAGCCGTCATCAGGGCCGCTCCCACGACGGAGAGCAGTCCGAACCTGTTCAGGTAAGTAGTCTGTCTCATAAAAGCTGCGTTCCGGATCGGCCCCATGCCACTTGCGACGGGTATCCGTTGCTTCACCGGATATCCGCTCTCATCTGGGCAGGAAGAGGGCGAGCGCCCTCCCCGATCAAGCCGCCATCTTGCGGCAGCTGTCGGCGCAGTGGTGGCAGGCGTCGACGCAGCTCTGCATGTCGCCGATCCGCTCGTACTCGTCGGCGCGACTTGCCGATGAGGAAGCGTTAACCGCTGCCGGTTAGTCTGCGCCTCTCGCTCGGAGAGGATCGATGAAAGGCGGCTATTCGCTGGCCCAGATAGGACTTCACTGGCTGGTCGCCCTCCTGGTGCCGGTCCAGTACCTGACGGGCGGCAGCATCGAGAGAACCCACCACGCCGTCCACATGGGCATGACGCCGTCGTACTGGGACGTCGTCCAGCACCACCTCCACAACTACGCGGGCATGGCGATCGGCCTGCTGATGGGCATACGGCTGGGTCTTCGCATACTTCAGCCGCCCGAGACCGACGCGCCCGGCTCATGGACCGGGCGGGCCGCCACGGCGCTTCATCACGCCTTCTACGCAGCAATCATCGGACAGGCCTGCATGGGGTTCGTCGCAAGCTACCTCTGGTTCGGGATCGCGCCGTACCACGTCGTGGGGTCGAGGATCATCCTGGCGATGGTCGCGCTGCATCTCACCGCGGCGGCCTGGCACACGCTAGTCGCCCGTGACGAGGCGGTCGATCGGATGGTGTTCCCGCGCCGAAAGCGGTCAGCCCAAGAACTCTAAAGTGGCCAGCGTCAACACGACGTAGCGGCCCGTCTTGGCCACGAACACGAGGATCGTGAACGGAAGCAGCGGCTCCCTGAGCACTCCGGCGACAACCGTGAGAGCGTCTCCAAACACCGGCATCCAGGACAAGAGCAGCGTCCATTTCCCGTATTTCCTGTACCAGCGGGACGAACGTTCGAGCACGTCCTCCCCGACCGGAAACCAGCGCCGGTCCCGAAACCTTTCGACGCCGCGGCCGAGGAACCAATTGACGATGCTTCCAAGCGTGTTTCCGACACTGGCGACGGCGAGCAGAACCGGGACGGAGAACTTGCCCGTGAGAAGAAGACCGACCAGTACGGGCTCCGACTGCATCGGCAATATCGTGGCCGCGTCCAACGCTGCGATGAAAAGGCCGAGGTAGGATGCGAGATCGATCATTGTCAGAAAGGAACAGCCCCTATTGACCTTACTACCGTTGGAAGCCCTAGCTGTGCACAACGTGATGTTCGCGCCACATAAAGGACTCGAACATCGACGAGACATAGGTCCTAATTGAAATCGCGCTGCTTTGCATGTAGCTCGTTGGGAATGGGCAAGATGTACCGAATCACAGTGAGCAGGCTGCTCGTGATGATGCGGCTGGTGATCATCGTATCACTGGCGGGGTACTCGCTGTCGAATGCCAACGCCGCGATGCACGGCTCTTCATTCCCCGATCTGAAAGCCGTCGTCGCGGACGTGTCACCCTCCCGCGAGGCTCACGACATGACGGAAGCGGCCCATCACGACCACTCGCTTGGCGACGTATCTGATGATGGCGATAGCGCTTCGAAGCTTGTCAAGCAGGAATGCTGCAAGGATTTCTGCGGCGGGCTTGGCATCATTTGTGAAGGCCCCGACGTCGGCGGACCGGTCGTGACGTCGATCCGGCAGTTCGTCGACGACCGGACGACCGTGGGCGAACTGCCGCCCCTCCACCGTCCCCCGAATATCTGAATAGAGACGCACCCGCTTGATCGGGTCCAGTCGGTCGCCTGCCTTTGCTTAGGCGAGCGCCCGTAGGCTATCTCTTATTCGGAAATTACATAATGAAACCCTCGCTTTTCGTGGTGGGGCTGCCGCTTGTCATCGGCGGCTGCGCATCCACGCTGCCTCCCGACGTGGTGGCATCCTCCGCTGCAGTCGAACAGCCGTTCGCGCGCCCGGCCGCATACCGCTCACCGATTGCGGGCTATGTCGCCAGGCAGCCCGTCGATCCCAAGCCATGGCGCAGACAGAACGACCTGCAGTCTCCAGCCAATGGAGACGCCCCATGATCGACCCTAGAAGAACCATGGTGGCACTGGCATTCCCGCTGGTGCTGAGCGGCTGCGTCACAGGCGCCGAGTATTCCAGCAAGGAGGCGGGCTTCACCTCCGTCTCAAACAAGACCACCACTGTCACGGCGAAAGAGACCGTCTGGATCCAGAACCAGAACCAGGCCCGGTCGGCCGCCGCGCAGGTCAGAAGCCTGCTCGCTCGAAAGAAGACCCTCGACGTCGAGACGGCCGTCCAGATCGCCCTGCTCAACAACAGGGGCCTTCAGGCGGCCTACGCCGATCTCGGCGATAGCGCGGCCGATGCCTGGCAGTCGACGATGTTCATCAATCCGACCGTCTCCATCGGCACGACGGGCATGGGGACGCCGGAACTGGGGGCGTTCAAGACCATCGAGGGGATGATCACGACGAACATCCTGGCGCTCGCGACGAGGAACCGGGACATAGCGATCGCCGACACCCGTTTCCGGCAGGCGCAGTTGAGCGCGGCCGTAAGAACGCTCCAGGTCGCCGCCGACACGCGACGTGCTTGGATCGGAGCGGCGGCGGCCTGGGAGAACGTCGGGCAGCTCCAGCGCGCCCAGGCGGCGGCCGACGCCGCTTCCGAGCTCGCGGAGAAGCTGGGCGAGACCGGCGCGATGACCAAGGGCGCCCAGGCACGCGAACATGTGTTCGTCGCCGAACTTGCCGGAGAAACCGCCAAGGCCCGCCTGGCGGCACGACTCACCAAGGAGGAACTGACGCGGCTCATGGGCCTTTGGGGCACCGACCTGGACTACCAGGTTCCAAACAGCCTGCCGCCGTTACCCAGGTCCGTCGTCAGACGCGACACCATCGAGGCCGAAGCACTCCGAAACCGGATAGACCTCCAGGTGGCGAAGCTCGAACTCGAAGCCACCGCCAGGTCGTACGGTCTGACTGAAGCGACCCGCTATGTCACCGACCTCGAGATCTTGACGGGCTTCGAAACGGAACGGGAAATCGAGGACGACGAGAGAAAGACGAGGACGACCGCCCAGGTCGAGCTGGAGTTCGCCATCCCGATCTTTGACACCGGCAAGGCCCGCATGCGCAAGGCCGAGGTGGCATACATGCGCGCGGCCAACCAGCTCGCAGAGAAGGCCGTCAACGTCCGCTCGGAAGCACGCTCCGCGTACGAGGCGTACCGCTCGAACTACGACATCGCGCGGCACTACCGCAACAGCGTCGTGCCGCTGCGCACCAAGGTCGAGGAGGAGTCCCTGCTGACCTACAACGGCATGATCACCAACACCTTCGAGCTGCTGACCGACACCCGCGAAAAGATCAACTCCCTCCTGCTCTCCGTCAACGCCAAGCGCGACTTCTGGCTGGCCGATGCCAACCTCGCGCCTGCGATCTACGGCGGCGGCGCGACGAACGCGTCGGCAGAGCCCGAGGTCGTCGCTGCTTCCGAAAGCAGCGGCGGCGGCCATTGAGAAAGGAACCCACCATGTTCAACAGACGACAACTGTTCGGTGCGAGCGCGGCCCTGCTGGCGGCGGGAGCCTGGACGAAGACGCAGGCGATGGGCCTGCCCGACGCCCCGACAATGGAATCGGCCGACATGCAGCCGCCGCTCCACCCGACCTCGGGTCCGGACTACCAGCCGGTCGTCACCCTCAACGGCTGGACCCTGCCCCACCGGATGAACAACGGCGTCAAGGAGTTTCATCTGCTCGCTGAACCAGTCGAGCGCGAGATGGCCGACGGCATGACAGCCTATCTCTGGGGCTACAACGGCCAGTCTCCGGGTCCAACGATCGAGGCAGTCGAAGGCGACCGCGTCCGCATCTTCGTCACCAACAAGCTCCCGGAGCACACGACGATCCACTGGCACGGCATGCTCGTGCCGTCGGGCATGGACGGCGTCGGCGGGCTGACGCAGCCGCACATTCCGGTCGGCAAGACCTATGTCTACGAGTTCGACCTCGTGAAGTCCGGCACCTTCATGTACCACCCGCATTCCGACGAGATGGTGCAGATGGCCATGGGCATGATGGGCTTCTTCGTCGTCCATCCCAAAGACCCGAAGTTCATGCCGGTCGACCGCGACTTCGTCTTCCTGCTCAACGCCTATGACATCGATCCCGGCTCCTACGTGCCTCGGATCATGGAGATGACCGACTTCAACATGTGGTGCTGGAACAGCCGCGTGTTTCCGGACATCAGCCCCCTCGTCGTTTCCAAGAACGACAGGGTGCGGGTCCGCGTCGGGAACCTGACGATGACGAACCATCCAATCCACATGCATGGCTACGACTTCGAAGTGACATGTACCGACGGCGGCTGGGTGCGGCCGGAAGCGCGGTGGCCCGAGGTGAGCATCGACATCCCGGTCGGCGCAATGCGCGCCTACGAGTTCGACGCCAAATACCTCGGCGACTGGGCGATCCACTGCCACAAGTCGCACCACACGATGAACGCGATGGGTCACGACATCCCGACCTTCATCGGCGCGGACAAGTCGAAGGTCGCCGAGAAGATCAAGAAGCTGCAGCCGGAATACATGCCCATGGGCACCAAGGGCATGGCCGACATGGGCGAAATGGAAATGCCCATCCCCGAGAACACCGTGCCCATGATGACCGGCTGGGGGCCGCACGGCCCGATCGAGATGGGCGGCATGTTCTCGGTCGTGAAGGTCCGCGAGGGCATCTCGGCGGACGATTACTCAGATCCCGGCTGGTACGAAAACCCGCCCGGAACGCAGGCCTGGGAGTGGACCGGCGAGCTGCCGGACGCGACCAAGGCCAAAGACGCGAAAACGCAAATCACGCCAAAGCCGACAAACGGCTGAGGCTCAATCTCAAATATTCAAAAAAGGATCTACGCATGAGGAACTATGTACTGGCACTGGCGCTCGTCGCTCTCGCAACCCCAGCACTCGCTTCCGGCAATCACGCTGGCGGCCACGGTGAGAAAATGGCAGTCGGCGAGCCTGGCGACAAGGCCAAGGCGACACAGACGATCCGCGTCACGATGAAGGAAACCGACGACGGCAAGATGGTATTCACTCCGCCCGTCCTCAACGTCCGCAAGGGGCAGACGGTCAAGATCGCGATCAAGAATGCCGGCACCGTCGACCACGAGTTCGTGCTCGATCAGGAAGACAAGATTCTCGAGCACAAGGCGGTCATGGAGAAGTTTCCCGAGATGGAACATGACGATCCAAACTCGATTCGCCTACCTGCCGGCCAATCCGGCGAGATCGTCTGGAAGTTCACCACCGACGGCGCATTCAAGTTCGCCTGCCTGATCCCCGGCCACTACGAAGCCGGCATGCACGGCGATGTCACCGTCGCTGGGAAGTAATCCTCAAATAAAAGGAGTCACGAAGATGAAATCCGCAATGATCAAAATCGGCGTAGCCACCCTGCTTTGTGCCAGCGCGGCATTCGGTGCGTTCGCCCAGGAATTCACCAAGGGCGTCGTCAACAAGGTCGACGCCAAGGCAAGGAAGGTCACCATCAAGCATGAAGACCTGAAGAACCTCGACATGCCTGCGATGACGATGGTCTTCCGCGTCGAGGACCCGGCTCTGCTCCAAAAGCTGAAGGAAGGCTCAAGCATCGAGTTCGTTGCCGAACGCGTGAATGGCAAGCTGACCGTCACCGAAGTAAAATAGCGAGACTCCTGCCGCCCGGATCCAACCGGGCGGCAGGACATCGAGGAGTTGAGACGATGCACAGGAGAAGCTTCATCGCAATGGCGGCATCCGCCCTGGCGTTCCTCGGCGGAGGGGCCCTCGCCGCCGCGCCGGCGAAGATGACGGTCTACAGGGATCCGAACTGCGGCTGCTGTCATGAATGGTCGAAGGCAATGGCCGCGGCAGGATTTTCCGTCGACGCCCGCGACACCGACAACCTTGCCGCGGTCAAGGCGCGGCTGGGCGTGCCTGCCGACTTGGAGGGCTGCCACACCGCCGTTGTCGAGGAATACTACCTCGAGGGACATGTGCCGCTCGAGGCCGTCCAGCGGCTGCTGCGGGAGCGGCCGCCAGTCCGAGGGCTGGCCGTACCGGGGATGCCGCCTGGTTCGTTGGGAATGGGCGACGACCCGCAGGCGCCCTATGACGTCTATGCTATTCCGTCAGGGACCGAAGCGCCATACGTGTTCATGGAGGTCCGCCCCCGAAAGGGCTGACGCCTCGATCGATCAAACCATGCCGTACGGCCGTTCAGGACACCTGAGCGGTGCAGAGCGCAGCCCAGAGATCATGCTTCCAGTCAGTTCCCGGCCGCGCCGAAACGTCGATCGCATAGTCGGCGGAATTGATCCGTACCATGGCGGGCGAAAGGCAGCGCACGCTCGCCTTGTGCCTTCCTCCGTCCCGATAGAGTACAGCCCCGCCACCGTCGAATTCCGACAGCGTGATGACGACGTCGTAATCGAAGGCCGGATCGCGGGAGGGACCGCCCTTCGCCAGACTGAGGCTGACCGACCGGCTGCCGCTAAGAGAAGCGGTGTGGAAGACGGCAAGCCCGGACGCCGCCGACATCGATGCGGACTGCGCGCAAAGGATCAGGGACAGAAGGACGCGACGCATCTCCCCCTCCCGTGGATGATGCACTTCGATCCTATCATATCAGCGGAGGCTACGCGACTATTCACAGAACCTGCGAAAACGGATCCGCCGGCTCCGCTAAGGCCGCATGAACGCGTGAATTTCCTCGGTCGTGACCTTGCCGTCCTTGTTCGCGTCCACGCTGTCGAATATCCGCTTATGGATCGCCGTCACCTCCTCGAAGGACAGCGCGCCGTCCCCGTCGGCGTCGGCGACCGCGAACATAATCTTCATCATGTGTCCGTGCATCGCCATCATCGGTCTGCCGCCCATCATGCCGGACATCATGCCGGTTCGACCGGGCATGGCTCCCGGGCCCTGCCCCGTCGTTCCATCGTCCGCGTCGGACGGCGGGGTTGCCTGTGCCGGCGTCGCAGGATGATGCGGGTCGGCATCCGTCTGCGCAAGCGTGAGACCAGTTCCGCCGGCCGCGATCAGCGCGGCCAGCACGGCCGCCTTTGGCAATCTTGTCATCGTCATGTCCGTTCTCCTCTTGCGTGGTCTTCTTCCACCTGCGTGAGCTTGCGCGCCCTGGCGATGCCCTGAAGGTCGCCCTTCAGCAGCGTGACACCCGCGCTCTCGATCGCCTCGTCGGTTCCCGTGCCCATGGCGGTACCGACGTCGGCGGCGGCGAGCGCCGGGGCGTCGTTGACCCCGTCGCCGGCCATCGCGACGACGCGGCCTGCCGCGGGCGCAAGCACAAGCGCGAGTGCGACCAGGAAGGCCAGCCCTGCGTTCATCCATGCGAACCTGCGGCGGTCGGCGGCTATGTGCGCGCGCTCCGCTCCCCTGCTCAGCCGAAACACCGGCTGATGAAATTGAAGATCGCGGCGATCGATGCTCCTGCATAGGCGCCGAAGATGACGCTTTGAAGGAGGCCCGGCGCCAGGCTTCGAAGATCGAAGCCCGTCAAGCACTGGGACCGAAACATGAGCAGGCGTCGCCGGGGATGTCTCGGACTGGACATGCAAGATTGTGTTCGCCATTGAACGACCCTCCGCCGGCTGCATATGCAGCCACCTTGACGAGCGAACAATGAGCCTGCCCGCATGCTTCTTTGATTTAAATCAAGAATGCGAAAACATCGCCGGGCTGCTGCATGAAGGTGCGCGGCCGGAGCCGCTTGCTGTCAGCCTGGCCTTCCTCGGATGGCCCGCGCAATCCTCAATTCGCCGAGCGGAGCTCCGACTATTAAGAGTTCGTTGACCATAACGTGGCTTTACTAAGCGCGATGGATGCGGACGTTCCCGCACGTCGTCGAGTGTTTTGTGTGGGACGGGATTGATCGTGTCGAAGTATCCAGTGAAAGGATTCTCGGGTGGAACCTTGGGCGGCGGGGTTGCGGCACTGCTGTCGCGTGTAGAACGGCTCGTCGCACAGACCATCCTGCCGGCTCTGTTCGCGCTGCCTGCGCTAGCCGGCTCTGCATCATTAGCCTCCGCGGAAGATCGTGCGCTGAAGCTGTTCTTCACCCATACGGGCGAGAAGGCCACGATTATCTATAAGCGCGACGGAAGGTTCGACCCAAAGGGCCTGTCTCAGATAAATCGGTTCCTGCGCGACTGGCGAAGGAACGAACCAACCCGGATGGATCCGCGGCTGCTTGACCTGGTCTGGGAGGTGTACAAGCGCAGCGGCGCGAAGGACTATATCCACATCGTCTCCGCCTACCGTTCTCCGGCAACCAACAACATGCTCCGCAACCGCTCGCGCACGACCGGTGTCGCCAAGAAGAGCCAGCACATGCTTGGCAAGGCCATGGACTTTTACGTTCCCGGCGTGAAGCTTTCGACGCTGCGTGCCCTTGCAATGCAGATGCAGGTCGGCGGTGTCGGATACTACCCAACCTCGGGTTCGCCCTTCGTGCATCTCGACGTCGGCAACGTCCGGGCTTGGCCCCGGATGTCTCGGCAAGAACTCGTTCGAATATTCCCGAGCGGGCAGACGATGCATCTTCCAGCGGATGGCCGCCCACTGCCGGGATATAACCAGGCAGTTGCGAACTACAAGAAGCGCGTCGGCCACGCCTCCATCCAGATCGCCAGCACTACCGGAGAAGAAGACGACGACGCAGGCGCGGCAGCCACGTCGAGCCGCGACTCCGCGGACAGAAGCCTCGTGACAGCGCTCCTGCCCACGCCTCGGAGCCGCGCATTGAATGGGCTGGCCCTGCAGGCCGACGCGTTCGGGCGGGACGACGAACGGTCCCCCGTGGATCTTTCATCACGACCGATTCCGATACCGGCGATGCGGCCGACCGCTCGGGGCGGCGACGCGGGTATCGATGCCAAGCTGGAGACTGCATCGATCGGCCCGATCGACGCGCCTCCGGATAGACGGACATCTGCATTGCCGACCTATTCCGGCTTCGAACCTTTCGCTGCCATGCGCGAGGCCTTGCAGAAGGGGGCGGACGTGATCGCTTCCCTGCCAATGACTGCTTCCTGGGAAGACACAGGTTCGTTCGGATCGACCTCAGGCGCGGCGCTGATGAAATGGGCGCTGCATACTCCTGGCGAGATGATTGGAATGAGAGCGCCTCGCGTGTCCCGCCGCACGGTTCAGCATTACCCGGATGCCGCGGCATCCGATGGGGCAATCATTCCTGTCGCCGCCACAGACCAGTTCGATGCCAACCGGTTTGCGTCGCCCCCAAAGGGCTGACCGCAACCTCTCGAACGGCAGCGTTATCTCAATTTTCCGCTATTCGGTAGCAACGGCCATCACCGTGGCCCGAGTGAGCGGTAGGAATCCCGCGACCTGGCGCCTCGCTCCTCGGACGTTTTGGCCGGAAGCAGGTGCACCTGTCGGCCGCCAACGACTTGCGTTGCCGCCATGTTCAAGATCTCTCGTCAAGCGGCACCGCATAAAGCTCTAGTCGCCTTCGAACGACTCGATATCCCATCTGCGCGGCTATTTTCTTCAAGAGCATTGAGGCGAGGTTCGGAAAACTCAATGATCTTGCCGGTCGAAATGTCGATGAGATGGTCGTGGGGCGTGGCGACTTCGTATCGCGCTTTTCCCGATCCAAAATGTTGCTCGGCAACGACGCCAGCCGCGACCAGATGGCCCAAATTCCTGTAGAGGGTCGCCAGGGACACGCGCCTCCCTCGTGCCCACAGGCGTTCATGCAGCGAACCGACATCCCGGTGATCCGGTCGGGTGATCAACGCTTCGAGGATTTCGCGCAAGTTCGCGGTCACTCGCAGTCCGCCCTGCTGGCATCGGTTCTCGAGTTCGGCTAGCGACAGATCGTCCATTCTCACACCACGAAGTCCATGATGCACTTTGCGTTGGGGTCCGCAATGATCAACGCAGTCAATACTTTAGCGGCCACCAGCCGCGCCCGGGCACCCAAGGCTCCCGTTTTCTGCTTGCTTGCTGTGCGTATGCTGGGCGCAGAGACCTCGGAAATTAAACGGCGATCATCTGAGGGATCGCTTTACAGGTGTCGCTTGGGCGTGAACCGCTTCATGGCCTCCAAAGTTTCAGGACTGACGTGATGCTCAATACCCTCCGCATCCATCCGCGCCGTCTCTATGCTGACGCCGATAGAGCAGAGAAACAATTCCACGATCTGATGCCTCTCGCGACTGACGCGCGCCAATTCCTTGCCGGTACCCGTCAGGAAAACACCCCGATACGGGCGCTGCTGGATATAACCTTCCGCAATCAGCCGCTTCAGCATCTTGGCGACCGTCGGCTGCGCAACGCCCAGGCGCTGGGCAATATCCACCTGCCGCGCCTCGCCGCAGTCGGCGAGAAGGTCGGCGATGAGCTCGACGTAATCTTCCACGAGTTCGCTGCGGCGGTTGTTCCGCGCCTGCCGGAAGCTTTCCATCTGGGTGTCGGCTGCGACAAGCGCAGTCTCAATTTCGATCGACTGACGAAGCTTCTCGTTCAATTCAATTCCGCCTGCTCATAATTTTTCTCGAGCATTACGCTAACATAGCAACGGCTATATTTCCAATCTTCATTTGCCTGCGGGCCGGGAAATATAGCTCTTGCTATATTCCTGTTATAATGCTTTATTTCATTTAAATTGCTAATTGGAGCTTCTTCTAAAATGTCGAAGTGGGCACAGACGGCCTTGAGCAGGAGAAGCCTCCTCGGAGGCGGGATCGCAACACTCGGTGCCACGAGCATCTGCACCGTCAACACGGCGGCTCAACAGGCCCATTCCGGCGATCATGGTGCCGCGGTGTCCGCCATGAAGAGCGGCGACATTGCTCCTGCCCACCATTCCGCGCACGGCGCGATGATCACCGTTGGAAATGTCGACAATGCCCGCAACGGGTTCGATCCGACGAGCATGCTCACCGACTGGTATACGGGCGAGTTGAGCGATCTGCCCGATGGGCGCAAGCTGCGCCGCTTCGAAATCACCGTCGAAGAAAAGGAAATCGAAATCGCACCCGGCGTCATGTTTCCCGCCTGGACCTATAACGGCCGCGTCCCCGGTCCCGCCCTTCGGGCGACTGAGGGGGAGCGGCTGAGCATCAAGCTCATCAATAACGGCTCGCATCCTCATTCCTTGCATTTCCACGGCATCCACTCGTCACGTATGGACGGCGTCCCTGGAGCCGGCGTCATCGGCCCTGGCGAGGAGTTCGTCTACGAGTTCGACGCCAAGCCCTTCGGCTGTCACCTCTATCACTGCCACGCCCTGCCGCTTGCCCGGCACATCCACAAGGGCATGTACGGCCTCTTCGTGATCGATCCCGATCCATCGCTCCACTCCGACAACGCCGAGGTGGCGAAGTCCCGCCTGCATGGCTCGCCGGAAAATGCCGAATGGCAGGAACTGGCGATGGTCATGAACGCCTTCGACACCAATTTCGACGGCGAGAACGAGTTCTATGCCTGCAACACCATCGCCCATTGCTACGCCAAGGAGCCGATCAGGATCGAAAAAGGCCGGCCGGTGCGCATCTATCTGGTGAACATCACGGAGTTCGACCCGATCAACTCGTTCCATCTCCATGGGAACTTCTTCGACTACTACGACACGGGAACGACGCTGACGCCGACGCTGCGGACGGTCGACCTCATCACGCAATGCCAGGCCCAGCGCGGCATCCTGGAGTTCACCTTCAAGGAGCATGAAGCCGGGCTTTACATGTTCCACGCCCACCAATCCGAATTCACCGAGCTCGGCTGGATGGGCATGTTCGATGTTGTGGAGACGCTGTCATGAATGAGACCCCGCGCAACTTCCTGCCCGTCTCCACGGTCGCGCCGAGCCGCCAGCATCTTCTGTGGCTTCTTTTACCGTTGGTCGTGTTGGCCGCCGCAGTGCTATGGCTGTTGCAGAGCGACCCGCTGCGAGGCTTCAACAACGGCGCACCGCCGGTCGAAACCCTGAGCGTCGAGCGCACCGTGCTCGATCAGGACGGCTTGCGGATGCTCGTCCGCGCCGGCGGATCGGAGCCGATGACGATCGCGCAGGTACAGGTCGACGCTGCCTACTGGCAGTTCAAGCAGCAACCTGCCGGAACGATCTCCCGCGGCGACACGGCCTGGGTGGCGCTCCCCTTCCCTTGGGTTCTCGGCGAAGCGCACAAGGTCACGTTCGTCACCAACACGGGCGCCACCTTCGATCATGAGATCCCGGTTGCCGTCCCGACGCCCAAGGCCAGCCAAGGCGCGTTGGTGTCTCAAGCCGTCCTTGGTGCCTTCGTCGGAATCCTGCCCGTCGCGATCGGATTGCTTTGCTACCCGGCGCTTCGTGGCGCCGGCCGTGGCACGATGACCTTTCTGCTGGCCATGACGGTCGGGCTGCTCGCCTTCCTGCTTGTCGACACGATGATCGAGGCGCTGGAATTTGCGAACCGGTCGGCTGCGATCTTCCAGGGAAGCGTCATGGTCGTCCTGGTTGCGGCAGCAAGTTTCCTGGCGCTGGTCGCGGTCGGCCGTCGCCACGGCTCTCCGACGGGCCTCGCGCTCGCGACATATATCGCCCTCGGTATCGGACTGCACAATTTCGGCGAAGGTCTCGCCATTGGCGCGGCTTTCGCGGCCGGCGCGGCGGGACTCGGAACGTTCCTGGTGCTCGGTTTCGCCCTCCACAATATCACCGAGGGCATCGGCATCGCCGTTCCTATCCTGAAGATCCGGCCAAAGCTCGTTCACTTTGTGGGCCTGACGCTGCTGGCCGGCGGTCCTGCTGTTCTCGGCATCTGGCTCGGCAGCTTGGCCGTCGCCCCGCACTGGACCGCAATCGCCCTGGCGATTGGCGCCGGCGCTATCGCGCAGGTTATCGTCGAAGTCACGGCGTTGCTCGCAAGGAACGGCAACCGTGGGGACTACGCGCAGGTCCTCAGCCCTACAGCGTTCGGCGGCATCGCGGCCGGACTGGCGTTCATGTATGTGACCGCCATGCTCGTCAAGATCTGACGCCAACCGCCAACAACTGCAGCACGCTTCTCAAAGGCGCGTGATGTCTTTGCCTGGCTAGGGGTGGTTGCGCGCCAAGACTCGACGGAGGCAAGCAGGATCTGTCTCCGACGCATGATCATCCACGGCAAGAGATCATGCTTGATGCACCTTGATCGCAGCAAGGACCGCCCTCGGACCTGGATTGATGTGCTTCGATCGCGTCTTCCGTTCGTTTCCCGGCGAGGAAAAATAACCGGAAAACTCTAACCAAAAACGGTCCAGTTTGAAGGGTTCGGATCAGGACTTGACTGCGCCCGCGGTCAAGCCGGCGATGATATGCTTCTGCGCCAGGAAGAAGACGATGATGGTCGGCATGATCGTCAAGGTGATGAAGGCGAGCACCAACTGCCAGGCGGTGCCAAACTCGCCGCGATAAACCATAATGCCGAGCGGCCAGGGATACATCGTTTCCGAGTTCAGCATGATCAGCGGCAGGATGTAGCTGTTCCAGCTGCCGACGAAGGAGATGATGCTGACGGTTGCGATGATCGGCCGCGAGAGGGGCAGCGAGATGTGCCAGAAAAACCGGATGTAGCCACATCCGTCGACGATGGCGGCCTGGAACAATTCTTCCGGAAGGTTGCGAAAATAATTCCGGAACAGGAGAATGCTCATGCCGAGGCCGAAGGAGACCTGCGGCAGGACAACACCCCAGTATGAATTCAACAGGCCAAGGTCACGGATCCGGATGAAGAGGGGCAGGATGGCAGTCGCAGCCGGGAACATCAGGCCAATCAGGAAATAGTTGAGCAGGAAGCCGGCGCCGAAGAACTTTACGTGCGCGAAGGTGAAGGCAGCCATGGCTGAGACCGAAACGGTCAGACAGACGCTCAATGTCGCGATGATCAGCGAATTCATCATCTGCCGCCAGTAGCGATCGCCGAAGAGAATGTCGGTGTAGTTCTCCGGATGCCATGCGACAGGCAACCCGAAGGGGTTGGTGCGCAGGTCGCCGAGATCCTTGAAGCCGCCAAGCGCTGTCGTCAGCAGCGGCACCAACACGATCGCGGCGATGATCGTCAGCGAGACGTAGAGGTAGATCTTTGTGCCGGTCGCAATCCGGGCGGTTGAGGCCATGTCAGTCATTGCGCATGAATATCCGTTTGTAACCGAAGGCAAGCGTCACGCAGATCACGAACAGGACGACGCCGACGGCACTGCCGAGGCCGACCTGCATGCGCGTGACGCCGAAGTTGAACAGGAAGGTGACCATGGTCTGCGTTGCGTTGAACGGCCCGCCGCCCGTCAGCGGCATGATGAGGTCGAAGAGCTGCAGCGAGCCGACGACTGCGAAGAAGACGGACAGGCGGACGGTCGAGCCAAGAAGCGGCAGTGTGATATAGCGGAACCGCTGCCAGCCGCTCGCGCCGTCGATTTCGGCAGCCTCCAGCACGCTCTTGTCAAGCGACTGCAGCCCTGCGATGAAGAGCATCATGTGGAAGCCGAAGTACTTCCAGACGACGACCGCCAGCACTGCATAAATCGCCAGGTCCTTGTCGGCCAGGACATAGGGGGTCTCGACGCCGATGAGGTGGGCAGCGGAGGCAAACAAGCCATAGTCGCCGTCATAGACGAAGCGCCAGATGAGGCCCGCTGCCACCTCAGCCAGGACGTAGGGCAGGAAGAAGATCAAGCGGAAGAGAACCACGCCGGCGATCCGGTGGGCCAGCATCATCGCCAGCCAGATGGCGAGCGGTATCTGGATCAGGATCGAAATAACGATGATCAGGGCATTGTTCTTCAACGCCGTCAGGAAGGCGCTGTTCTTGAATAGCACCTCGAAATTTCGCATTCCGACGAACTGCGTCGGCAGACCGTAACCATCCCACTTGTAAAGGCTGTACCAGGCCGCCTCCCCCATCGGCAGGATGACGAAGATCGTAAACAGCAGCAGTGCTGGCGGCAGGAACAGAAGCAGGACCGGCAGGCGCCGCGCCAGGCTGGGGTCCTTGCTGCGCGCCGACGACCTGACAGTCGGGCGCGCACGGACGAGGCTTGTCGCGCTGATGGTGGTCATGGAGGCCGATCCCCTTGATTCAGATTGAGGGCGGCGCGGATACTTGCTCCGCGCCGAGATAGTCTTGGTCAGAGTTGATCCTGCTCGAAGGCTTCCTGGATCTGCTGAGCGCCATCGGCAGGGCTCATCTGGCCAGATACGATGGCAACGGAGACATCGTTGACCACACGGCCAACGGACGGGCCGAGATCCTGATCGAAGAAGTTCTGGTGCCACGTCGAATGTGCGAGCTGTTCGGCGGCTTGATGCATCAACGGATTGGTCACTCCGTCCTCAGCGCCGACGGCGACCGGGATGAGCATGCCGGCCTTGGCCATTTCGCGCTCGTTTTCGGCGTTTGTCAGATAGGCAAGAAAATCAAGCGTTTCGGGTGGAGCCTTCTTCGTGACCGCCCAGCCGTTCAAGCCGCCGAGCGTGTCGGTTATAGCACCAGAACCGCCGGAGACGGCAGGGAACGCGAAGCGGCCGATATTGTCGGGATCGAGGCCCTTTGCGTCGCCGGAATTGGTGCGTTGGTTGGCAGCGGTGTTTTCGAAACCGAGGATCATCGCGGCCTTGCCGTCACCGAAGACGCCAAGCGCCTGCGGCCAGGTCGCACCGAGGTAGCCCGGCTGGAACGGCTCGAGCTTGCCGAGTTCAGCAAGTTGTTCGCCCGCCTTGATGATGGCCGGATCGTTGAAGCCTTCGCCCTGCCCGTTCTTGGCCGCATCGAAGACCTTCTGGCCACCGTCGCGCATGACCAGGTAGCTCCAGTAGAAATGGATCGGCCATTTTTCGCCGCCGCCACCTGCAATCGGCACGATGCCGGCATCCTTGAGCTTTTTGACGGCAGCGAGATAATCGTCCCACGACTTGATGGACGCTGCGTCGACGCCCGCCTTTGCAAACATCTGCTTGTTATAGAAGAAGGAAACCGTGCCCATCTTGTAGGGAACTGCACCGATCTTGCCCTCGAAGCTCAGGCCGTTGATCGATGCCGGATTATAGCTCTTCAGCCAGGCGCCATCCTTGGCCTTCATGGCTTCGGTCAAGTCCATCAGTGTACCGGTGGCAAGCTGCTGCTTCAGCACGCCGCCGCCCCAACTGAAAAATAGATCCGGGGCATCGCTCGATTGCAGCAGCGTCGGAAGCTTCGCCTTGAAGGCTTCGTTTTCCAGAAACTGCATCTCAATCTTTACGCCAGGATGCTCAGCCTCGTATTTTTCAGCGATCTTTTTCCAAACCGCCAGATAGTTCGGGTCGATTTCAAGATGCAGCCACTTGACGGTCGTGTCGGCTGCGGCACTTCCCGCAGCAATCAGGAGCGCCAGCCCAGTGGCCGCGGAGCGGGCAATGAAACGGCTGCGAAGCAAGGCCTTTGCCTTCATATGGTCAAACATGATTTCTCCTCCAGTAAGGGCAAAAATCGTCCTCTTCAATTTTTCCCTTATGCGGATTAAATCATCGGGAGGTTTTGGCGAATGTCAACTCCCCCGGCTGAAATTGGCAGATTTGCCTTGACAGGTAGGGTCGCCGACGCGCTATTTAATTCGCATACCGTTGAAAATATAAGCCCCGCGCCTTGCGGGATACTGAAGAGCCGGCAAGACCACATGAAGACCGCAGATCCCGAATTGATGCGCGCGATCAACCGCTTGAACGTGCTGGATACGATCCGCCGTCACGGCCCGATATCGCGTGTCGAGATCAGCGAGCGAACCCAGTTGTCAACAACGACGGTGTCAGCGATCACGGCCTCGCTGCTCGATGACGGTCTCATCCTGCCGCGCCACGAGGGGGATATTCGCAACGAGGCGGCCCGCGGCAGACCGCGCGTCATGCTCGAACTCAATCCGGATGCAGCAAGAGTGGTTGGCGCGAAGATTGCGGCCAACCGCCTCGTTTTCGTCGTGACTGATTTTCGCGGAGACGTGCTGTCGAAACTCACTCTTCCCATTCGCATCGATCGTCAGCCGATCGGGGTCATCGCCGACCTCGTCGAGGATGGTGTGCGCCGTTGCGTGGTCGATGCCGGGCTATCGCTCGAGGATGTCGATACTGTTTGCCTTGGTCTTCCCGGTGTGATCGAGCACCGCACCGGCCATGTCCGCAGTAGCCCGATCTTTCGCGACATGAATGTCGACTTTGCCAGCGAAATGACTGCCCGGCTCAATACCTCGACCATCGTGGAAAGCGATGCACATGCGATCACGCTTGCCCACCACTGGTTTGGCAAGGCGCGCGATCTGGAGGACATGGTATTGATCTCCCTGGAGCAAACACTTGGACTGGGCGTGCTCCACGACAATCAGCTTTTTCGTGGCGCCGGCGGCCTCAGCCACAATCTTGGCGATTTGGTGCTCGGCATGGGGCCGCGCGGCATCGTGCGACTGTCGAGCCAGGCCGGCGAAAGCGAGATTCTCGGTGAGCAACCGGCCAGCGGCCGGTTCGCCGAGGCCATCCGGCTTGGACGGGGAATGACGCATGCCCAGGCGCTTATCAAGGCCGAAGACAACACCTTGATCAACGCCGCAATCCGCGCCGGCGAAGCCGTCGGTGTGGCAATCGCCAATATCGTTACCTTGTTTGCGCCGCCGCGGGTTATCCTTGTCGGCTCCAGCCTCGCACTCGGGGAGCCGTTTCTCGACAGCCTGCGAAACGCCTATGCGCTCGCCGTTCCGCCGTCTCTGAAGGGTGTTGCCGAACTCGTCTTCGACGATTCGACCGACGACTTCTGGGCGCAAGGGGCCGCCGCTGTGGCGCTTTACGAACTCTACGAGTCGCCGTGGAACACCACCGGTCCGGCGCTCTAAGCTGCAAATTCACGACATCCAACGGGAGGAAATCATGGAACGAGTCGGTATCGGCATCATTGGGTGCGGCAACATCTCCGGCGCCTATCTGAAGGCGATGGCGTCCTTTCCTATCCTTGACGTCCGCGCCGTGGCTGACCTCAACCACGATATGGCTGTGGCAAAGGCCGCCGAGTTCGACGTGCCCGCAAAAAAGATCGATGAACTGTTTGCCGACCCGAAGGTCGAGATCATCGTCAATCTGACGGTACCCAAGGCACATGTCGCGGTTGGTCTGCAGGCGCTCGAGGCGGGTAAGCACGCCTATTCGGAAAAGCCGCTTGGTATCAACTTCGCGGAAGGCAAACGACTTGCGGAGGCCGCAAAAGCCAAGGGTTTGCGCATCGGTGCTGCGCCCGACACCTTTCTGGGCGGCGGACACCAGACCGCACGCACACTCATCGATCAAGGCGTCATTGGCCAACCGGTCGGCGGAACGGCGACCTTCATGTGCCCGGGCCACGAGCGCTGGCATCCAAATCCGGCCTTTTATTACGAGGTCGGCGGCGGACCGATGCTCGACATGGGGCCCTATTACATCACAGATCTCGTCAATCTTTTCGGACCGGTCGCACAAGTGGCCGGCTTTGCGGTCACGCCGCGCAAAGAGCGCGTCATCACCAGCGAACCGAGAAACGGCGACCATATTCCGGTGCATGTTCCCACCCATGTCGCCGGTCTCATGGCCTTCGCCAATGGCGCGGTCGTACAGATCAGCATGAGCTTCGACGTCGCCGGCCACAAGCACGTGCCGCTCGAAATTTACGGGACCGAAGGCACGCTGATTGTGCCTGATCCCAACCACTTCGGCGGTGACGTGGAACTGCTGAAGAAGGGTGGGGCATTTGAGCAGCAGCCACTGACAGCACCATATGGCGACGGCAACTATCGCTCGATCGGTGTCGCGGATCTCGCCCACGCCATCCGCTCGAACCGGCCGCATCGTGCCAACGGCGATCTGGCTCTGCATGTCCTTGAGGTGATGGAAGCCTTCCACACGGCCTCTAAGAGCGGACGCACGGTCGCCATCACCACTCAAACCGAGCGGCCCATGCCGCTGTCCCAGTCGCTCGTCGACGGGCGCTTGGCCAAGTAATCATCAGGAGGAAGAGTATGCGTGAAGCACTGATCGTCTGGGGCGGATGGAGTGGCCACGAGCCGCAGGAATGCGCCGCAATTATCAAGGACATGCTGGAGGAGGATGGGTTCAAGGTCTACGTCGAGCACACGACCGAGGCCTTTGCAGACCCCTCTGTCCATGATCTCAGCCTCGTTGTGCCGATCGTGACGATGTCGAAGATCGAAAAGGAAGAGATCAAGAACCTTGCGGCTGCGATCGAGGGTGGCGTCGGCATTGCCGGCTACCATGGCGGCGCTGGCGACAGCTTCCGTGAATGCGTCGAATACCAGTTCATCATCGGCGGCCAGTGGGTCGCACATCCCGGCAATATCATCGACTACACGGTCAACATCACCCGGCCCGACGATCCTGTCATGGAGGGCATCAGCGACTTCCCCTACACCTCCGAGCAGTACTACATGCATGTCGATCCTTCGAACGAGGTGCTGGCGACGACGAGGTTCACCGGCGACCACGCCTACTGGATCGACGGCGTGGTGATGCCCGTCGCCTGGAAGCGCAAATACGGCAAGGGACGTGTCTTTTATTCCTCGCTTGGCCATCAGGCCAAGGAATTCTCGGTGCCTGAGATGAAGACGATTTTCCGACGCGGTGCGAACTGGGCAGCACGCTGAGCGGCCAGTTCATAAAAATGCCGGCGCCATATTCTGTAGCGCCGGCATTTTATCAAGATCGCGTACGAATTCCGGGCATAGGTCAGCCATAGCGGCCGAGACCCAGTCCCTCGGTCGATATTTGCGGTTTTGCCCTGTTGATAAGATCCGTCAGCACACGGCCGGAGCCGCAGGCCATCGTCCAGCCAAGCGTGCCATGCCCGGAATTCAGGTAGAGGTTGTCGTAGGCCGTTTTGCCGATGATTGGCGTTCCATCGGGTGTCATCGGGCGCAGGCCGCACCAGAACTGCGCCTTGCTCTGATCCCCTGCTCCACCGAACAGATCCTCAACTGAATGTGCAAGTGTTTCCTTACGAGTCGGCGGCAAGTCCTTGTTGAAACGGGCGATTTCGGCCATGCCTCCTATACGGATCCGATCACCGAGACGGGTGATGGCAATCTTGAAGGTTTCGTCCATGATCGTCGAAACAGGCGCCCGGCTCTCGTCGACGATCGGAACCGTGATTGAGTATCCCTTCACCGGGTATATTGGTACCTTCAGTCCGAGCGGCTTCAACAAGATTGGCGTGAAACTGCCAAAGGCGGCCACGAAGACGTCGCTGTCAAACGCGCCGTGCGAGGTTTCCACTGCCCTGATCCGGTTGTTCTCGATGCGCAGCTTGTGGACGTCTGCGCCGTAGATGAAGCGCACGCCCAATGCCTTTGCACGCTTTGCGAGTTCATTTGTAAATTTGAAACAGTCGCCCGTTTCATCGTTGGGCAGACGCAAACCGCCGACGATCTTATGCTTCACCGGCGCCAGTCCCGGCTCGGCCGCGACGCATCCAGCCGGATCGAGTACCTGGAACGGCACGCCGTCTTTAGTGAGAACCTCGATGTCCTTGGTGATCGAATCGAGCTGCTTTTGCGTGCGAAAGAGCTGTAGTGTCCCTTGCATCCGCTCGTCGTAGGGGATGCCGGTCTCGCCACGGAGCTCGATCAGGCAATCGCGACTGTATTCGGCAAGACGGACCATCCGGCTCTTGTTGATGGCGTAGCGCGCTGAAGTGCAGTTGCGCAGCATTGCCGTCACCCAGGCCCAGGTGGCTGGGTCGAATGTTGGACGTATGATCAACGGCGCATGCTTCATGAAAAGCCATTTGACGGCCTTCTGAGGAATTCCGGGCGCTGCCCAGGGCGATGCATAACCGGGCGAGATCTCACCGGCATTGGCGTAGCTGGTCTCCAGAGCCGGTCCGCCCTGGCGCTCCAACACTGTTACCTCGTGTCCCGATTTCGCCAGATAGTAGGCAGTGGTAATGCCGATGACGCCGGCACCAAGCACGGTGATCTTCATAGTGAACCCCAGAAAAGTCAGATCAGATGTAACGATGGCCCAAATGGGTGGGAGTTTTTGAAGGAGATGGTATCGGTGTCTTCAGCCATCATCGCCAAACTTTGATGTTTGCCAAGTATCACCGGTGTACTGAGAACAGTTTGCCTTTTCCGCCAGCACATTGATGCCGATTGCTATGCTGCCATCGACACGCGTCCCATGCTCGGCAACAGCCCCTCTCGACGGCGCCAAGGTCGATTGAAGAACGCCGCATCCGTCGTCGGTGGCGAGCGTAACATTGACGGTGTTGCTGTTCATGAACCGGCCCAAAATTGCACGCGGCAAGGATATCGGCCAGTGAACGAATTTTTCGTTCAATTCTTCATAGAAACAAACAATTGCGGCTGCGTTCTTGCAATTTTCTTCAAGCTATTGAACGTTTCGTGCGGCGATCGATTACAGGAGATAGCTGATGAAGCGCTCTGCGGCTGGCGGCAGACTAGAGCGGCTGCGGGTCAACAGATAGAGCGAGCGGACGAGCCGAAAATCGGCAATCGCGCGAAAGACAATTTCATCGCTCTGGATGACCTTCGCTGCCTGCTGTGGCAACAGCGCCACGCCGGCGTTGCGGCTGATCAAGGTCAACTGCGCAATGGTGCTGAACGTTTGGATACGGCCGATCGTCAGGCTCGGCGGCAATTCGGGGCAATCGGCAAGCATCCTTGCAATGCCGGCCTGTCCGTCGAGCGCGATCACATCTTCCGGATTGATATCGGCCAAGATAACCGGACGCGACGACCGTGCAAGCTGATGATCTCTGTGGCAGACGAGACCAAACGGGTCCTCGCTGATCTTTCTTCCCTCCAATTCGGCCGATTCAAAGCCCGGTCCAGCCAGCGCGAAATCAAGCGTTCTGTTCACCACCATGCCCGCCAGCCGTTCGGCCACGTCATCATGGACGATAATGTCAATGGCCGGATGGTCGATGCGAAACGTCCTAATCGCCTCCGATAGTGGGGCCAGGACGGCCGACGGTGCGGCGCCAATTGCCACACGGCCACGTTTGAGACCGCCGACCTGTCTGAGGTTGGTCAGCGAAAGCTC
This sequence comes from Rhizobium sp. BK060, assembly GCF_014193145.1. Classification (NCBI taxonomy): domain Bacteria; kingdom Pseudomonadati; phylum Pseudomonadota; class Alphaproteobacteria; order Hyphomicrobiales; family Rhizobiaceae; genus Rhizobium; species Rhizobium sp. BK060. The sequence continues at coordinate 140,532 of NZ_JACHYW010000007.1, forward strand.
GAAACGATCGAGAAGATCGCGCGCGCCCTCCAGAAACGCCTGGCCAGCTTCTGTTGCTCTCACAGGGCGCGTCTTTCGGTCGAAGATCGCCGTCCCGCACTCCAGCTCAAGCATCCGGATCGTCTCGGTCAGGGCCGAGGGCACGACGCCAAGCCGTTGCGCTGCCCGGCTGAAGGATCCCTCCTCCATCACCGTTAGCGCTGCGCGAAGATGGCGAAGGCCTATATTCGTATTTTCCGAAAAAACTTTCATATCTTTCTAATTATACGAACTGCTTGTTTGTGGTTCAATGCAGGATCCCTCGATTTCTCCGGACCTACCGCGATGCTGAACCAGACTATAAGGAAAATTTCCTATCGTGTTGCTCTTCAACGGCTTCCTGCATTACTTTCTGACGCAGGATTTCGGGGCGACACCGCCGCCGATGCCGCACTGCTCGCGGCCATGTCCACGGACAACAGCATTTACACCATGATGCCGGATATCGTCGTTGCTCCGCGCGATGCCGAGGATGTTCAACGGTTGATGCGCGTCCTTGAAGCCGAGGATCTGTGTGATGTTCCGGTAACAGCACGCGGAGGAGGCACCGGCACCAACGGCCAGAGCCTGAACGCCGGCATCATCGTCGATTTTCAAAAATACATGAACCGCCTCCTTAACGTGAACGTTGAGGAGCAGTGGGTGGAGGTTGAACCGGGCATCGTTCTCGACGAGTTGAACGCCCAATTGGTGGGAACTGGTCTGTTCTTCGCGCCCACGACCTCGACGGCAAGCCGCTGTACGATCGGCGGCATGGTGAGCACGGATGCATCCGGAAAAGGGTCGAGGCGCTACGGCAAGACCAGCGACAACGTGCTTGGAATGGAGATCGTCCTCGATGGCGGCCGAACACTGGACAGTGATGCGCCGACACCTGATTGGGCAAAGACAATGCTCTTGGAGATTGAAGCGGCATGTAGGTCGGGTCGCGATGCTCTGCTTGGCCGGGTCCCGGCACTTTCGCGCAGGTTTACGGGCTATGATCTCGAACGGGCGAAGCCGCCTAAAGGCGACCTCGAATGGTGGCGCCTGCCGATCGGTGCGGAGGGTACGCTCGGCCTCGTCACACGGGTGCGCTTGCGCCTGTTGCGCAAGCCAAAATTCAAGCGATTGGTTGTCATCGGCTTTAAGACATTCGCTGCGGCACTGGATGCTGGTAGCGCCCTCCTCGCGCATGATCCGTTGGCAATTGAAGTCATGGACGAATGGGTACAGGGTCTGGCCGACAAGGCCGGAATTCTGCAAGCACTGCCTGCCAGCCTGCGGGCTCGCGACGGTCAGCCGATCGCCTACAATTTCGTCGAGTTCGTCGGGGACGACGAGGCAGATCTGATACGGCGGGTCGAAGCCCTGCGGGAGCGCGCGCTGACGCTTGCCGGCGCAATCGCAAGCCACGTAGCGGTTGACGATATCGAAATGGCAGCACTCTGGCAGGTCAGGGCGGCAAGTGTTGGCTTGCTCGGTAAGGTCAGTGGCACGCGCCGACCGATTGCCTTTGTCGAGGACTGCGTGGTGCCTGTCGAAAACCTTGCAGCCTTTGTCAAGGACTTCACAGCGCTGCTGAACAGACACGGCTTGAACTATGGCATGTACGGGCACGTTGATGTCGGCTGCCTGCATATCCGTCCCGCGCTCGATATCGATCGCGAGGAAGACCGGGTCATCATGAAGGCGATCTCGGATGGCGTCTTCGACTTGACGCGCCGGCATGGCGGTATTTTCTGGGGAGAGCATGGCAAGGGCGTGCGTGGCGCCTACTTGGCAGAGTTCGTCGGTGCTGCCGCATATGATGCGTTTGGCCGGGTCAAACGCGCGTTCGATCCGCGGCATCGTTTCAATCCGGGAAAGCTCGTCGGTGATCCGGGGTCCCTGATGGGCATTGGGACAACCCCGTTTCGCAGCGTCAACACCGACGAGAACGATCCTCTCAGCCTTGCCTTCAAGTGCAATGGCAATGCTCAGTGTTTGAGCTATCAGCGCAGCAATGTCATGTGCCCCTCGTTCAAGGCGACGCGGGACCTGCGCCACTCTCCGAAGGGCCGCGCCGACGCTCTAAGGCATTGGCACCAGGCGCACAGGCAAGGTCATGCGACCAAAGAGCTGGAGAGCGATGTCCTGTCCGCACTCGACGGATGCCTCGGCTGCAAGGCCTGCGCCACGAGCTGTCCGGTGCAGGTCGACATACCAGAGATGAAATCGCACTTCCTCGAGCGGTTTTATCGGAAACGCCGGCGATCGCTGGCCGATAGGGTAGCGCTGTTGCTGGAGGAATACTCGCCGGTTTTGGCCCGGCACAGGAAGCTGGCGGCGGTTTTTGCAAGGGTGTTCAACCCGCTCATGGAGAAGGTCACGGGTCTGCATGACCTTCCCCTCATTGCCTTTAATGATGTGGGCATAGGCGGGTATCAGACGTTTTGCGCCGAGGTGATCGCGCAGCGCCAATGGCATGAAGATACGGTCTTCGTCTGGCAGGATCCGTTTACGGCCCTCTTCGACAGCCAGGCCGCGATGGCACTTGCGGACGGCCTTCGTGGCTTTGGCTATCGCCCTGTCTTCGTCTCCATGCTGCCGGGCGGAAAGGCGGCCCACGTGCTCGGCGACAGAACCCGCTTTTTCAGGCAGGCACGCAAGCTGCGATCCGCGATCGACGTGGTTGCGGCATGTGGTCGACCGATGGTAGGGGTCGATCCGGCCTTCATCATGATGGTCCGCCAGGAATACCTAAAGGCTGGCCTGACAGGCCAACCGCTGCAGTTGGTCCAGGAGTTCCTGAACGAGGAGATCGCCCGCGGGCGTGTCCTGCCAAAACTCGCCACGGCAAGGCTGCCGCCTAAATTGCTCCTTCATTGCAGTGAAAGCGTCGGCGCCGGAGCAATGGCCTGGAAGAAGCTTTTTGCCGCACTCGGTGCGTCGATTGACGTTGCGGCAACCGGGTGCTGCGGTATGGCCGGTTTGTTCGGCCATCAGCAGCGGCACCAGGCTCTCAGCAGGCGCACGTTTGACCTTTCCTGGTCGGGGCAATTGCAGGGCGAACGGGAGGCAATGGTCTCCGGTTTCTCGTGCCGTTGCCAGACGAAGCGATTCTCTTCTATTCGGGGCGAACATCCTATGCGATGGATGGCCGATGCAATCGGCGCTGAGTGACAAGACGGCGCGGCGCGGCGCGAATAGATGAGGTGGTAATGTATGAGATTGATGCCATCGACCGGAAAATCATCCGGCAGTTGCGCCTGAACTCGCGTATCTCCAATGTCGATCTTGGCAAGGAGGTCGGCCTGTCCGCCTCGGCTTGCCTGCGCCGTATTTCACTCATGGAAAAGGCAGGAATAATAATTGGTTATACGGCGCTTATTGATGTACTTGGTGAGGACGCCATTGCCGTGATCATCCAGATCACTCTGGAGCGCCAGACAGAGGAGTATCTGAACCGCTTTGAAGCGGCTGTCCGCAAATATCCGGAAATTCGCGAATGTTTCCTGATGACGGGCGGCTCAGATTATCTCTTGCGTATCGACGTCGAGAGCGCCGGTGCCTTCGAAAGGATCCACAAGGAGATCCTCTCCGTCCTGCCCGGTGTGCTGCGTATCAATTCCAGTTTCTCCATCCGCAATGTGCTGTCGGCGCGTCAGAAATAGATGCTGAGGGCCCGAAGCGGAGCGGCCTCCCGCAAGGTCTCTGGAGCGACTTACGCCATAAGGATCGCAAGACGGCGAAGCGCGTGAATGCTAGCTTTATGCCGGACCCGTCGGATTTGGATAGCAGCATGTATGACCATTGCATTATTGGAGGCGGCATCGTCGGCTTAGCGGTTGCCATGGCGCTGCAGGAAAGAACACCTGGCGCCAGCATCGTCGTCTTGGAGAAAGAGGCCGAACTTGCCAAGCACCAGACGGGTCACAACAGTGGTGTTATCCATGCCGGGATCTATTATGCCCCAGGCTCACTGAAGGCGAAACTCTGCCGTGAAGGTGCGGAGGCGACAAAGCGCTTTTGCAATGAAAATCGGATCGCCTTCGAAACCTGCGGGAAGTTGCTGGTTGCGACCGATGATGCGGAGATGCAGCGGATGGAGGCGCTCGAGGACAGGGCGCGACACAACGGCATCGACTATACCAGATTGTCGACCGCAAAACTGAGAGCCGACGAGCCCCATATCGCCGGTCTCGGCGCCCTTCTCGTTCACTCCACGGGCATCGTCGATTACGCGATTGTGTGCCATGCCATGGCACGAAAGATCGAGGAACAAGGCGGTGAAATCAGGCGCGGCGTGGCGGTCAGGGCGATTCACGAACACGAAAACGGGGTACGCATCGAAAGCGCGTCCGGAGCTATCGAAGCCTGCAGACTGATTGCCTGCGCTGGCCTCCAGTCCGACCGCATTGCTTTGATGGCCGGCGTGAAGATCGATCATCGGATCGTGCCGTTCCGCGGCGAATACTACGCATTGCCCGCATCCAAGGCGAAGGTGACGCAGCGCCTGATCTATCCGATCCCCGATCCAGACTTGCCGTTCCTCGGAATCCACCTGACGCGAACGATTGACGGCGGCATGACGGTTGGACCGAACGCCGTACTTGGCTTCGCGCGCGAAGGCTATGTCAAGGGCAGCTTTGCGCTCAAGGACGTCGGCAGCATGGCTGCATTCGCCGGCTTCTGGAAAATGGCGCGGAAAAACTGGCGTTCGGCGATTTCCGAATTTGCCAATTCCGCATCGCGGGCACGCTACCTCAAAGAGTGCCGGAAATATTGCCCCTCGCTGACAATTGATGACCTGCAAAAGCCACAGGCTGGCATTCGCGCGCAGGCGGTCATGGCCGACGGAAGCCTGGTGCATGACTTCCTCTTCAAGCAGACGGAACGAATGCTGCATGTCTGCAACGCTCCCTCGCCCGCAGCGACCTCGGCCATCCCGATCGGCCGCATGATCGTGGATCGGCTGCTCGAAGGCGGTACCACAACGATTAGCGCATCGCCTGCCCGTGAGGAGGCCCGGGCTTAGGCTTTCAGAGGCTGGATCGGGCTCTTGGGCATCAAGAGATGGGGAGGCCGCCCTCGACCGGAAGCGATACCGTCCATCTCTGGAGATCCAGGGAGATGTTGCTGATAGCGGCCGGATCCTTGGAAATTCCACTTGTCCTGGAGACTTTCTTGACGACGCTCGCGCACAAGCACGCCTCCTCCTTTGTTGGCAAAGACGTCGGATTTATGTCTCACTCCGGGAGCGGCCCACCCGACGGGCCGGGCCTGGCCGATCGATCTAGTAGTCCATGCCGCCTGCCGACATCGGCGGGTACTGTACATCCTTCCTCGGCTTTTCGGCGACCATTGCCTCGGTGGTAATCAGTAGGCCGGCGATCGAGGCGGCATCCTGCAGCGCGGTGCGAACGACCTTGACCGGGTCGATCACGCCCTGATCGTAGAGATCACCGAACTCGTTGGTCTGGGCGTTCCAGCCGTAGCCAAAATCGGTCTTCTCACGCAGCTTGCCGACGATGATCGAACCCTCGGCACCTGCATTCTCGGCGATCTGGCGCACCGGCGCCTCGATTGCACGGCGGACGATGTCGATGCCGTGTCTCTGGTCGGCATTCTCGGTCTGAACGGTGTCCAGTGCTTTGACGGCTCTCAACAACGCAACACCACCGCCGGGCAGCACGCCCTCCTCGACGGCCGCGCGCGTGGCATGCATGGCGTCGTCGACGCGGTCCTTGCGTTCCTTCACCTCGACCTCGGTCGAGCCGCCGACGCGGATGACGGCCACGCCGCCGGCAAGCTTGGCCAGCCGCTCCTGCAGCTTTTCGCGATCGTAGTCCGACGTGGTTTCCTCGATCTGCGCCCTGATCTGCGCGACCCGGCCCTGAATCTCCGTCTTCGAGCCTGCGCCGTCGACGATCGTCGTGTTTTCCTTTTCGACGACGACCTTCTTGGCGCCGCCAAGCATGTTGAGGGTCACATTCTCGAGCTTGATACCGAGGTCCTCAGAGACTGCGGTCCCGCCTGTTAGGATCGCTATGTCCTCCAGCATCGCCTTGCGGCGGTCGCCGAACCCTGGAGCCTTGACGGCAGCAACCTTCAGGCCGCCGCGCAGCTTGTTGACGACGAGCGTCGCCAGCGCCTCGCCTTCGACGTCCTCTGCAATGATAAGCAAAGGCTTCCCGGACTGAACCACGGCCTCGAGGACCGGCAGCAACGCCTGCAGGTTCGAAAGCTTCTTTTCGTGGATCAGGAGGTAGGGTTCCTCGAGCTCAACCCGCATCTTCTCTGGGTTGGTGACAAAATACGGCGAGAGATAACCACGGTCGAACTGCATGCCTTCGACGACTTCCAACTCTGTCACGGCGGTCTTGGCTTCCTCGACGGTGATGACGCCTTCGTTGCCGACCTTTGCCATTGCTTCTGCAAGGAAGCGGCCAATCTCGGCGTCGCCATTGGCCGAGATGGTGCCCACCTGGGCGATCTCATCGTTCCTGGTAACTTTACGGGCGTTCTTCTGCAGCTCCTCGACCACAGCTTCGACTGCTTTGTCGATACCGCGCTTCAGGTCCATCGGGTTCATCCCCGACGCCACGGCCTTCGCACCCTCCTTGACGATCGCCTGGGCGAGAATTGTCGCGGTGGTGGTGCCGTCACCAGCGATGTCGCTGGTCTTCGAGGCAACTTCGCGCACCATCTGTGCACCCATGTTCTCGAACTTGTCCTCCAGCTCGACTTCCTTGGCAACAGTGACGCCGTCCTTGGTGATCCGGGGTGCGCCGTACGACTTGTCGATAACAACATTGCGCCCCTTGGGGCCGAGCGTAACCTTAACCGCATTGGCGAGGATATCGACACCGGCCAGCATCTTCTCGCGGGCGTCGGAATGGAACTTCACTTCCTTGGCAGCCATTTTTCTACTCCTTCCTCAGGCAGCATTCCTTGTAAGCAGGGGGCGGTATCGACCCTACGCCGCATTTCTCGCAGCGGCGTCGACCTCGATCACGCCCATCACGTCAGATTCCTGCATGATCAGGAGATCCTCGCCATTGAGCTTGATTTCGGTGCCCGACCATTTGCCAAACAGGATGCGATCGCCCACCTTCACATCGAGGGGTCGCAATTGCCCATTGTCGTCGCGCGCACCGGGGCCGGCGGCAACGACCTCACCTTCCTGTGGCTTTTCCTTCGCCGTGTCTGGGATGATGATGCCGCCGGCCGTTTTCTCCTCGGCCTCGATGCGGCGAACCAGGATTCGGTCATGCAAGGGACGGAACGTCATGTCGCTCTCCTCAGGGACAAACAGATTTTCCCTCCGCGCCGCATAGGGAGCGAAGCCGACGCGGGGCTCCGATCCTTTCGCCATCGCGTTCAGATCGATCTGGTTTATGATTTTTGGAGTTTCAAGAGGGGAGTTGAAATTTTTTAGCACTCTAGCCTATCGAGTGCTAACCGGTCTGAATTGATACAGCTGTTTCACGTCGCCGGCGGTTTGGACGCGTACCGCGTCGCCATGGTGGTGGGTTTTGCCGAGACGAGCTGACGATCACCCATGAGAGCCGTTTGGGCGCAGATTTGGAAAACGGGCTCCCGGATTTTTGCCGCTGAGTGTCCCCGGAACGTAAGCCGCCCACGATGGGCCCTTTGCCTTGACGAGATCACGATTCACTCGGCCAACTCACCGTCGGACTTGGTCACCTCACTTTCGAGGTGTTCGAAGAGAAACGGATTGATCATATCCCAAGGTCCTCTGCGATTTTTCTTTATCACCGAAACGGCCTCCGCCAGCCGCTGCTCCGAAAAAGTCGAAAATTGGTCAACGCTCGAACATTCGCGGAGCAAACTATCAGCATTGCGTATCTCTTCTAGCTTCGGAGGCTGCGCTTGGTAGCCGACTTGAAGCTTTATGCTTTGAGAAGCCATCACCGGCAAATGCAACCTTCGATATACCGGAAGGGTCTGTGACATGATTTCATCCTGGATTATGCCAGCATCTAGGACGTACTCACTCGGAATATTGGCCTGTACATAGAACTTATGATCTTGCATGCAGTGCCCAAGCTTCAACATCGTATACGTGTATAGGCCCTGCGTGATCACGTTCCAATCAAGCCCCTGGAGCCAAGTCAGATCCCCTGGCTTGTAGCAGCCAACATTTATAAGACCGCCGACATAGTCGCCAGCAAAGTATCCACCGACCGTGGCCACGCCATACCAAAAGGTCTTGTTCGTCGCGACTGACCGGACGAACCGTATCCCTTCCAATCGATCACTCTGGAACGCTCTCCACGAAAAAAGTACTTCCCCGGCCGTTATCGCCACTGGAGCACCAGCGGAGAGACCATAGAGTTCTTTATCGCGCTCTGAAAACCATGTGATCATGGTCGAGGCAAGGGGGCTCGAGATCGGGTTGACGTTGTACTGCCGCGTAGCGACGTCATACTGAATCTGCGAATACTCGCCTTCACAACTATAGTTTATCAGCACTTTCCCTTGGTCATCAACAGATAGACTGAAGTATCCATCATCGATGTCTTTCAGCGGATTAGTTTTCCAGTCTCTTGACACCCTCACTGCGACGCCAATCGCGAACAGGGAAACGGAGATCGCAACGAATAGTAAGCAGAAGTTCAGGATTCTAAGGCGCTTAGCTCGATCAGACATGATGAACACCTCGAACTCCGGCAGGAAGTATCGGCACTATAATATATTTACCGTACACGAGACAGTTCGGCTTGAGAGGGTGATGGAGCAGCTTATTCTCGTTCAAGTACGTCAATCGCACGGCGCTGCTGGCCTAAGGGCCTGGACGAACAACACCTTCCCGGAATGCGCGACATGCAAGCGCACAAGCGCTGGCGGCCTCCATCATAAAGCAGGTGCGATAGAAACTGCCCCCATTACCTTCCCGCTACCCCTTGGTTGGGCTAGTACCCGGTCATCTCCAGGTAACCCCTGCCACTGACACTGCCCTCGAAGGAGATCGGGCCTTCCCAGTACGGGACGGACGTTGACATCCACGCATGATCGTTCAGAGGATGGGTGGTGACGTCAAAGCCGCGACTGGGAATCTGGACGTTCCAAGAAACAGGAATTTGACGCCCTGCGACTTTGGCGGTTCGCACGGGAACGATCTTGAGAGCTGCCGCCGGCAAAGGGTCCGGTCGCCCGTCGGCGGTGATCCAGGTAGCCGAGGTAAATCCCTCTCCATCATTTCGCAGACGGAAGCCCATGAGCTTCTCACCTGTATCGAGATGTAGCGAGAACCAGTCCCAACCGGTCTGGTCTTGCGCAAGCGGCTGTGACGACCACTCGCGGTCAAGCCAAGCCTTCCCCGTCACCTCTACATTCCCGGCCGGTAGCGAAAGCGAGCCGGTCACCGCATAGAACGGTTGCGAATAGTAGTAGCTGGCCTGTCCCTTCGCTGACTTCAGCGAATAGCCGTTATCGCCCTGTGGCACCAGCGGGCCTGTGGCCATTAGGCGGAGTTTGTAGCCGAATTCCTCTGTGGTCGCAGTCAGGCTGAGGTCGGCCAGTTGATCCGCTCCCGGGGCGGCATGTCCCTTCATCTGCCAGTCATCGATCCAGGCCGAGAACGGCGCCGCGACAACCCCAGCCTGCCCCACTCCCCCGCGTGAAATACGTTCTGCGACGAAGTGGTTCTGTGAAGTGGTGACGGCTGCGTGACCCATCCAGAGCTGTGGGCTCGACCACTCGTTGGCCTCACCCGGAGCAAGCGCTGACCGGAAAAGGGTCCACTGCGCTCCGTATTGGGTTCCGTCGGGGGCTTCAAGATTGGCCGTTAGATACCACCACTCTATCCGGAAGTCCGGATGTGGGCCGTGGTCGGCGGGGAAACGGAACGGTAGGCCTGGCTTCGGCACCGAAAACCCTTCGGCCGGCGAGCCAAGGTCACCAAAACCCTCGGAGGCCGCTTGGCTCCCGGACAAGCTGGCCATGGTCGTCACCGCAAAAGCGATCACAGTCGATCTAACGCTCATTGGCAAATACCTTCAAAAGTTCCGACGGTGCGAGTCCCGCCAGCCGGCGAAGCGGAATCAATACGGAAACGACCGCAGCGGCGAGCGCGACTAGACCGAGGCGAACCCACTCATAGGGAAAGATAGACATAGGCAGACGCCAGCCGAAGGCTTCGACGTTGACCACCGCCAGAAGCACCCACGCCAGCGCCAGGCCGAGTGGCAAAGCGGCAACAAATGTCGCCAGCCAGAGGACCAGCGTCCTTAGAATTTCAAGAAGAGCGAGATCACGTCTCGTAACCCCCAAGGCCCACACGGGCGCAAGCTGCGGGAGCCGCATTTCTGAAAGCGTGAGGAGGCTCGAGAACATAGCCAACGCTGCAACCCCAAGCGTGAATATGCTCAACGCGCCAGTAACCGAGAATGTGCGATCGAAGATCCGCCGTGACTGTTCCTTCAGTGCCGCTTGATCGACGACGTTATCCGGTGGTAGTCCGAATTCGTCCGAGAGCCTCGATCGTAGGTCCGCAACCTGATCAGGCTGGATCCGCAGACCGTAGCGCAGGCGCGAGACCTGCGGGTAGCGAGAGATCAGGGCGTCTATTCCGGTGATGACCTGGCCTTTTGGGTTTCCGTAGTCCGAATAGACACCGACAACCGCCGCCCTCCAGCCGCTCGCCAAATCCAGCTGATCGCCGATGCGGAGCCGCTCCCGCCTCCAGAACTGTTCGTTGACCAGCACCCCTTGACCAGACGCCACCCGATCCCAGACACCCGGCATGCCAACGATCAGGGGCCAGTGCTTCCTGTAGGTCGGATCGTCAACGACACCGAAGATCTGGATCGGCTGCCCCCGGATCTCGGCATCTACGCTGGAGATCGGCAACACCGATTCCACCTTCGTTGCGAGCCATTTCCTGAGCCTGTCTGCCTCGCCCTCGTTCCGGGCAGAAACGTAAAGCTCGGCGGCGAGACGTTGGTCGAGCCAGCCAACGAAGGTGAGCCGGAAGCTCGACACCATGGTTCCGACGCCAACGTTTGCCGCCAGCGCAAGAAGCAATGCCATGAGCGCAAGGGAAAGTCCGGGGAGCTGCTGCCGCGCGTCGGCCCAGAACCACGTGACCAGCGCACGCGACGACGCCCGCTGCATTAAGGTGAGGAATCCGGAGAGCACGGTGGGGAGAAGTAGCGACGCCCCGAGCAGAAGACAGCCAAGAACGCCAAAGCCCGCCTCGAGTCCTTCAGCCCACAGAAGAAGAGCTCCCGAGAGGGCTAGCAAAGCCGCTGCGGCCAGCACCTGAAACCGCCGCCCCGCTTGCCACGATCGCCCCCAGGTCTGGGGCTGGGCGGCCGCGAGCAAAGGCACCCTCGTCAAGCGCAACAGGCTCTGTGCCGACGAAACCAATGTTCCGGCCATCGCGATGGCAAAACCAGAAACCCACCACTCCGGACGCAGGGAAAGCGTGCCAGGCACACTGGCTCCGTAGAGTCCTTCGAGGGTCGCGGCCACTCCGGGGAGCAGCAGCGACGCGACCAGATATCCGATCGCGACGCCGACAGCCCCGGCAAAAAGCGCGAAAAGGACAAGCTCGCCGAGCAGCAGAGCCGCAAGCGCACGCAACGAAACTCCAAGGCAGCGAAGCGTCCTGAAGGTCGGCCGCCGTTGTTCGAAGGCGAGACCGATCGTCGAGTACACGATGAACAGCCCCACCGCGAAGGCGAGAAAACCGAAGGCCGTCAAGTTGAGATGGAAGCTCTCGGTAAGATGCTCGACGTCGGTTTGTGCATTCGGCTCGCGAACTGAGAGCGTTGGAACAAGCTTTTCAAGCGGCTCCAGACCGGATCGTTGGTTTTCGGCGATCACAATCCGACTGAGTTCGCCCTCTCTTCCTAATAGCTTTTGGGCCAAGCCGATGTCGATGAAGGCGGCGCCGTCCAGCATGCGATCCGAAACACGCAGTGCGAGATCCGTTTGTCCTCGCATTTTTTCCGCTGTACCTGGAGAGACGAACAGCATGCCCGGAGGCGTGATGAAGGAAAGCAAGTCTCCGGCATTTCCCAGGTCGACGATGTTAGTCTGGGCGGGCATCGTCAGTGGCTCGATGCCGATCACCCTTAACCGGGTGACTCCGAACCGATAGTCTCCCTCCAAAACTGGTGACACGTTCCAGCCCGCCCGTCTGAGCCGCACGAACGCGGACTGAGGAATCGAGCTGCCGTTTGGAGAAACCAGGTTCGCCAACCCGTTCTGGTCGAGCACAACCGCGGCGCGGGTGTAGCTCGCGCGGGCTTCTGCGTTGATCGCCTGCACTCCGGACCACAGGGCCGTCGCCAGCGCCAGGCCGGACAAGAGAGCGCCGAGCTGCAGCGGTCGTCGTCGCCAGTGGGACAGAAGTGCCGTGGCTGCGGTCCACATCTTCATTCGATCGTCCCGGACCGCAAATGCACCTGCCGGTCGAGCCTATCCGCCAGCCGTTGCGAGTGTGTCACCAGGAGCAGTGTCGATCCGGTTTCCTTCGACAGCGAGAGCATCAGTTCCAGGACAGCGTCTCCGTTGGCCTCGTCCAGGTTTCCTGTGGGTTCGTCCGCCAAGACCAAGCCGGGACGCGCGGCTAGGGTTCGTCCAATCGCCACCCGCTGCTGCTGTCCGATGGAAAGCTGCTCGGGATATCTGGTGAGCAATGTCCCGATTCCGAGGCGCGCCACGAGTTCATCTTCCCACGGCGGATCGTGGCGTCCCGCGAGCTTGGCGTGGAAAGCGATGTTCGCGGCCACGTCTAGTGACGGGACAAGGTTGAACTGCTGAAATACGAGGCCGACTTCTGTCCGCCTGTAGGCAGCACGTTCCCCGTCGTTCAGCTTGGAAATGTCTCGCCCCCCGATCGCGATCTCGCCTGAGTCCGGTCGCTCGAGGCCGGCTACGAGATGCAGGAGCGTGCTCTTTCCGCTACCGGACTCCCCCGTCAGGGCGACTCTGTCTCCCGCGCCGAGATCGAGATCGATCCCTCTCAAGACTTCAAGCCGCCCTTCGGCAGTCTCATAGGATTTCCTAAGATTGCGGAGAGCGATCACAATAGCGGCCAAGATTAGGACGATTGCACATATTTAACTCTCCACAGCCGCTTGGAAAGGCCTACGGTGAGGAGATGCGAATACGGACGTCGAACGTCAGGCTCTTCGCAAAACGGCTCGTCTCCCGAAGGATATAAAGCTGTTTTTGGGGCCGTCTTAGCACCTTTTCTGGGATGGGCTTGGAGCCATGGAGAAGCGGGGGCCGATGCCCCACTTGAAAAAAAGTCGACGTCACATGGCGTCGCGCGAGTCCGGTGATTGCGAACGTTGATACATCGTCAGCGCCCACTGCGTTCGAAGCACGTCCAGATACAAGATGTAAACGTCACCCTCGCTGCCCCTGACCTTGAAGTATCGGTAGTCGGCGCCATGCCACTGATCGAGGTTTTCGCCCACTTCGACCTGCCGGCCGTTGAGGTAGAATCGTCGGAGCTTTTCGACACCACCTTCGTCCACGAAGGTTTCGACCTGAACTTGCATGGCGCGCTCGCTGTTCTCTCGGCCGAAAGGCGGCGGAGCGCGCCTCCTGCCAGTCGAAGCGGGATCGTTCTTGGATAAATAGCTGAGGGTGGACGAGAAGAAAGGTGCACGGCGCCCCTCGCCGCATGTCTGGACGCTGTAGGACTGCTTGGGACGCCCTCCACCTGTTTTGCGCCGGGTTACGTGGGATGCCGCGATCGACATCAAACGGTGCGCCAACATCAATTGCAAGAGAGGCCATTCCGCCTATCTCACGAACGGTTCCGATCTGGAAAAAAGCCTTGCGACGTCTGCTGATCGTATCGATCCCGCGACCCGGCGAGTAAGGCCGGGGACAAGATAGAGGATCGCGGCCATCGTCACGACGCCAGTGAACCCGACATGCATTGCAAGCATTGCGGCGAGGATCGCGCTCAGCACCGCCGCACAGCCATTGATCCCCCACGCCTCATCAACAGGCAATTCGGGGTCTATTCTGTCTGAAGCAGCAACCACGATCCCGTTCCGCACCCACTCCCGCCGTTGCGGGAAGACGATCGAGCCGATCAGCGAGAGGCGTTCTCCAGTCAGACATGCCCCATCGAGACCGCAGTGGGCACGCCTTGCACTGAGATTAAAGAGATCGAGAATGGCATCCAGGCGGGCTGCTATGCGGCCAGCGATAGCCTCGCACCTTCAGGTGAGCCTTCATGTCGAATGGGCCTTTTTGCGCGAAGATGCGTATGCGGGACCGCTGGCGGTGCCCGCTTCCGGTCGCTGCGCGACTCCATCGATACGAGCCTTATGTGGGTGCAGTCATGCTCTCACGCTGAATAAATCGGCTGCGGATGACATTTCGCATCTTTGGCTTTTGCTCCGATCGGCCAATGGCTGCCAGCAAGAGTGCGACCGCCGCCTGCCCCATTTCCTCTACCGGCTGCTCGATTGTTGAAAGCGGCGGCGAGCAGAATGCGCAAACGGGCGAACCGTCGAAGGAGACGATAGAGAGGTCGCCCGGGATCGTCAGGCCAAGACGTTGCATCCGGCTCATGAAGGAAATTGCCATATCGTCGCTGGTCGCGATTACCGCGGTCGGTTTATCCGCAAGATCAGCAAAATCACCAGCCGCTTGCACCCCGATGTCGAAACCTTGCTGATAATCCAGATTGCCGCCCGATCGGACCACGGCAGATTCTGACAATCCTGCTTCCTTCAACGCCTCAATGACGCCACTATAACGCTCGACGTCGTGATAGTTGCCCTTAGGGCCGGCAAGGTAGAGAAAACGGCGATGGCCAAGACGGATAAGGTGGGCGGTCACTTCCCGCACAGCCTCGCGGTCGTTCGTCACCACGCTCGGCAATCCCACATCGCTCATATCGAGCAGCAAGGAGACAATCGGCAGGCTGGCATTCGCAAGAGATCGTCCGTCGACCTCGGGCAGTTTCGACGATAGGATGATGGCGCCGCGAACGGTGCCGCCAAAGGCCAGATCGAGAATGTGCCGTTCCGACTCTACGTCACGGTCCAGGTTGGCAATCATCAGATTGTAGTCGTTCTGGATTAGAGCTTTGTTGATGCTTTGCAGCACCTGCGGGATGATCTGGGACACGCCGTAGTAGAGCGACCCCGGCAGAATGATCATGATGATGTTTGACTTGCCAACCCTCAAGCTGCGGGCCATGGCATTCGGTGTATAACCCAGTTGCTTGGCAGCCGCATCGATCTTGCGGCGCGTTTTTTCATTGACTCGTCCAGGATTGGCGAGCGCGCGGCTGACTGTCGATATTGCCACGCCCGCCAGGCGAGCGACATCCGCCATCAAAGGTCCTGATTGCTCTTCCACCGGCATAGCTTTGTTTCTTTTCACTTTTTCACTCTCATCCCGATGCCTGTCGCGCCGAATCCTAAGGCACTCGCGATCATTTAGCAAACGATTGCCAAAAACCACTTGCATAAAAAAGCGACTTGTCTAGTATCTGAGCACGGCAAACGATTGCCAACTGCAGAGCATTGAAATCATTGTGAATTACTTGCTGCGGATACCAGTTCGGCAGCCGACCCCCTGTGCCTGGAGAGCGGATAGCGTCATGACCTCAACCGAACGGCTTCGCTTTGGTGTCGATCTCGTCACCTTTTTCCACACCGATTTCTGGGGCGTGGAGGATTATGACGGCATCGTCGCCTTAGCCCGTAGCGAGCCGCGCGCCTTCTGGGACAAGATTCTCGATGCCGTACAAGCCTCCGGCGTCACCGGCGTCGAACTCACCTTCTCGCCCTTCAACTGGCAGGATGCGACGAAGACCTACGGTTCGGTCGAAGCATTCGCCGCCGAACTGTCCAGGCGGGGGTTGACGCTGGCGAGCGGTTTCTTCGCAGAACTCGAGGCGGCCGGCGATTTCACCGAAGCCGGAGCCCAAGCCGCCATCATCGAAAAGGCCGAGAAATACGCCGAATTCCTCAAGGCCTGCGGCAGCGACATCATGGTCATCGGCGCGCCGCTGCGCCAGACGCTTGGCGCCCAGCCTGTACGGTTTTTCGATTTCGAGCAGGCGCGCAAGATCGCCGATTTTCTCAATCGGCTCGGCGCGGTTCTCCACGCCAAGGGTGTTCGGCTGGCGCTCCATACCGAAGCCCATTCGATCTTTGCCGCCGCGCGCGATGTCGACCTGCTGATGCTGCTGACGGACCCGGCCTATGTGCATATGTGCCCGGACACGGCGCATATCATCGTCGCCGGCTCCGATCCGCTGCAACTCGTCGATCGCCATCATGAGCGCGTCATCATTGCCCATTGGAAGGATGCGCTCGGCCCGATGCCGGCCGACACGCCGATCGACGAACATATCCATGATCGCCACCGTCCCTATTTCTGCGGCTTCGGTCTCGGCCGTGTCGATTGGCCGGGCTGGATCAGGCTCTTGCGCGACCGCAGCTACGAAGGTTGGGCCATTCTCGAGCTGGACGCCGCACCCGACCCCGTCGACGACATCGCCAACGGGCTGACCCTCGTACGGCAAGCACTTCTGCCGATCTATCGCTGATATCCATGAACCCAAGACCATAGCCCCGCCAAGAGGGCTTTCTCAAAGAGGTGGAACGATGAAAGACACGATGAAACTCTTCCTGCTGGGCGCTGCGCTCTCGATAACCGTCGCCCCCGTTTACGCCGAAGACAAGCCAAAAGCCGAAGTGATGACCTCATGGACATCCGGCGGAGAGGCGGCGGCTCTTGATGTCATCAAGCGGGAGTTCGAAAAGCGTGGCGGGGCCTGGAAGGATTCCTCCATTGCGGGCTTCGGCGCAGCCGATGCCGCCTTCCAGAACCGCCTGGTTGCGGGTGATCCGCCCACCGCCAAACAGGCGGTCATCGGCCTTGCCAATGCCGATTTCGTCAATCAGGGCCTCCTGAACCCGATCGACGACGTCGCCGAAGCCGGCAAATGGACAAATGCCCTGCCGAAGTCGATCGCCGATCTCGTTTCCTACAATGGTAAGGTCTATCTTGCACCGACCGGTGCCCACGGCGAAAGCTGGGTATTCTATTCCAAGGAGGCCTTCGCCAAGGCGGGCGTGAGCGAGGAACCGGAGACCTGGGACGAATTCTTCACTGCCCTCGACAAGCTCAAGGCTGCCGGCGTGCAGCCGGTCGCCTGGGGTGGCCAATCCTGGCAGGAATCCAAGGTCTTCAATATGATCCTGCTCACCCAGGTCGGCATAGACGGCTTCCTGAAGATCTATGTCGACAAGGACAAGGACGAGGTGTCGACCGAAGGCGTGAAAAAGACGCTCGACATTCTCGGAAAGCTGCGGGCCTATGTCGATGAAGGTGCACCTGGCCGCAACTGGAACGACGCCACCGCCATGGTCATCACCGGCAAGGCGGGCGTGCAGTTCATGGGCGACTGGGCCAAGGGCGAATTCATCGCCGCCAGCAAGGAGCTGGGCAAGGACTATGGCTGCATGCTCGCGCCGCAGTCGCCGGGCATGGTCTATGTCGCTGACGCCTTCTCCTTCCCGAAGATCGCTGACGCAGCCTCCCAGAAGGGCCAGACCCTGCTTGCCGAAATTGCCATGGACCCCACCGTGCAGGTCGAATTCTCGCTCAAGAAGGGTTCCGTGCCGATGCGCACCGACGTCGACCAGTCGAGCCTCGACGTCTGCGCCAAGAAGGGGCTGGAGCTGATGAGCGCAGGCAAGATCGTGCCGGACCAGGCGCTGATCCTTTCGCCGCAGCAGGCCGGCGCGCTCAACGACTACGTTGATGAGTTCTGGACCAACCCTTCCGAGGACAGCACCTCCGGCGCCGAGAAATTCTTCGCGATCTTCGAATAGGGCCACGTGGCAGGCCGATTGGAAAGAAGAACGCCGATCGGCCCTGCACATTCCGTTTGAGAAAGTTTGCTCATGCAAGCCAGGCGCAGACGTTCCCCTGCCGCGACCATCGCGCTCCTGCCGACATGGATCGCAGCGATCTTCATCTACATCGGCACCATGGTTTGGTCCGTGAGGCTGTCGTTCACGGATTCGACCATCTTTCCATCATCCAACTATGTGGGCTTTGCCCAATATGCCAAGCTGTTCCGGACGTCGAGATGGCTCGCATCCCTGGAAAATGTCTTAATTTTCGGCGTGCTCTATGTTGCCGGCTGTCTCGCCCTCGGCTTCGTGCTGGCGGCCTCGCTTGACCGCAAGGTGCGCTTCGAAGCGGTGTTCCGCACCATTTTCCTCTATCCCTATGCCATGTCCTTCGTGGTCACTGGCCTCGTCTGGCAATGGATGCTGAACCCGACCTTGGGCATTCAGGCAAGCGTCAGGGCGTTGGGCTGGCAGAGTTTCGTATTCGACTGGATCGTTAGTCGCGACATGGCGATCTATACCGTCGTCTTCGCCGGCGTCTGGCAAGGGGCCGGTCTCGTCATGGTGATTGCGCTCTCCGGCATGCGCGCCATCGGCGAAGAACAGTGGAAGGCCGCGCAAATCGACGGTATCCCAGTCTGGCGCATCTATCTGTCGATCGTGCTGCCGCAGCTCGGTCCCGCGCTTGCGGCATCGGGGATGCTACTCTCCATGGGCGTGATCAAGACCTATGACCTCGTCGTGGCCTTGACTGGCGGTGGGCCGGGCAATGCGACAGAGGTGCCGGCGAAATTCATCATGGACAATCTGTTCGAGCGTCAGAATCTCGGTCTGGCAAGCGCCGGCGCCACGGTGCTAGTGCTCTCCGTCATCATGGCTGTCGTCCCGTTTCGTTATGCGCTCTCCATGCGCGCCAGAAGAAGGGGGGCGCACTGATGGCCACTCTTCACGCCCGCGGGCCGAAACCCTCGCGGCTCACCATCGGCCGCATCGGACTATACGCCTTCCTGATCCTTGCGGCGCTGTTCTTCCTGCTGCCGCTCTACACGATGCTCGTCACCTCCTTGAAGACGATGGAGGAGATCCGTCAGGGGCGCATCTTCGCCGTGCCTGAAATCATCGGTTTCAACGCCTGGAAAACTGCCTGGTCGGGGGCCTGCATGGGCACGCAGTGCCTGGGCGTGCGCATCGGCTTCTGGAACTCGGTGAAAATCACCGTGCCGGCGGTCGCCTTTTCCGTCTTCATCGGCGCGATCAACGGCTATGCGCTCTCCTTCTGGCGACCGAGAGGTTCCGGCCTGCTGTTCGGGCTTCTGATGGCCGGCGGCCTGATCCCCTATCAGATCTTCCTCTATCCCTTGGTGCGCCTGCTTGCCAATCTGAGCCTCTACAACTCCGTGGCGGGCGTCGTCCTCGTCCATGTCATTTTCGGCCTGCCCTTGGTCACGCTGCTGTTCCGCAACTATTTCGTGGCGATCCCCGAAGAGCTCTGCAAGGCCGCTCGCGTCGACGGTGCCGGCTTCTGGCGCATCTTCCTCGAGATCATGCTGCCCATGTCGGTCCCGATGGTCGTCGTCGCCTCCATCTTCCAGTTCACCGGCATCTGGAACGACTTCCTGATCGGACTGGTCTTTGCCGGGCGGGACAATCTGCCGATGACGGTTCAGCTCAACAACATCGTCAACACGACCATGGGCGAGCGCGCCTACAATGTGAACATGGCCGCCACCATCCTGACCGCCGTCGTTCCGCTCGCCATCTATTTCTTCTCCGGCCGCTGGTTCGTGCGCGGCGTCGCCGCCGGCGCAGTCAAGGGATAATGCCATGCAGCCTGCCGTCTCCGTAAAGGACCTCAAGATCGCCTATGGCGATCACACCGTCATCGAAAAACTATCCATCGATATCGCGCCACGCGAATTCCTCGTGCTGCTTGGGCCGTCGGGTTGCGGAAAATCGACGCTACTGAACGCCATCGCGGGGCTACAGGACATTACCGACGGCGAGATGTGGATTTCCGGCAAAAATGTCACCTGGGACGAGCCGAAGGACCGCGGCATCGGCATGGTCTTCCAGTCCTATGCACTTTATCCCCGCATGACGGTCCGCAAGAACCTGTCCTTCGGCCTGCGTGTCGCGGGCCTGCCCAAAGCCGAAATCGACGCGCGCATCGCCCGCACGGCTTCGCTTCTGCATCTCGACACGCTGCTCGACCGCCGGCCATCGGAGCTGTCCGGGGGCCAGCGCCAGCGCGTCGCGATCGGTCGCGCCCTGGTGCGGGAGGTGGACGTCTTCCTGTTCGACGAACCACTCTCCAACCTTGACGCCAAGCTGCGCAACGAATTGCGCGTGGAGATCAAGAAACTGCATCAGAGCCTCGGCAACACGATGATCTACGTGACGCACGACCAGGTCGAGGCGCTCACGCTTGCCGATCGCATCGCCGTCATGAAGGACGGCGTGATCCAGCAGTTCGCCACTCCGTCCGAAATCTACCATCGCCCGGCCAATCTCTTCGTCGCAGGCTTCATCGGCGCGCCGGCGATGAATTTCATCGAGGGGAGGATCGTCGTCGACACCGGCACGCCCACCTTCGAAAGCAACGGGCTGAAGATCAATCTTTCCGGCTATCCCTTGCTGACCTCCATCAAGGCAGGCCCCGCCACGCTCGGCATCCGGCCGGAACATCTCGCGCCCGACGGCGCGGAAAGGGGGTGGCCGACCATTCCGGGCACCGTCTCCGTTGTCGAGCCTATGGGCGCCGACACGGTGATCTGGTTCGACTGGGCCGGCGACAGCCTGTCCAGCCGGGTGATGGGCGATGTGACTTTTGTACCGAACACGCGGATCGCGCCTGGTCTCGATATTGCCAAGGCCTCTCTTTTCGACGCCGACGGCGTCCGCCTCTAGCACCGCTTTCAGATCATACGGAAATTGCTCATGTCTCAGACTGTCTACGATGCGTTGGTGATCGGCTCCGGCGCAGCAGGCTCCTTCGCCGCCAAGGAATTGACGGCACAAGGCCTGTCGGTGCTGCTGCTCGAGGCAGGCCGTGCCGTGACGCACGATGACTTCGATCCTGCTCGCAAGAAAGCACCGGCCAGCAGCATCAATATCTGGGAGCGGGCGCGCGCGACGATTAAGGGGCAACCCATCCAGGCACGCGCGGCCTTCTTTACCGAACGCTTCAGCCATTTCTTCGTCAACGACCGGAAGAACCCCTATACGACGCCGAGGGATGCGCCGTTCCTGTGGATTCGGGGCCGTCAGGCTGGCGGGCGCCTGCACAGCTTCGGCCGTGTCTTGCTGCGCTGGACCGATGATGATTTCAAGATCAAGTCGCGAACCGGCAAGGGAGTCGACTGGCCCATTTCCTACGACGAGCTCGAACCCTACTACAACGAAGTCGAATCCTGCCTTGGGCTCTATGGCAATGAGGACGGCGTGGAGACCTTGCCCGACGGCGTCTATGCGCACCCCGCGGGGCTGACGCCAGCCGAAGAGATCTTCAAGGCCGACGTGGAGGCCCGTTGGCCAGAGCGGCGCGTTGTCTCCTGGCGCTATGTCGCTCCCGACGCCGAGCGCACGCCGAAGCCCTTGCGAGAGGCGCAGGCGACCGGCCGCCTCACCATCCGCCATAACGCCATCGTACGCCGGATCACGACGGATGACGGAGGCGGCCAGGCGGCCGGTGCGGAATTCATCGACGCCGTGACGGGCAAAGTAGAGATTGCCCGTGCGGCACTGGTGGTGCTTTCGGCATCACCCATAGAAAGCGTCCGGCTGCTTCTCAATTCGGTATCCGCCAGACATCCCGAGGGACTGGGCAATCGCTCAGGCACGCTCGGGCGCTATTTTATGGACCAGCTTCCCTGTCTCGCCTTCGGCTCCTTCCAAAAGGCCAAAGGCTGGGCCCATGATGCTTCCGCACCGACCGATCCATTCTATAACCCCTCAGGGGGCATTTTCATTCCGCGTTTCGGCAAGAATGACCCCAGCCGCGGCGATTTCGATTTCCAAGGCAGCGTGGGGCGGGCACCGACACCGGACAATCAGCCGTCCCGGCTCGCTTTCTTCGGTTTCGGCCGCATGCTGCCCTATGCCGACAATCGCATCACGCTCGATGTCAGGCGCAAGGACGCCTGGAACATTCCCGTTCCGCACATACGCTGCGCCATGCACGATGAGGAACATGCCCTGCTGGCGCAACAGGAAAAGACCATGATCGACCTGGTACATACCGTCGGGGGTGAACTGGAGTTCATCGGCTCCCCCGCAGGCCTCAGAGAAATGGGCCGCGGCGCCTTTCCCGATGCCGATCCGTTCAGCCGCTTCATGTTCCGCAGATGGTTCGGCAAGACCATGTGCATGGGAGCGGCGATCCACGAAACCGGCGGCGCGCGAATGGGGGACACCCCAGAGAATTCGGTCCTCAATCCCTACAATCAGCTCTGGGATGCGCCAAATGTCATCGTCGCGGACGCCAGCGCCTTTCCCGGCAGCGGCATCGCCGGGACAACACTCACGGTCATGGCATTGACGATCCGCGCCTGCCGGAATCTCATTGACCAGCACCGAACAGGTCGCGTGTAGAAACTATTTGGCGACCAAAGTGCACTTCTGCGCCTTGAAGGGATCTGAACCGCTGCCCCACCTTGATCGAACCGGCCGTCGCCCTCGCGACATGGTGTTCAACGACTCGGTTGTTTTCACATCGACCAGAGAATCGAAAGGGGAGCGGCGTGCAACTTCTCTCCAAACGGGGTCACGCCAATTCGAACCCGGCGCCGACCCCAGCCGCGGCCGACATCGATACGCCAGAATCGAGCCTGATCCGAGCCGGCATCTTCGGCCGGAACCGTGTTATGTCGCGCCAATCAGGCGGGCTTGAAGAAGATCGAGCTTTACGTGTCCGTAGATCCGGCGCTTTGCCGGCTTGAGCTTGGTAGTCTGCCCCTCGGTTTGTCCATTGGACCATGGTGAGACGATCGCTGCCCAGACTGCCTGTATATCTTTCGCCACGCCATTGCCAAAGGAGGAAACAGACTGTCGCGGGCACGATCGATCCACGACACGAGCTGGCTTTCTGCCTTGCGCCGGATCATCAGATGGAAGTCGGGCGGTCCTTGACGCGACCTGGGATATCCGCAATTTACCTCAGTCATCTCTGGAGCCTGAGGTACATTCGGTCGGGATGGTGAAATGCTTCCCTCGGCGGATATTCCCGAGAAATGCACTGGCTTTGCGGGATTGTAGCCAATTGCAAAAGCCATAGCCTTTGGCATACGCGGGATTTTCGACAGCTCGCCAATTCCGTGCATATTGAACTGCAAAACCATGTACCCCCCAGTCTCGGAACTGGTCGACATGTGTGAGTTCATGCGCCCAAGCGGAGACGTTAGCGGCCGCCTTAGCTTCGCGAAACACAACTACGTCGATCAGCGTGACCGCGTCTGCAAAGCCTCCCTCTAGCAGGAGAGCAAGGTTTAGAGAGCCGCCGTTGCCGATCTTGTACCGGACACGGTTCATCGAGTCTTCGGTCGCGTAGCCGGTCAGTTGCTGTCGAATATAGGGAGGGATCGGCATTGATCCGCTGATCGCGTTGTTACGACTCCACACAATAGCTTTTTCCAGCATTGGCCCAGTCAGAACATCGGCTTGCAGCTCATTGAGAGCGGCGGCGATGCTGTTAATGGTGTTCGCGACTGCATTCGATGAGTCTGGAATGCCTAAATCCATCAGCACAGGATCACTGCTGTCCACACGGTTATGCTTTGAGGTGAAACTTGGGCTAGCAGTCCCCTCGCGGGCAAACGTGTTCGACGACGGCACGAGCGTCCAGAACAAGATCGCGATAGAGAAGATGATGGAAAGGCCGAGTTGGGAAATTGTCGCGGTTGTGGTTCGGTCAATTGGCATAACCAGGTCCCTCGGCCGATATCCTATCATACCGACTGAATAGCGAAAATAAGCAAGATCGACGCAAAAGCGCTCGAAGAGGCGCAGTTGAAGCCGCATTAGGACTTCGCGACGCACAATCCTTCGTCCAACTGATTACCGCACAATTGCTTGGCATTGATCGCGTGCGATATCCAACATTCTCGGCAGCGACGCGGCGCGGGATTTGCGGCGGCTGCTCATCGTTGGAGCCACGACCGTCGTCCGCTGGGCGAGGCGACGCGGCGCGCCGGGCTGGTACCTGGCTGGCAAGAATGCTTCTGACGAAACCGCCAAAGCTGATTGCAGTCGCTCAGGCCAGCAAATTGGCGCGTATCGCCTGGGCTCTCATGGCCCGCGGGGGCGCAGCGCAAGACCCGGCTCGTTACGTGCTGGCATCGGGTCGAGCGGACGTTTCGGTTGCGCTGGATCACAACGTTTACGCGGGCGCGAACGAATGGGCGCATCTGCGCGCGGCAATGGTTTGGAGCGCGGAAGTGTGGCGATGTATCATCGTCACGAAATGTAAAGGAGAGTTGTTTTGCTTGAGAGCCTCGATGGTGAGGCGTATTGTCCGCGCGTTGCCCGCTCTAGGGCACTGCTCATCAATCTGGGCCCTGCCCTTGTGGGGCTCTTTTTTCAGCTCGCTCCTCGCGACTCGGCAATATCATCCGGCGAGATGTGAAGCCGAAGCTCAGGGGCAGCTATCACAAGGGCTGCCCAGGCATCGGCTGCCTCCACGTGAAATTCAAGAGATTCCATCGAGGTCATAAGCGCACGATGGAACGACGGCGCATTCGACCAACTCCATTGGTGGCTCAGGAGCATGGCGGCGAGATCTCCGACTGTATCAGCGTGTCGATAGCGGCCGGTGTTGCCTTCAAATTCGACATCTATCGGGCTGATATAAACGGGGACCTCGCCAGCCACGCCCCCAATCTCCCTTGGCAATCTTATAAATTAGTAAATTGCCGATCCGTTTTGTCCAGTGCAATGAGCTGACTGAACGCTTGACTGCCCCACAGAAAAGAACAAAATAGGAACATTATGAGTGATGGCTCGCGGACTGGTGTCCGATGGAGGCCGTCGTCACGCAAGAATGGAGGTCCTTACTTATGCTGATGCGTCTTCCAAAGCGGACCACGGATGCAGAAACAGCTTTTAACGATTGGTGGACTGCGCAGTCCAAGGAATTCAAGGGAAGCCATGACAAGGGCGACCTGCAGCGAGGCTTCAAGGCGGGGTTTGCGGCCGGTCGTAGGAAGAAGGTTCGCCGCTTTACCTTCACGGCGGGGAAAATGAGGGTTACGGTGTGGGCCGCGAACCAAGGAACAGCAAAGGCGCTGGCATCTCAGGAAGCAGACAGGAGAGCAGCCGCGGTTGGGATTTCCCCACCACGAGCCGGTTGGACACTGCGTTTGGTCGCGAGCGCCGGACCATGAGCCGTGGTAGGCAGGAAGCAGCGGATATCGCTGAAGCGCTTGGGAACCATTTCAAGGAGCAGGTCGCCGACACTGAACGAGCAGCAGCCTAAAGCGAAGATTGTCTGCTGGTAGCTTGCGCTCCTCTGTCCTCGGCGGAGCTGTGCGTCGTGGTCAGTAGTGCCGTTTTGCCGATGCTCAAGAAACCCACCCGATCTCTTGATCGGACAATCAATCGACAGATGATGGGTCGTGCAAAGTTTGAGTTGACCGTTTTCGATGGCAAGGCGACACTTGCAACCTGCAGCAAGGCAGGAGGAAAAGAATGATGGACGAGCCAGACCGCTGGCGCCACATGGCAAGCGCGCCGAAAGACGGAAGTCGGATCCTCGTCACGATCTACCCGTCCGAACAGGGGCCGGCAGCCGTTGACCTCGCGTATTGGTCGAATGGCGATCAGTTCGGTGCAGAAGGCTGGCGCGCCTCTGATTCCTCACCGGGCCGCATCATTGGATACGCCGAGCCGGAATTGAAGTGCTGGATGCCGATGCCCTCGGCCAATCTCAATCGCACTTCGATGCCCTCACCCTGGGAAGGCGACGACGCCCTGCAGCTCGACGGGTCAGGAATTTAAGAACGCGCGCCGCTTGCTTGCCTCTCTGTTCCTAAGGCACTGACGCCAAGCGCGATCAAGGCGCTGCGCGAGAAAAATCATGTGAGTCAGCCAGTTTTGCGGCATCAGGTAGCAAAGACCACCGGAGGGCATCGACCGCGGTCCAAGTTCGCGCTCGACGATGGCAGAGGTGAAAGCTGCCGCGCGCCATCGCTTTGAATCTCCACGACACGAACGCTAACTGTGCTTTCGATTGTCCACACGGATCGTGCCGATGAAGACCAAATCGAAATCTGGTCCTACATGCTGTTGAAAACATAGTCGCACCAGATCGAGTTCTCGATGCGATTGAGGCCCGCTGGCAGCATCTTGCACGACACGCTTACTCGGGCGTGGCGCGCGACGATATCGCACCGGGTATTCGGTATCTGGTCTCAGGCGAGTATCTAACTCTTTATCGGCTCACCGGCGGCGCAGTCGAAATCATCCGAGTGCTGCACGGGCGCCGAAAGATCTCCCCCAAGTCGTTGTTTAAGGGCTGGCCTCGTAGCGGCGAGCTTACCGGGGCACTTCAGCTCGAACACTGCGCCGCGCGGACCAACTCGCATCTCCGTCATGAATGACGTCGCCTGGAGTGGCACGTCGATATCGTGGCCGACGAGCACGATTGGCCGTTAAACACCGCGATGTCCGAGAAGCAGGAGCTTGATGTCGCAGGCCATGCTCCATTGTCGTAACCTCCAGCCGGTTTCGATGAGCAACCTGCATCCCGATAATCCGAGGCGATCACGCCGAAGCCTCTCTTTACCAGAAGCGGCGTGACCTTGCGCCACAGATGGCTTGTCTGCGGGAAACCATGAACCATGGAAGGCCGCTTTTGGCCTGCCTCCCTCCGTCCGGAGACGCAACGTCACGTCATCCTTGATGGTTGCGATGGCAGGCGAGAGATCATGCGAGAGTTACCCCTTGCCTCTCGCCTATCAAGAGCAGCTGCAGCTTCAGCTGGCTACCCGCCTCCGATCTTTATCGGACCGAAAACCGAACCCGCCTGGCGATGCGTTCTTGCGACATGAGTTGCACGACAGGCTCCACCACGGGAAACGACTGTCAATTCGGCAAACCGATCATCGGTCTATCGAACGCGTTGTCATCCAATCGTTCCTGAGCGAAGGGAATGATTGACCACTGCCACTTCCCCCAGCCGCAGAAATGGACGCCGCTGCAAGTTTTGGGATCGGAAGCTAACGACACGCAGCGCGTAAGGCATTAGAAAAGAAGCATAATAGCGCATGGCAAGAGGCTGAGTGCATGACGAATGCACTTGTGGTGCAACAAGGCAAACCGTGAGGGGCGCATCAATGAAAGCTATCCGTCTGATAATGCGAGCCGCGAATGATCCCTGCCGAGCTCTTGATCGCGAGGAGGTACTCGCGGCGGCGTTTCGCGATTTCGTGCAAAGGACCCTCGCGGCGGGGTGGAATGAACCGGAGGTCGCCCTGACTTTGGCTGATATCGCCGATGACTACGTCATGGCACTCGCTCGGCGGGCTGCGGTAAACTAGTATCAAGTACCGACGCGCGTCGCGGGAAGCGAGCGCGAAGACTGCCGCAACCCTTCGGCTCTCCCGACTGCCGCTTAGCAGATCTGCAGAGCGGCAGTCGGATCTGGCAGCGTAGGAAAAGGTTCACGCACTGGTCAGTACCATTTTACTTGAGAGCAGCCTACTCCCGGGCGACGGCTGCCGGGCCTGATCCACGAGCAGTCATTCTATGCAACGGCGGCCACGACCCGAAGCTGCGCGTGAAAGCAGCTTCGGGGACTACTTTCCGTCAAGCCACTCCTGCAGTTCTGCCTCAGCCCGCTCCAGAGCGCTGTAGTTCAGGAGTTTGCGCAGGAAAGCGACGGTGACGGCGCGGGCGCGGAGATTGAAGCGGCCGTCCTCATGGTCATCGCCGGCGCTCTGGTAGACGTCGAGCTTGTCGTAGAGTTGCTGCAAGCGGTTCTGCACGCTGCGCAGCGAGAGGCTCCGACGTTTGGCGATGGCCCGGTCCGTGAGACCCAGCGCGATATCGACGAGGATCTCGTATTCGGAATCGGTGAAGCCGTTCGTCTGGCCGAGGCTCTTTTGCTGCAGGCCCCGCACCTCGCGGTCGATGACGCACTGGCTCTCGATGAAGATCGAGCGTAGCGCAAGCTTCAGCCGCTCGTCGGAGGCAGATTTGAGCACATAGCCATAGGCGGCGCCGTCCGGCACGATGCGGGAGACGCCGCGCACATAGGCCTCGTCCGAGTAATTCGACCAGAACAGGATGCGGGTCTCCGGCCGCTCCTTCCAGATCGTGCGCGCCGCCTCGATGCCGTTGCGGCTGGCCATCTGCAGGTCCATGACGATATGCGCCGACTTGTGGTCGCGGGCAAGCTTCTCGCCGACGGTTCCGTTCTCCGCCTCGATCACCGTGTCGCATTCTGGCAGGGCAGCGTTGACCGCCTCGTGCAGATAGGACCGGTGCAGCGGGTCGTCCTCGACGATCAGAACCTTCATCATGCCCCTCTCCTCAGTTTGGCCCGCTCGCCGGGTCGTGCGGCACGAGCGGCAGCACGACCCGCACAACAGTCCCGCGATTGTTGTGACCTGGCCCGGTCGTGAAGCGCGCCGAGATCAGCCGCGCACGGGTCTTCATGTTGTCGATGCCTCCGCCAATCCGTCCCCGCGCCTTGGCGAGCCCGGTCCCGTCATCGGAGACTTCGATCGACAGCCGTTCGTCGTCGGCCCCGAGCCGCACCATGATAGCCAGGGGGGCGGCATGACGCACCGCATTGTTGATCGCCTCCTGCGCGATCCGGAATAAGGCAATGCTGACGGTCGGCTCCAGTCGCTCCAGCGCGCCATTCGTCTCGTCGACGAGGCCCCATTCGATGCCCGATCCCGTGTCGCGGGTCGATCGGTCCAGATGATGCTCGATCGCTTGGGAAAGGCCGAAGAGCTGCAGCACGGAGGGTTTTGCCTGCTCGATGATCTGCCGCAGATCCTGCATGCAATGCTGGAGAGAACGTGACACGGGCTCCAGCGCCTCGGGCGCAACCTCGCCGTTGCGCGACAGCCGATCGATCCGGCGGGCGAGCCGTGTCAGGTCGGCGAGCGTCTGGTCGTGCAGGTCCATGCCGATCCGCTGACGCTCCTGCTCCAGTGCTTCGGTAAGCTTCAGCGCGCCTTGCCGCAACCCCTCCTCGCGGGCGCGCGCCTCCGCCTCCACGATGGCCGACCGTTGGGCCTGCTCAGCCGCCTGCAGCGCGAAGAAATAGGGCGTCAGCAGGTCGGCGATGATGCGGGCGCGTTCGATATCCTCCATTGTATAGACGCTCGCCCTTTGCGATGAACAGGAGAGCGCCGCGATGATCGTGCCCTGCACCTTCATCGGTACATGCAAACGGCTCCTCAGCGACTGTTCGACGATCGGCCGCTTGAATGCGCCCTCGAAGTGGAAACGCGGGTCCGTCATGGCGTCTTCCGCCAGGAGAAAGTCCACCTCGCCCCAGAGCAGCGAGCGGATGGGGCTGTTGACCACAGGCGCACCAGCAAGGTCGCCCCAGGCGGTCTCGATGCCAGTCTCGTAGGCCGTGTGATAGTTACCGTCCTCAAGCAGCACACAGACATCGAGATGGTCGTGCGGGATGATATGGGCGACCTCGGCCGCGACGGAACGGATGGCCGAGCGGAAGTCTAGCTGGCCCGCGAGCAGCCGGGAAATGCCGAGATAGTGGTCGAACATGGCTGCGGGTGCGAGATGCAGCATCGTCAGTTCCTCCCCGAGATGGCAGGCTCCTCAACCCGCCGCGATCGCTTCGCAGTAAGCGCCAGCGGAAGCGCCGCCGTCTTGCGTAAACCCGCAGCTTGTTAGGCAAAACCCGCAAACGACTTGCCGCCTTGCCCCTGTACAGGCCGGTCGATCTCCCGCATCCTGCCCTTACTGAGAGGAGGATGCTCAGTGCAAGAACAATTTTCACTCGAACCCGATTGGGCGAGGCAGGAGTGAAGCGATCCGCCGACCGGCGCGATCATGAGGGAGGAAGACATGACAATTCGTAAGATGCTTCTGGCATCGGCCGCTATCGCTTGCGCCGCGATGCCCATTTCCGCCTTTGCCGACACGTCGGCCAAGAAAATCGCCCTTTCCAACAACTATGCCGGCAACTCCTGGCGCCAGGCGATGCTGACGAGCTGGGGCAAGGTGACGGGTGAAGCCGTCAAGACCGGCGTCGTTGCCAGCGCCGATCCTTTCACCACCGCCGAGAACCAGGCGACGGAACAAGCCGCGCAGATCCAGAACATGATTCTGCAGGGCTATGACGCGATCGTGCTGAACGCCGCCTCGCCGACGGCGCTAAACGGCGCGGTCAAGGAAGCCTGCGACGCCGGCATCACCGTCGTTTCCTTCGACGGCATCGTGACGGAACCCTGCGCCTGGCGCATCGCCGTCGACTTCAAGGAAATGGGCCGCAGCCAGGTGGAATACTTATCGAAAAAACTCCCGGACGGTGGCAACCTGCTCGAGATCCGCGGCCTTGCTGGTGTCTTCGTCGACGACGAGATCTCGGCGGGCATTCACGAGGGCGCCAAGCAGTTCCCGCAGTTCAAGGTTGTCGGTTCCGTTCACGGAGACTGGGCGCAGGACGTGGCGCAGAAGGCGGTTGCAGGCATCCTGCCGAGCCTGCCCGATATCGTCGGCGTGGTGACGCAGGGCGGCGACGGTTATGGTGCCGCACAGGCGATTGCCGCGACCGACCGGAAGATGCCGATTATTGTCATGGGCAACCGCGAAGATGAACTGAAGTGGTGGAAGGAGCAGAAGGACGCGAAGGGCTATGAGACCATGTCCGTGTCCATTGCACCCGGTGTCTCCACGCTCGCCTTCTGGGTCGCCCAGCAGATCCTTGACGGCAAGCAGGTCAAGAAGGACCTCGTCGTGCCCTTCCTGCGCATCGACCAGGACAATCTCGAAACGAACCTCGCCAATACGCAGGCCGGCGGCGTCGCCAACGTGGAATACACGCAGGCGGACGCAATCAAAGTCATCGAGTCGGCAAAGTAAATCTCCCGGCGACTGCCGCGTGCCGCAAATGGCTGCGCGGCATTTTTGCAAGCAGATGTGGCGGGCAGCATGAATGACGTTTTGAAGGCGGTGATCGCGGTCGATGGCGCCAAGGTGAGCTTCGGCGCGGTCAGGGCACTCGACGGCGTCACGCTTCGCGTCATGCCGGGCGAATGCGTCGGGCTCGTCGGACACAATGGAGCTGGCAAGTCCACGATCGTCAGCGTGATCAACGGCGGCCTCACACCGCACGAAGGAAGCATCGCCAGCGACGGTGAGCCGCTGGAGCGCTACGGCATCAACGTGGCGCGAGCCCGCGGCGTGCGCTGCGTCTTCCAGGAACTTTCGCTCTGCGCCAACCTCTCCATCGTCGAGAATACGCGCATCATGCATCGCCATCTCGGTGGCTTCGGCTGGCGGAGGCGCGCGGCAAAAATCATCGAGAAGAGCCTCGATACCGTGTTTCCCAACCACGGCATCGACAGCAGTCGGGCCGTGGGAGATCTTTCGATCGCCGAGCGGCAGATGGTCGAGATCGCCATGGCCTTTTCCGATGCCGGCATTGCGCCGCGGCTGGTGATCCTCGACGAACCGACCTCGTCGCTCGACGCAAGCCTTGCTCGCCAGATGCTCGACCATGTCCGCCGCTTCATCGCCGCGGGCGGGTCCGTCATCTTCATATCGCATATCCTGCACGAGATCCTCGAAACCTCCGACCGCATCGTCGTCATGAAGGACGGCCGCGTCGCAGCCGAACGTCCGGCGCACGGCTTCGATCATCACGGCCTCGTGGAAGCCATGGGCACCGTTGCGAAAGAGGAGACCGGGCAGGCTTCGGCGCGCGAACAGTCCACCGCTCCGCTTATCCTGTCCCATCAGGCCGCAGGCCTTTCGTTCACAGCGCGCAAGGGTGAGATCATCGGACTGACGGGTCTTGCGGGCCACGGGCAGACCGAGCTCCTGCTCGCCCTGCATGCCGCCCAGTCCGGCAACTGGCTGCCTGCGCGCGATCCGCAGGTCACCTTCGTCGCCGGCGATCGCCGCCTCAACGGCGTCTTGGAACTGTGGAGCATCCTGCGCAACTTCTCCATCGCCTCGCTCGGCGACCTGTCCCGGCGCGGCGTCATTCTCGTGAGAGAAGAGGAGACAAAAGCCGCCGACTGGAAGCGGCGGATCGAGATCCGCACGCCCGATATGGACAACCGCATCCTGTCACTTTCCGGCGGTAACCAGCAGAAGGTGCTCTTCGCACGCGCTCTTTCGACGCGCGCACCGATCGTCCTGATGGACGATCCGATGCGCGGCGTCGACGTCGGGACCAAGCAGGAGGTCTACGCGATCATCCGCGAGGAAGCGGCGCGCGGCCGCACCTTCATCTGGTACTCGACGGAAATGGACGAGGTCCGCCTCTGCGACCGCGTCTACGTGTTCCGAGAAGGCAGGATCACGGCCGAACTCGTCGGCGACGCCGTCAATGAGAAGAACATCATCGCCGCCTCCTTCGAGGGGGTCGCCGCATGACGTTCCGGCTCTCGTCCGACGCCATGCGTCTTGCCATTCCCGCCCTGTCGCTGACGCTGCTGCTCGCCGCCGTCTTCTGGCTGCAGCCGCGCGCCATGAGCTATGTCGGGCTTAACCTGCTGTTTAACCTGGCTGTGCCCATCGCGCTTGCGACGGTCGCCCAGATGCTCGTGATGGCGGTGAACGATCTCGATCTTTCGATGGGAACCTTCGTCAGCTTCATCGCCTGCGTCACCGCGACCTTTCTGCGGGATGCCCCCGTGACCGGCATTGTAATCCTTGCCGGCGCGATCGCGACCTATGCGGCGCTCGGCGTTGTCATCCATCTGCGCAACCTGCCGTCCATTGTCGTGACCCTCGGCATGAGTTTCGTATGGGGCGGCCTTGCCGTACTGCTGCTGCCGGCACCCGGCGGGCAGGCGCCGGACTGGGTGCGCTGGCTGATGACCGTCAAGCCGCCGCTAGCGCCGATGGCGATCGTCGCCAGCATCGTCATCGCCGCCGTCGCCCACCTCGTTGTCATGCGGTCCTCGCTCGGCGTGCTGATCCGGGGCATCGGCGGCAACCAGCGCTCGGTCGAGCGCGCCGGCTGGTCGATTGTCGGGGCGCGCGCGGCCGCCTATAGCCTTGCCGGCTTCTTCGCGGTGCTGGCTGGCATCGCCCTCGTCGGCCTGACCACCTCAGCCGACGCCAATATCGCGCTGCGCTACACGCTGCTGTCGATTGCCGGCGTGATCCTCGGCGGCGGCGAGTTCATCGGCGGCCGCGTCTCACCCATCGGCGCCGTCATCGGCGCGCTGACGCTGACGCTCGCCGGCTCTTTCTTGTCCTTCCTACGCATCTCGCCGGACTGGCAGATCGGGGCTCAGGGCGCCATCTTAATCATCGTGCTCGCGCTCCGCCTGATGCTGAACCGTCTCGAGAAGCGGGAGAAACGCCGATGACCCCCATGCTGCGCCTTTTCGGCAAACCCTGGATCTGGTCATGGCTTGCCGCCTTTGTCGTCTGGTTCCTGACGATCATCGTGACGCTCGGCGCCAGCACGCTCGGCCTGTCGCAGGCCGCTCTCACCTTCGCGGCCTTCTCGGTCGTCGTCGGCATCGGCCAGATGTTCGTCATCACGCTCGGTCCCGGCAACATCGATCTCTCGGTTCCCGCCACCATGACGCTTGCCGGCACGGTGGCGCTGAAGCTGATGAATGTCGAAAACGGCATGATCCTGCCCGGGCTTCTTGTCGTCATCGTCATCGGCCTCGTCGTCGGCCTCTGCAACTATGCGCTCATCAAGGCGCTACGCATTCCGCCGATCATCGCGACGCTTTCTATGAGCTTCATCGTACAGTCCGCCGCGATCTGGACGAACCGGGGATTGCGCATCAAGCCTCCGAGCATGCTTGCGGAGTTCACGACGTCGAACACGCTTAGCGTGCCGAACGTGGCGATCGTCGCGCTCCTCATCTCGATCCTTGCCTGGTTCCTGCTCGAAAAGACGATCTACGGGCGCTGGATCTCGGCGATCGGCCAGAGCATGCCGGCCGCGCGTATGGCGGGCATACCGGTCGACGGCACGCGCTTCGTCACCTACCTCTTCTGCGCCGTGCTCGCGTCGGTCGCAGGCTATCTGCTTGCCTGCTTTTCCGGCGGTGCGGCGCTCAACATGGGCTCGGAATATCTCCTGATGTCGATCGCCGTCGTCGTGATCGGCGGCACGGCGGTCGCCGGCGGCGATTCCAACGTGCCGGGCATATGGGGCGCGTCGCTCTTCATGTTCCTGGTCGTCTCCATGCTCAACACCTACGGGCTCGGCGCGGGCATCCGCCTCATCATGACCGGCCTCATCATCATCAGCGTCATCATGCTCGCCGGCGGTCGCCGAGCCGGCATGCGATAAACGGAAAGACCGCCATGGCCGAGGCCAGCATCTACGAAATTCACGACCCGCGTTTCCGGCAGATGATCGTGACGAGCGCCGGTCTCGACGAACTCTATTCCGGCTGCCGCTGGGCGGAGGGTCCCGTCTGGTTCAACGACGCGAACCAACTTCTGTGGAGCGACATCCCCAACCAGCGGATGCTGCGATGGACGCCCGAGAGCGGCATCTCAGTCTATCGGCAACCGTCCAACTTCACCAACGGCCATACGCGCGACAGGCAGGGACGGCTCGTCTCCTGTGAGCATGGTACACGCCGCGTCACGCGCACTGAAGTCGACGGCTCGATCACCGTGCTCGCCGACCGTTTCGAGGACGCGCGGCTCAATTCGCCGAACGACGTGGTGGTGAAGTCCGATGGCACGATCTGGTTTACCGATCCCACCTACGGCATCATGTCGGACTACGAAGGCTATCGCGCGGAGCCGGAGCAACCGACCCGCAACGTCTACCGGCTCGATCCGGCGACCGACGAGCTTACGGCGGTCGCCACGGATTTCAACCAGCCGAACGGCCTCGCCTTCTCGCCCGACGAGACCATTCTCTACGTGGCGGATTCGGCAGCAAGCCACGACGAAAGCCTGCCACGCCACATCCGCGCTTTCGACGTGGTCGACGGTCGCAGGCTCACGAACGGCCGCGTCTTCTGCCTGATCGACAATGGCATTCCAGACGGCATCCGCACGGACGTGAACGGCAACCTCTGGTCGAGCGCTGGGGATGGCGTGCATTGCTTCGACCCGACGGGTAAACTGATCGGCAAGATCCGCGTACCGCAAACCGTCGCAAACCTCACCTTCGGCGGCCCCAAACGCAACCGGCTGTTTATTGCAGCAACCCGCTCGCTCTATTCACTTTACGTCGCCGTGACCGGCTCTCAGATGCCGTAAGGTGCCCACCTTAATGGGACAGGAACCCAAGACCTGTGCGTTGAATTGAAGAACGTGCCACGCCTCACGAATTTGTATTCTACGCGCCATAGTGTCTCTATCGAGATCAAGATTTGCCACTGCGGGTCTTGGAGACAAACAAGCCAACAATTTTCATCCCCTGATCCTACCTGCCTCCAGGGGACGTTCGGCAGCGCGCTGAACTGACCTGAGCGCCTACTTGGCCGAGCTTGCGGTTCCACCGAACTTCAAAAGCCCACAACCTATTGAAGCTAGTAGACTGAACAGGGTTCTAGGGCGACTTCGCAAGTCGTTGGTGCGGTGGATACTTTGATCCGGAATGGTTCGACCTTTCGATGGTGGACAAAGATCTCCGCAATGCTCTAAGCGCGAAAGTCAAACGGCGGCTGTATCAACCGAAACCGAAAGCCATCCCGAAGAAATGATTTGGGCGAGGATTCCAGGTGGAACGCCCTCGAAGGGAATCGAACCGCGGAATCGCTGCGACAGACTGATACTTATGCGTTCGAACGTCCCGTGCAGTTGCCCCCATCAATCTTCTTGGGAGACCAGTACCGCAACTGAAGCCAAACCTGAGGAACGTTTGGCGAATTCGCCAACACCGGAACTTCCTAATTTCCGGCCTCTCTGCTTCTAAGCGGCCCGCGATAACACATCGCGTCGACGAACGCGGCAAAAGCCGGGGAGTGCTGTTTGCGGCTGGGATAATAGAGATGATAGCCCTCATAGGAGGGGCACCAGTCACTGAGGACCTCGATGAGGCGGCCGTCCGCAAGATATGGGGCGGCAAATTCCTGCGGGATCCAGCCGAGGCCGAGCCCGTCGACCGCGCCGATGAGCGCGGCGCCGGACGTGTTGAACGTCGCCTGCCCCTCCACGCGTAGGCTGATGTCGCGCCCTTCGGGCGAGCGGAACTCCCATTTCAGCGTGCCGCCAGAGGCCGACAACCGGATATTGATGCAATTGTGCTCGCGCAGATCCTGTGGCGTGACCGGCGGCGCATGACGCGCGAAATAACCAGGCGAGCCGACGACGCTGAAGCGCCAGTCCGGCCCGATCCGTGTCGCCACCATGTCCTTCTCCAGCGCTTCGCCGATCCGCACGCCGGCATCGAAACGCTCCGCGACGATATCGACCAGTGCGTAGTTCATGTCGAGCTCCACGCGGACGTCGGGATATTTCTGCAGGAAGGCGCCGAGCCTCGGCCGGAAGATCGTCTCGATCATCGCGTCGGTGCAGGTGATCCGGATCGTGCCGGCCGGCCGGTCGCGCAGCGAGCCGATCTCGTCGATCTCGGTGGCGATCTGCTCGAAGAGCGGGCCGACCTGCCGCTGCAGACGCTCCCCGGCCTCGGTCGGCGCCACATTGCGGGTCGTCCGCGACAGGAGCCGCAACCCAAGCCGCTCCTCCAGCCCTTTGATTGTGTGGCTGAGCGCCGAGGGCGTAACGCCGAGTTCGGCCGCCGCCCGGGTAAAGCTGCGCTCCCGGGCAACGGCAAGGAAGGCGGTGAGTTCGTTGATCTGGTCGCGTGGCATTGCTGAGCTTATTTCACAGGTGCATCGAGTTTACGGCTGCTAATCGCGATAGGCAATGCGTGTTAGCTTCAGCTTCACCGGGATTTATAGAGCTTTGAGGAGATGAGCCATGTCACGTATCGTCATTATTGGAGGCAGCGGCCATGTCGGCAGTTATCTGGTGCCGGCGCTGGTCGAGCGCGGGCACCAGGTGGTCAACGTCAGCCGCGGCGTCGCCAAGCCCTATCGCCCGTGTGAGGCCTGGAGCCGCATCGAACATGTCGCGCTCGACCGCGCAGCCGAGGAAAAATTCGGCCAGTTCGGCGCCAAGATTGCAGCCCTTGAGCCTGATATCGTCATCGACATGATCGCCTTCGATCTCGCCAGCACCCAGCAGGTGGTCGAGGCGCTGCGCGGCAGGATCGAGCACTACCTCTTCTGCAGCACGATCTGGGTCTACGGCCGCCTATTCACGATGCCCTCCACCGAGGCCGATCCGACCAATCCGATCGATGCATATGGCAGGGGCAAGGCGGAGAGCGAAGCTTGGCTGATGCGCCAGGCCCGGGTTGCCGGCTTTCCTGCCACCTGCTTCCGGCCCGGTCATATCGTCGGCGAAGGCTGGAACCCTATCAACCCAATCGGCAATGCCAATCCGGAGATCTTTTCGCAGATCGCTCGTGGCGACGAACTGGTGCTGCCGAACCTCGGACTGGAGACGGTCCATCACGTCCACGCCGACGACGTCGCCCGCTGGATCATCGCGGCGATCGACAATCGCGCAGCCTCCATCGGCGAAGTCTTCAACATCGTCTCCGAACAGGCCGTGACGCTGCGTGGCTATGCCGAAACGGTCTTCAGCTGGTTCGGCAAGGAGCCGCGCCTTGCCTACAAGCCCTTCGAAGAATGGATCCTCGGCCTCGGAGATTATGCCGAAAACAGCCGCGGCCACATCATCCGAAGCTCCTGTCACTCGATCGAGAAAAGTCGCCAGCGTCTCGACTATCAACCCCGCTACACGAGCTTCGAGGCCGTCAAAGAATCCCTTAGGGCAATGATAGCGTCCGGAATAGTGATTGCTCCAGACGCTCGGCTATGAGCATCGCTCGACACCCTGCGAGTGATCCCGATCCGGTCAGGCCGCACCTGCCTCTCAACCGCTCGCGACGACCTCGCTTATCGCCAGTGCGATCTCGTCTTCGCTGCGGCCGCCATTGATCGCAACGCGTCCGCCGAAGACGAAGTGGGGAACCGAGCGGATACCGGCAGCAGCGGATTGCGCCGCTGCCTGCTCGACGCGCGCATGCCAGGCGGGATCCATCGCAATCGTGCGGCCCTCCAGATGATCAAAGCCATGGTCCGCCGCGATATCGGCGAGTAGATCGGCATCGGAGATATTCTTAGCGCCGAGGAAATGTGCCGCGCAGATCGCCACCGCCAGCGGGTGTTGTGTGCCGCGATCGCGC
Source organism: Rhizobium sp. BK060 (assembly GCF_014193145.1). NCBI lineage: Bacteria > Pseudomonadati > Pseudomonadota > Alphaproteobacteria > Hyphomicrobiales > Rhizobiaceae > Rhizobium > Rhizobium sp. BK060. The sequence goes on from NZ_JACHYW010000007.1 coordinate 178,815, forward strand.
GCAGCGAGGATCAGCGCATGGGCCGCGTGTGTCGGATAGGTCCAGAGCTGCCGGCTGAGATTGAGCTCCAGCCCGGAGGCGCGGGCCTCGGCCTCGGGCCGCGCGAACGCGGCCTTCGGATCGGAGACGCCGTAGCGGGCGAGAAGCAGGTCCGGAATGTAAAGCCCGTCCGCCGTGCGTCCGGCATCATCAGAACGGGGTGATGCCTGATATCGGCGGCAAGACCCGTGAAGCGCTCGGATAGCACCTTGTCGAGCCGGTGTTGTCCGATGATGCACCAGGGGCAGGTAATCTCGATGTAAAGGTCGATCTGCAACATAACCCCCACCCGCTCAGGCCGAAGGCAGCGGCGGGAGGATGACCTCGAGACGGTCGCGCTTGCTGACGAGGTCCCAAATCTCGTCAGCGATGCCGTCGGGGTTGATCACCGGATATTCTTGACCGAGGGTCATGCCGTTCGCCGTCGCGGCACGAAGGCCGGTCGAGCGGTCGATGAACGCACCGATATTGACCGTGCCGGCATAGATGCCCCTCTCCGCAACCTCGGCATTCAGCGTGAAGGCATAGTTGCGGGCCGCCGCCATCAGCGGGCCGACACCGCTCATTCCCGGCATCGTCACGACAGCCGTCAGTCCGCCGACGATGACGATCGCGCCGTTACCGCGCGCCAACATGCCTGATAGCACCGCATGCGACACCTCGACCGGCGCGAAGGTGAAGATATTGGCCACTGCCCGCAGCTTTCCCGCGTCGAGCTCTACCGCCGGCACGAAGCCGGCGTCCGACGGCACCGGGGCGTAGATCGCGACGTCGATCGAGCCGAAGCGTTCTTCGATGGAGCGCACGAGCGGCGCGATCCCGTCGAGATTGGTGAGATCGGCCGGGAACGCCGCGGCTTCGATACCGGCCTTGGCGAGTTCGGCCACGCGCTCCTCGAGCGGCCCGGCACGCCGCGCAACGAGCGCGACGCGATAGCCTTCGCGGCCGAACCGCAGGGCCAGCGAGCTGCCGAGCCCGGTACCGGCGCCGAATAGGGCAATGGTTTTTCTGTCAGTCATAACATACTCCTGAGATGGTATATTTTACTGACTAGATATGATATACTGACCACCAACGTCGCAAGAACGCATATTTTCGAGGCCTGGTCACATGCATATGCCTACCCCGCCCAATGAACCGGGCACCGACCCGAGCTGCCGGAAGGTCAACGAGATCCTCGGCCGCATGGGCGACAAGTGGACCGTCATGGCAATCACGATGCTGGCCGAGCGGCCGCGACGCTTCAACGAACTGAAACGGCTGATCGGCGGCATTTCCCAGCAGATGCTTACCCGCACCTTGAAAGCCTTGGAGCGCGACGGGATGGTGAGGCGCAAGGTCTACCCGACCATACCGCCGCAGGTCGAGTACAGCCTGACCGATCTCGGCCGCTCCCTCTCTGACCCTCTGTTACAGCTCTCCATGTGGGTGCTGAACCATCTGCAGGAAATCGAAGCAAATCGTGCCTTGCATGATGGCGAAGCAAGTTAGCGAGAATGGATAACCGGCCCTGCCTGTTGCATTGCCGATCAATGAGTGTTCCGCCTTCCCTTGTTCAGATGCTCAGCCGTGTGACCTACAGTGAGCCAAGCTGAACCTGTCGCCTTGAAGGGATGCGAACCAACGACCCATTCTGAAATTTATCTAACGTACTGAGTCGTAGGCGCTTCGCAGGGTAAGATTCTATTATGAAACAGCTATGCGTTTTCTCGCCGCTTGCCGGGACTCCTGGCTAAAGGACGACGCGTCTTTCCATCGCGGCCGACCGCTTGATGGCCTCAATGACTTTCAATGTCTCCAAGCCTTCCCGAGCGCTGACTAAAGGAGCTTCCTCGCCCCGAATGACTTTGCAGAACTGACGGATCTGCATGACAAGCGGATCCTCGTTTTCGAATGCTGCCCTGTCGCGTTCAAATGCCTCGGTCCAGCTTCGCTTTTCGGCATTGCGCCATATTTCCAGCGACGGCACGGCCAGAGATCCGTGTGTTCCGCCGATCATGTAGCAAGTCTGTTCGGTTTTTGGGTAAGCGGGATTTTCTCCCGTCGTCATCTCCCAGCTCCACGGCGCGACAACGGAATCGGACACGGAAGCAGTACCGAGAACACCACTTTTGAATTCGATGAGGATGACCGCGGTTTCCTCGACGGCGTTGCTCCGCACTGCGTTGGATTCATGCGCCTGTACGGCGTTTATATCGCCGCAAAGGAAACGGAGGTTGTCGATGTCGTGAATTAGGTTGAGGAAGACCGGCCCCGCTCCACGCTCTCGCCGCCAGTGGATATCAAAGTACTCGTCCGGCTTGAACAGCCAGAACATCGCATTCACGATCAGGATCCGACCGAGCGTCCCGCTGTCGATGATCTCCTTCGCTTTCTGCATCATCGGATTATGCCGGCGGTGATGTCCCGTCAGCAGCGCCACGCCTTTGGCCTCCGCCATTTGCACAAGCTTCTCGCCGGCGGCGATATCGTGGGCGAACGGCTTTTCGATCAGCGCCGGTACGCCGGCTTCGACGGCTTCCAACCCATTTTGGACATGCAACTGATTTGGCGTCGCGATGATGACTGCGTCGGGGCGCTCGGAAATCATCATGTCTGCAAAGCTGGGGAACCATCTGACACCAGCCTCACTAGCGATTGCTTGGCCGACTGGTGTGGGATCCACAACTGCCGTCAGCTCTGCGGCCGGCTCTTCCATCACATGATTGATATGACGCTTGCCGATTAGCCCCGCCCCAAGGACTGCCAGCTTGACCCGGGTCGCCATCGCTATCAGTCCTTCTTCTCGGTCTTGAGCATGGTCGCAACTCTGCGGATGCCGAGTTGATAGCCTTCGGTACCGAGACCAGCGATGACGCCGTCGGCCCGGTGGGACACGAAGGAGTGGTGGCGAAAACTCTCGCGCTTGTGGACGTTGGAGATATGGATCTCGATGACGGGGCCTTCAAAGGTATTCAGTGCGTCGAGGATAGCGAGCGAAGTGTGAGTGAACGCGGCCGGGTTGATGACAATGCCAGCACCGTCCTCGCGCGCCTGATGGATCCAGTCGATGATCTCGTATTCGCGGTTGCTTTGATGGAAACGGATCTCGTGCCCCAGTTCCGACGCCAACTTTCGGCAGTCCGCCTCGACGTCAACCAATGTCTCGTGCCCGTAGATATGCGGCTGGCGCTTGCCGAGGAGGTTTAGGTTTGGTCCGTTGAGAACGTAGATGAGGCTCATTGCATTTGTCCTTGTTAGGCGTTGCCGGGATCAGGCGAACGCTATGTCCTGAAACGCGAAGTTTGGGTCGGATTCGTAGAGATCTGCGCGAAGCCCAAGCCGACCGGTTTCCAGTGCGGAAGCTGCGACGTCACGCGCAGCCTCAAGCACCGATTTCAGCAGCTCTCGTTTGACCTCCGGAGGACGACCTGGGGCCAAGCGTACGATTATTTGTACAAAGTGGTTGTCGGGATGCTCGTCGCCGACGCATGAGACGGTGGCTTCTCTGGCGAACGTGCGGACCACGGTTGGCTTGACCAGCCCACCGTCGCGGACTCGGCGATGAACCGCGCGGGTCAACTCGTCGATGGCGATACGTTGCGCTGCGCCTCGGCTGTAGTCGATGATAATATGCGGCATGGAGTAGTCCCCCCGATCAGGCCGTCACTCGGCACAGCTCGTCGAAATGGCGCGACATTCGCTCCGTGTCGGGCGACAGGCCTGTAAAGAGCTCGAAGGCCGCGGCCGCTTGAAACACGGTCATTCCTCCTCCTGGGAGCGTCCGGCACCCCTTCTGCTTTGCCAGTGCAAGGAGCTCGGTCACCAAAGGCATGTAGACGATATCCGCCACCCAGTGACGATGCTGTATCCAATCGGGATCTATCGGAAGCCCCGGATGGCTTCGCATGCCAGTCGGCGTGGCGTGGATCAGGCCATCTGCGGCGGCGAGCGCAGCACCGACGTCTCTGACCGTCCTTGCGACCTCTCCTGAAAATCTCTCGTTGAGCTGATCGGCGAGCGTAGAGGCCCGGCGCTCGTCCTGATCAAAAATCGAGAGTTTTTCTATGCCAACTTTCACGGCAGCGTGCGCGACGGCCACCCCAGCACCACCAGCGCCAAGCAGAACAGCATGAGCCTTCGCGACGTTGGGCAAGCCGCACTCGAAATTCTTGTAGAAGCCATACCAGTCGGTGTTGTGTCCGATCCGCTCCCCGTTCTGAAGCACGACCGTGTTTACGGCTCCAAGCATCTCGGCATCTTCGGACAGGCGCGTCAGGTGAGCCAGCACGGTCTGTTTGCATGGGTGGGTGATGTTGGTTCCCGCAAAGCCGCGGCTTTCCAGTTCGTTCAGAAGATCTGGCAGCGCGGAAGGAGGCAATCCGCGCACTATCAAGTCCACGAGCTCGTACTCGTAATCAAGTCCCAGGTGGCGCCCTTCCGTTTCATGGAGCGCCGGCGACTTTGACATTTGGATGTCGGCACCGATTAGGCCGACCAGGAATTTGTTGTTGTCCATGTCTCTGCCCGCTCAGTGATGCGCAAGGATTTCGCCGAGAAATGCCCTCGTCCGGTCGTGCTTGGGGTTCTTGAAGAAGGTTTCGGGCTCGGCGTCCTCGATAATCTCTCCGGAAGCCATGAAGATGACCCTGTCAGCGACTTGCCGGGCGAAGCCCATTTCATGAGTCACGCAGATCATAGTCATGCCGTCTCTTGCGAGGCCGATCATGGTGTCGAGAACCTCTTTGACCATTTCGGGATCCAAGGCGGACGTGGGCTCGTCGAAAAGCATCGCTTTCGGCTCCATGCATAGGGCGCGGGCGATGGCGACGCGCTGCTGCTGTCCGCCGCTGAGTTGTGCTGGATACTTTTCCGCCTGATCGAGGATGCGAACGCGCTCGAGATATTTTCGAGCCAACTTCTCTGCGTCGGCACGGCTTGCGCCCCGCACTCTCATGGGTGCAAGCGCGCAGTTTTGCAGGACGGTCATGTGCGGGAATAGATTGAAGTTCTGGAAAACCATTCCGACTTCACGTCGAATGGCGTCGACCGCCTTGGTGGTGCCGTCCAGCACTTGACCTTCCACCACGATATTGCCGCCCTGAATCGGCTCAAGGGCGTTGATACAACGGATCAAGGTGGACTTGCCGGAACCGGACGGTCCGCAAAGGACAATCTTCTCTCCCTTGCGAACCGACAGATCGATGGTCTTCAGGGCGTGGAAGGAGCCGTACCATTTCTCCACTTTATCCAGGGATATCAAGGTCGATTGATCGTTGGGAGAATTGAGCACAGCGCCCTCCATTTATGCTTTACTTGACCGTAAACGGGATGTTGGGGATGGATTCAGGGAACTTGGGAAGATCGATTGCCATCCACTTCTTGGTAATGGCCGCGAGTTCGCCGTTGCCCTTAATCTTGTCGAGGAAGGCGTTGACTGTCTCGTTCCAGTCATGCTCGCCGAGTCGCGTTCCCACACCGTTGTAAGTCGTCAGGAAGTCGATCTTTCGTTCATACGTTCCGGCACTGGCTGCATCGAGCCTCTGCCCGTAGAACTGATTGCCACCCACTGCCTTTACCTGTCCGGAGATCAGGGCCTGGATAGTGGCCGCGTCATCGTCGAAGCGGCGAAGGGTGGCCGTTGATCCGACCGCGTCGGTTACGGCCTTGTCCTGCGAGCTGGACTTCGGCACGCCTATTTCCCAACCAGCCACGTCGGCCGGCGATTTCACGGTGTCGGCTTTGGCGGCATAAAGCGAAATCGTGTTGGCCGCATAAGGCTTGCTGTACTGGATCGACTTGGCGCGCTCTTGCGTCATCGCCATCGTGGCGAAGAGAATATCGACCTTGCCGGTCGTCAGCGCGGGAATACGGTTCGCTACCGCGAGCGGTTGGAACTGGACTTTCACGCCGAGCTCCTTGGCGAACAGCGTCGCCACGTCGGCATCGAAGCCGTCCTGTTTGCCGCTCGAGTTCACAAAGCCCCAAGGCGCGTTGTCACCTTGGATGCCCACGACGAGCGTTCCCTTCGACTTGATCTCCTCAACAGATGCCGCAGTGGCTGCCGCAGCGCCAACGGCGGCGAAGGTAGCGGTCGCAAGCGCTAGACCGAGAAATTTCCTGCGATTGGTATTCATTGCACTTTCCTCCTCTTGTGCTGTTTACTTCTGCCGAAGCAGGTTTAGCGGGCGGCTTTTGCCATCCGTTTCTCAAGGCCGCTTCCGACATGGGAAAGAGGCCAGCAAATCACGAAGTAGATTATTCCGACGATCCCGAAGACGAGCAGCGGGCGGTAGGTCTGGTTCGATATGATCTGACCAGCCCGGGTCAGTTCGATGAAGCCCACGATCGCCGCAAGCGACGTCCCCTTAATGAGCTGCACAAGAAAGCCGATGGTCGCAGGCATCGAGATCTTCAAAGCCTGTGGCAGAACCACGTCCTTCATTCGGGAGACATAATGCAGGCCAAGAGCGTTCGCGGCTTCGGTCTGCCCTTTGGGAACGGCTTCAATCGAGCCGCGCCATATCTCGCCGAGGAAGGCGCTCGCGTGGAGAGTGAACGCGATCGCGACAGCGACCCAGGCATTGACGTCGATGCCAAGCAAGGCAACGCCGTAGTAGACGACAAAGAGCTGCATCAGGAGCGGTGTGCCTTGGAAGAGCGCGATGTAGCCAGATGATGCAAGCCGGGCGAACTGATGCTTCGACGTGCGCATAAGCGCGATCAAAATACCGAATACGCCTCCGCCAATGAAACCGATAATCGCCAGCAATACGGTCCATTTCAGACCCTGCAGGAGGAAGAACAGCTCGTTTTCGCCGATGGAACCCATGAGCGCCTCCTATCGAGTCGGATAGTTGAAGTAGGAACGGGAGATCAGAGCGAAGATTCCCATCATTAGGCTTGAGATGACCAGGTAGATTGCGGTCACGGTGAAGTAGACTTCGAAGCTTCGGAACGTATCGGACTCGATGCGTTGCGCCGCGGATGTCAGCTCATATGCGGCGATCGAGGTGCACACCGACGTGGTCAAGGTCAGCATCACGAATTGGCTTGTCAAAGATGGATAGATCGCCCGCAGTGCCGGCTTGAGAACGATGAGCCGGAAGACGTCGGCCTTGTGCAGCCCGAGCGCAAAGCCAGCTTCGATCTGTCCCTTGTTGATGCTCTCAACGCCCCCGCGGATGATCTCGATAGCGTAGGCGCCTCCGTTGATCCCCAGCGCGATGATTGCGGTGACCGTCGGGTTCAGGCGGATGCCCATAAGCGGAAGGGCGAAGTAGATAAAGAAGATCTGCACGAGGAACGGCGTGTTGCGGACGACTTCGACGAACGCGACGACCGGAGCGCGAACCCACGCGGTCTTCGAGGTTCTTGCTGCAACGCCCAGGATTCCGATCACGAGAGCGAGCAGCATCCCGGCGAGGGCGAGACCCAACGTTCCAAGCGAACCCCAAACCAATTCCGGGGCGCGGTCGAAGACCGCGCCAAAATCAAACCTGTAACCCATGTGTTGGCTTCCTCCACTCGGCGCGGCTCTCGCCCCGCCGGCGCCGCGATTACCGATCCAGCTTAAGTATTCGTAAGGCCCCTTCGAACAGGCGTTTCAAATGCTCCTCCGCGTCTGCCGAGCCTGGAAGAGGTACTTCGACCGAGACCGATGCGGCCCCGTCGGCTATTGCAACCAGTTCACCCAGCGGCAATTCGCCCTCGCCGGGAGCAAGACGCTTGCCTCGGGCCTCCGCGATCATGGCCTCGGCAGTGCTCGGAGCGGGTCCGGCGACGTCGCACAACTGGACGTGCTTGACCCTGTCGATCTCGGCGCGCAGCGATGCCAACGTTCCGCCGTTCCTGAAGAAATGCACTCCGTCAACGAGTGCGCCGGCATTGGGCGCGCCGCTCGATTTCAGGAGATTGACGCTGTCAGCGAAGGTTCTGACCGTCCGCCAGCCCATGTTCTCGATATCGACTGCCAATCCGTAGCCGCTTGCAAGGCCGCAGAATTCGGTGAAGTTCGACTGTAGCCTGCTCCGTTCCGGATCGTCGCCGCACGCGCTTAGACGTTTGGCTCCGATGTTGGCAGCCGCAGCCACTATGGGTTCTAGAGACGAGGCGTTGAACGAGGGATCGATGACGAAGAACTCGATATCGAAGACCTCGAGCGCTTCGCCGCGCAGTACGGCTTTCAATTCTTCCGCTGCGCGGCCGCCTACAGGCAGCTCGTAGTACGGTGCACCAGGAAAGGCCGGATTCAGCCTCAGTCCAACCCTGGAAAAGCCCGCCCCCGCTGCGGCCTTCGCAAAATCGCTCGGCGTCAGGGAGATGGCGGAGAAGTGCGCCACGCCAATCTTTTGCTCTGATTTTGATCCAGGCACCACCATCACACGATCCCTTTCGTCGCGAGATGATTTCGAAGGTTCGTCCCAGTGCGGTGAATGTGCTGTCGCAGTTTCTCGCTGGCGTATTCGATATCCCGCGCGACCGCTCCTTGCGCAATCTCGCTGTGCTCCTGCCCGACGTTCCGGTCGCCGGAAGTCCTGATGAGGAAGACCCGGCGGTATCGATCATTCAGGTTCAGCAAGAGGCCGCAGAAATGCAACAGGAGCGGTTTGCCGCAGCCGGAAATGAGCGTGAGATGGAATTCCCGGTGAAGTGCCTCCCATTGCTCAAGCGTCTCAGGCCGTGAGGCATCTCGATCCGTGCGGTTCAGGCGATGGAGCGAGCGCATTATATTGCTCTCCCACTCGACATCGCCGATACGTATGGATTCCCGCAGCGCGAAGACTTCGAGCTCTTCGCGCAGCGTCGTGATTTCTTCCAGATTCGCCAGCGAGATCGGAGCTACGCGATAGCCGCGGTTGTCCTGAAACTCCACCAGGCCATCGGAGATGAGGCGGGCAAGTCCCTCCCTCAGAGGGCTTAAGCTAACGTTGAACGTGCGTCGCGCCTTGTCGAGATTGATCTTGCTGCCGGCCTTCAGCTCGCCAGAGATGATCGCCTCGCGCAGACGCGACGCCAGCTGGCTTCCGATAGTGTTCTTGCCATCATCGGAAAAACCCGCGGACACTGTCTCCTCGTCTGTCATTGGCGCAGAGGCGCTGTCGTCGGTCGAGCTCATCCCTACTCCCTAGCAATTTTGATCAACTGTCGATGATCGATATGATAAACGATTATTTATGTCAACGAGAAAACGAAGGCGAGTCCGTTTTGTAGCTAAAGCCAGATTGCTTCATGACTTTAAGTCAATATCTTCAATATCTTAATGTAATGATGAGCCAATTTCCTCCCCACCCACGGAAAAAGTCGTCGTAACATTCATTGACAAATAATCGATTATTTTTAATAGTCGGAGCCATTGGGAGGTAGCCCTATGGCCATAAAAACTGAAGGCGAGTTGACGCCTGCCGTCCTCGCGGTGATGAACAAAACCGAGGATCCACGCCTGCGAGAAATCCTCGGAGCGATGGTGAAGCATCTCCATGCATTCGTGCGGGAGGTGAAATTGTCCGAAGCCGAGTTCCGCGAAGCTACGGCAATACTCAACGAGATCGGACAACTGCAGACGGACAGCCACAACGAGTTTGTTCTCATGGCCGGATCCCTCGGCGTATCCTCGCTGGTTTGCCTTTTGAACAACGGCGACGGCGGCCAGACGGAGACGTCGCAGTCTCTTCTCGGCCCGTTCTGGCGCCTGAACTCTCCCCGTGTCGAAAACGGCGGTACGATCGTCCGCTCCGACACGCCAGGCACGCCACTATATGTCCGCGCCAGGGTGGTAGACCGGGACGGCAGGCCGATCGCTGGTGCCGAGGTCGACGTTTGGCATGCTTCTCCTGTTGGGCTCTATGAAAATCAGGATCCCGATCAGGCTGAGATGAACCTTCGGGGCAAGTTCACCACAGACGTCGGCGGCCGCTTCTGGTTCAGGACCGTGAAGATGGTCGGATACCCGATCCCCGTCGACGGCGTCGTCGGCCGACTGTTAAAGGCGCAGGGACGTCACCCGTACCGACCAGCGCATCTTCACGCCCTGATCTTCAAGCAGGGATACAAGACGCTGATTTCCCAGGTCTTCGATCCAAGCGATCCGAACATCGATTCCGACGTTCAGTTTGGAGTGACGGCAGCCCTGACCGGCGACTTCGTCCTCCATCACGAACCGCATCCGTCCGAACCCGGCGTCGGCGGCCCCTGGTTCTCACTCGACTACACCTACGTCATGGAGCCCGGCGAAGCCGCGCTACCGCGCCCACCAATCAAATGACCAACGACAGAGCCGAACCGATGATCACAGAACAGGAACGCCAAGAGGCGGCCAACGCCCTTCTGAAGGCAGAAACCGACCGCAAGCCAATCGTTCAACCGAGCAAGACCTACCCCGGTCTGGAGCTTGAAGACGCCTACAAAATTCAAGCGCTCTGGGCGCAGGCTCGGACTGCGAAGGGTGCTCGGGTCGTAGGCCACAAGATCGGCCTTACGTCGCGCGCGATGCAGATGGCATCCAAGATGACCGAGCCCGACTATGGTGTCATCCTCGACGACGCCCTCTTCAACGACGGAGCACAGATCAAGGCGGACCTCTTTATCAAACCCCGCCTCGAAGTCGAGCTCGCCTTTGTGATGGGCGAGGATCTTGAGGGGCCCGGTACGCGGATCTACGACGTGATGAGGGCGACTGAATTCGTAGTTCCGGCTCTCGAGATCATCGACTATCGCACCGAGGTTCCGAGGGCGATCACCGACACGATCGCTGACAATGCCGCTTTTGGGGCGATCGTTGTAGGGGGTCGCATCATTCGCCCCATGGACATCGACATCCGCTGGGTGGGCGCCACCCTCTCGAAGAACGGCATTATCGAGGAATCCGGTGTTTCTGCCGCGATCATGGGCCATCCGGCGGCGGGGATCGCTTGGTTGGTAAACAAGCTCCATGCAGTGGGCGGCGGTTTGAAAAAGGGGCAGATCGTGCTGGCCGGCTCTTTCACCCGCCCTGTGGACATCGCCCAGGGCGACGTGATCCAGGCCGACTATGGCCCCGTCGGCTCAATCGGCGTCTCATTCGTGTGAGGATCTAATGGAACTCCCCGTAAACAGCTTCAAGCGAAAACTCCAGGCCGGTCAAAGTCAGATCGGATTGTGGTGCGGCCTTCCGGGCAGCTATACAGCGGAAATCGTCGCACCGTCCGGTTTCGACTGGCTGCTTTTCGATACCGAGCATTCTCCCAGCGACGTCCTCACTGTGCTTCCACAGTTGCAGGCGATCGCGCCGTACGACGTCTCCCCCGTGGTGCGCCCGGCCTTCAACGACCCTGTATTGATCAAGCGTTTTCTGGATATTGGCGTCCAGACGCTTCTCATTCCATATGTGCAGAATGAACAGGAGGCGAAGGCGGCCGTGGCCGCGACTCGTTACGCACCGCGAGGAATTCGTGGCGTATCCGCCCTCACCCGCGCCACCCGTTTCGGGCGCGTGCCGAACTACGCACAGATTGCGGAACAGGACATCTGCCTCTTGCTGCAGATCGAGACACGAGAGGCGCTCGATCAGCTTGAAGCCATTGCAGAGGTCGACGGAGTCGACGGGATCTTCATCGGTCCGGCGGACCTGGCAGCCAGCCTCGGCCATCCTGGCCAACCAGGACATCCCGAGGTCGTTTCGGCAATCGAGAATGCGATCGCGCGCTTGAAAGCCGTCGGTAAGCCTTCGGGCATCTTGACGGCTGACGAGAAGCTTGCGGCTCGCTGCATTGCGCAGGGAACGCTGTTCACGGCAGTTGGCGTAGACGTTGCCCTCCTTGCCAGAGGATCGGAAGCACTCGCGTCCAGGTTTTCGCGCTAGGGAGACGTAGCATGTTCAATCTGGAGCAGGTCCGGTCGGAGATAGCACCGGCTGGAACCATTAGGGCCGCCGTCAACATGTCGAACACAGCGTTGATTCGCTGGGACGAAAACGCCCGCGCCTTAGTGGGACCTAGCGCGGAAATTGCGGATAGGATCGCCCACGAACTTAATAGAGGGCTTTCTCTGATGCGATACGGATCGGCTGCGGATATTCTTTGCGCTGCCGACGGCGGTGAGTGGGACATCGCCTTCATGGCGTCAGACCCATCAAGAACCGATCGCTTCAGCTTCTCGCCTCCCTATATCTCGGTCGAAGCCACCTACCTGGTTCCGGTAGCTTCACCTTACCGGACGGCAGACGAGCTGGATTGCACCGGAATTCGCATCGCTTCCGCTCGTAGCGCCGCCTATACGAAGCAGCTTGAGCGAACACTCAAACGAGCGACGGTGCTACATGCCGACAGCCCCACGGCGGCTCTCGACTTTCTCGCCGACCGAGAATGCGACGCGGCGGCTGGACTGACCGAATTCCTCTTCAACGCCTCGGAGCGGATGGAAGGCTTCCGGATGGTAGACGGAGTGTTTTCGCGAATTCCTCAGACGATCGCGGTGCACAAACGGGCCACCAACGCCTCGCTCTTCATCGCGGACTTCGTGCAGCGTTTGGCGACATCCACTGGGCAAGGAGACGTCTGACTTACCAGGACGATCGCACAAAGTCCCAAACGACCAGACGCGCTCGGGGTTGCCGTTACGCTACAGGAGCGGGCGTTGCGGCTGGGCAGCGCGCGCGCCGCCGACAGGTTCGACCTGGTTATCGGGGCTGCCGGCAGCGAGAACCAGCTGGTGCTCTCCTCCGTCTTCCTCCAGGCTTCGCCGCTGCCCTTGATGGACGGCCAGGTGCTGACCGCTCTCTCTGCCGATCCGCGTGTCGCCTGGGCCGCCCCGATCGGCTTCGGCGATTCCTTCAGGGGCTACCCGATCGTCGGCACGACGACGGCGTTGGTACACAGTCTCACTGGCGGCCTGAGCGACGGCAAGATGTTTGCCAGAGAGGGCGAGGCCGTGTCGGCGCAGGCGTCACCCTCAAGCTGGACGACCAGATCAAGCCAATGCACGGCTCGGCGGAGGAAGGGGGACATACCCATACCCAACTTGCCTATCATGTCGTTGGCCGTCTGAAGCCAACGGGCACTGCTTGGGATCGCGCCGTGCTGGTGCCGATCCAGGCCGTCTGGCATATCCATGGCATGGGCGGCCACCACGATGAGGTCGAGGAGAGCGATCACCACGACGAGCATGACCAGGTGGTCGAGATCCATGCAGAAGACGAGCATCATGCCGTTGATCCGGATGCGCCCGTCGATGAAACCTGGGACGCAGCTGTTCCCGGCCTGCCAGCGATTCTGGTGAAACCTAAGACCATCGCCGACGCCTATAAGCTCAGGCAGCAATACCGCGCCGGCGCGACAGTCGCGGTTTTCCCGGCCGAGGTGCTGACCCGGCTCTATGCGACACTTGGTGACGCCAAGCGCGTGCTGTTTGCCGTTGCCGCCGGATCGCAGACACTGGTCGCCGCGTCCCTGCTGCTGGTCACTGTCATGCATGTTGGCCAGCGGCGGCGGCAGATCGGTGCGCTCCGAGCCTTCGGTGCACCGCGACGGGCACTGTTTTCGATCGTCCGGCTGGAGCTGTTCGTGCTGGTGGCCTTGGGCTTGGTTCTCGGCTTTGCGCTCGGCTACGCGGCAGCACTAGCGATCGCCGGCATCGTGGCAGGCGGCAGCGGCGTCATGATGCCCGTGGGCTTCGCGCGCGAAGACGCCGGGTTCGCAGCAGCGCTGTTTGCCTTTGCGGCACTGATTTCATCCGTGCCCGCCATCCTCGCCTACCGCCAGCCGCCAGCATCGGCACTCCGCGGGTGACCGGAGATAATTCTGCACTCTGCTTAACTCCCACGCGAACGGTTCCAACCATCGGTTCGGACGATATTGGGAAGTCAATTCTTATGTCTCGCCTTCATATCCACCCGCTCCTGCCCTATCTGCTCCTGCTGTTCGTCGGAACGAACTCTTTTCAACGCGCGCCCCATGTGATCGAGCTGTCCCGCTTCATCAGACGGCTTCCTTGTCCGTCGCCACATCGATCAATGTGGGATAGTCCGTGAAGCCCTTCTCTGTCCCACCGAAGTACGTCGCGCGGTCAGCCTCATTCATTGGCGCCCCAACCTTCAGCCGATCGATGAAGTCCGGGTTAGCCAACGCCATCTGGCCATAAGATTCGAGATCGGCCAGTCCTGTGGCTATGTCTGCGCCGATCTCATCGCGAGGACGTCCGGGTCTGTTGATGATCAGGGCTTGATGCCAAAGCTTGCGAATGTCCACCAATCGTTCTTCGACGCCGCTGTGCATGATATGAAGGTACGCCAGTCCTAGCTTGTCGAGTTCGCCAACGAGGTGACGGTAGAGGGCCGACCCCTCGGTACCCTCGTCGATACCCCACATCGTGATGCCGGGTGACAAACGGATGGCGGTACGGTCGGCGCCGATCTCTTCCGCGATCGCTCTGGCGACTTCCAGCGCGAAACGGGAACGGTTCTCGATCGAGCCACCGTATTCATCGGTGCGGGTGTTGGCGCTGGGGGCGAGAAACTGTTGAACCAGATAGCCGTTCGCGCCATGAACTTCGACGCCGTCCGCTCCGGCCTCGATCGCGCGACGTGCAGCGTCTCGGAAGTCAGCCACGGTCTGACGAACCTCGTCCGTCGTCATGGCGCGTGGTGTGGGAATGTCCTGCATGCCCGTGGGCGTGAACATGGGAACGCCCGGCGCAATGGCCGAAGGCGCTGCGCCCTGACGATGATGCGGCGTATTGTCGGGATGCGACATGCGGCCCGCATGCATCAGCTGCACGAAGATGCGGCCGCCGTTGTTGTGGACGGCGTCGGTCACCTTCCTCCATCCTTCGACATGGGCGTCCGTGTAGATGCCCGGAGTTGTGAGGTATCCTTGCCCATCGTCGGAGGGTTGCGTGCCCTCGGTGACGATCAGGCCGACGGCTGCCCGCTGCGCATAGTATTCGGCGGCCAGTTTGCTTGGTGTGCCGTCGGCATTCGCGCGGGACCGGGTCATGGGCGCCATGACGAGACGGTTCTGAAGTTCAATGCCGCCCAGGGTGACAGGTGTAAAGATATCGCTCATTGCCGTTTTTCCTTCGTTGGTCACCCTCATATGGACTTGCTCATCCAACGGGATAACCCTAGGAAAATGGGAAACATTATCCATCCAGTGGAGCAATGCTTTGGATTACCTGAACGACATGGCACTGTTCGTCGAGGTGGTGAAGACGCGGAACTTCCGCCGTGCTGCCGCCGTTCTTAGAATGCCGAACTCGACCCTTTCGCGTCGGATTGCTCTCCTTGAGGAAGGCATCGGGTTAAGGTTGCTCAACCGGACAACGCGCAAGATTGAACTCACCGAAGCCGGGCAGCTCTACTACGAGCGGTGCAGCCGCATCGTCGATGAAGCTCGAATTGCCTACGAGGAGCTTGGCGACATGGTCGCGCGGCCCACAGGCGTTCTGAAAGTTTCGTTGCCCGTCGATTTCGCGACGACGTACGTCGCGCCGTTGCTACCGGAATTCGCAGCACTCTATCCCGGGATCAGCTTCGATTTCGATCTGACGCCGCGCAACGTGGACCTCGTTGGAGAGCCTTTCGATCTGGCGATCCGAATGAGAGCGCCCGAAAACGCAACGCTTATCAGCCGCGTTATCACCCGGATTTCCGCACAGTTCTACGCTGCACCGGAATATCTTCAGGTCAACGGCGAGCCCTCGAAGCCGGCAGATCTCGAGCAGCACCAGTGTCTGACGATGCCCACCATGCCGAGCTGGCCCGTACATTCCGCTGCAGGTACCGCCGATCCCAAGGTCGAAAGCCGCTTTCGTGTGAACAGCGTCTCGATGATCCGCAAGCTGGCAGTATTGGGGATGGGCATTACATTCCTACCTGAACGGATCGTCGCCGATGACGTCGCGGCAGGGAGGCTGCAGCGCATCCTGCCGGATTGGCAGGGCGCGGCGCAGCCGATCTACGCGGTCACGGAGACGCGGCTGCTGCCTGCGAAGACACAACGTTTCATAGACTTCGTGAAGGAGCGGCTTCGGGAGGCTAACTGATGCGGCGTCGGCCAGCACGACGTCGTCGCCGGTCTAAACAACGTCCTGGCTCTGTTCAATCTGCACGAACGTCCGGTCCGTTCGTCCTCGCCGAAGCGGAAACGTGCCAAACGGCATCAAGATTGCGACAGCGACCCGCCCCGGCACCGTCGCCGATCTGTTTAAAGGCCAGTCGTCTCGCGGTACTCGGATAGAGCGGCTCAAAAAAATTCCACCGCGTAACACAGACTTTGGCGATCTTTTGCAGCTCATGCATTGCCCCATCACCGGCATTGACGAGGCCCTCGCCACGCTTTGCGACCTTCTTGCGGAACCGGCTGAGTGTCTCAGCGGCATGCAGTAAGTGCATCATGAGCGGTCGCGGCGGCGAGGCGTCTGAAGTCGCTACTCCAACCTATCGCTGACAACGTGACAAACCCGTCACGATCGTGGGAAAATAGGCAGGACGGAAGATTGTCATTCCAAGGAGTTCTGATCAGCATTGACCAATGATAGGTTGGTGGTTGCCTGTTGACGTGAGCACAGAAAATGCGCCTGCTTATTGTGGAAGACAACGCCGACCTTGCTGCCTGGCTCGCAAAGGCCCTCAGACAAACGCAGTACACTGTAGATATCGCTGCGGACGGCTCTGACGCTGAGCATATGCTACGTCTTGCGACCTATTCGGCCGTTATCCTCGATCTCTCCCTTCCCAAGTTGGACGGCATGACGGTCTTGAAGCAGTTGCGGCGCGCCGGCAACAAGGTGCCCGTCATCATTCTCACTGCAAACGCCAGTCTCGAAGGTCGTGTTGCGGGTCTTGATAGCGGTGCGGACGACTATCTCGCCAAGCCGTTTGAAATTGCGGAGCTTGAAGCGAGAATCCGCGCGGTCATCAGACGTGGTCATGACGTCGCCGCGCCACAAATTGCGGTTGGAGAGCTAATCCTTGACGGCAAAACACGACAATTTTCGCTGAGTGGCCAACCACTACAGCTCACGCCCCGCGAACACGCCGTGCTCGAGCACCTGATGATGAAAGCGGGGGCGACCGTGACGAAAACATCTCTTTCCGAAGGTGTCTTTGGCTTCGACGACGTCGCCGATCCGAGTGCAATCGAAATCTATGTCCATCGACTGAGAAAGAAGCTTGAAGGCAGCTCCATCCAGATCGTAACACTGCGCGGCCTTGGCTATCTGTTGCGCCATGTTTAGCAGCTCAGGATCGCTCGCCCGAAGGCTGAGAGGCGGAATTGCTCGGCTAAGGCGCAGCCTGCGCGTCCAGCTGGTCTCATGGGTCGTCTTGACGCTAGCCGGGGCAATCTGCGTCAACCTCTATTTGAGCTTCCGTTCTGCCACAGCCGCCGCCCAGCTCGTCGCCGATCGCACTTTGCTGGCATCGGCTCGTGTCATTGCCGAGGCCGTGCACGTCGACCACAGTGGCTCCGTTGAGGTCGAAATTCCCCCCGCCGCATTGGAGATGTTTGACACGGGTTTCGGCGATCAGGTGTTCTATCGAGTGACCACGCCCTGGGGCAACCTGCTCTCAGGATATCCCGATCTGCCAACGCCGCTCGTTGCGCTGAAGGGCGAGGATCTGACATTTCGTGATCACGGCATTCGTGCCCTCATGCTTGACCATCCAGTCGTGGGACTCGGGGGCGACGGAACGATTGCTGTGACGGTCGGTGTCACTCATGGGAGCCAATATGCAATTCGACGCCAGCTGTGGCTTTCCGGTTTCGCAAACCAGCTTGCGCTTGTCCTGCTGGCAGGCCTTGTCACCATCATCGGTCTCCAGCGAGGACTTTCGCCCATATTGCGTCTGCGAGACGCTGTGCGCCAACGTGGTCGTGACCGCCTCGATCCGTTTCCGACATCCATGGTGCAGACAGAACTGCAGCCGCTCGTTCACGCCTTGAACGACCATATGGAGAGCGTGCAAAATCAGATGGCGGCTCAGCGGCGGTTTGTTGCCAACGCCGCTCACCAATTGCGAACCCCGCTGGCGCTGATCGCGACGCAGGCTGCCGTGGCGGCCAGGGAAGTTGACATTCGTCAACGCGATGAAGCACTTCAGGCTCTGCAGAAAAGCACGCGTCAAGTTACCCGGCTGGCCGGGCAGCTGCTTGCCCTTTCGCGGGCCGAGCCCGGAAACCTCCGTCCACGCTTGGACAATACCGACCTGGCGTCCCTCACACGTTCCGTGCTCGAAAATATCGCCGAAGAAGCCTTGAAACGCGGCATCGATCTCGGTTTCGACAATGGCGGTCCAGTGAATGTGACCGGCGATGCCACCATGCTCGGCGAGTTGGTGGTGAACCTGGTCGACAATGCTCTGCGCTATACGCCGCCTGGCGGCTCGGTGACCGTTGCTGTCAAATCGCTCCAAAATACAGCAATCCTGATGGTCGAAGATACCGGCCCGGGAATTCCCGAAGGCGAGCGCGCGCAGGTATTCGAACGCTTCTATCGAGTGATGGGCACACAGACCGAAGGTAGCGGCCTCGGATTGGCAATCGTGCGGGAAGTGGTCGATAGCGCCGGCGGCACGATCGAACTCAGCGATGGAAAAGCCGGAGGACTTCTTGTCCGTGTAGCATTGCCGCTTGGACAGTAAAAACCAAAAGGGCCGAGCGTGCACCCGGCCCTTTCTGCGTTCCAGCAATGCTTGGGAGGATTACTGAACGTCAACCTGCTGTGGCCGCCATTTGGCCAGGCGGTTCTCGATCACGGTCATGATTGCCTCTGCAACCAGCGTAAAGATCATCACGAGGATGATCGCCGCGAACATGCCAGCGGCATCGAACGTGCCCTTGGCAATCGAAATCAGCTGACCAATGCCAAAGCGGGCGCCGACAAATTCGCCAACGATTGCGCCGATAATCGCAAAGCCGAACGAAACATGCAGGCTGGCGAAGATCCAACTCATCGCCGATGGAACGATAACATTGCGGGTTACCTGCCAATTGGAGGCGCCAAGAATACGCGCATTGGCGATCATGTTGCGGTCTGCCTCCCGCACGCCCTGGAAAGCATTTGCAAAAACCACGAAGAACACCATGATGAAAGCGAGCGCGACTTTGGATGGCAAGCCAAGGCCCATGATCATGATGAAGATCGGTGCAAGCACAACGCGCGGGATCGAGTTGATCGCCTTGATGTAAACGGAAAAGATGTCCGATAGGAAGCGGTTGCCGCCAAGACCGACGCCAACGAATAC
Organism: Rhizobium sp. BK060; assembly: GCF_014193145.1. Taxonomy (NCBI): domain Bacteria; kingdom Pseudomonadati; phylum Pseudomonadota; class Alphaproteobacteria; order Hyphomicrobiales; family Rhizobiaceae; genus Rhizobium; species Rhizobium sp. BK060. The sequence goes on from NZ_JACHYW010000007.1 coordinate 198,052, forward strand.
GCCCGTGATCGAGCCGGCGAAAAAGCCGATCAATGCTTCTTGCATAGTCACCCACAGGTTATACCAAAGTGAACCTTCCGTCGTGCCGTTGAGCGCCCAGTCGTAAAGCCGTTCTGCAATCGCGCTTGGGCTTGCATAGAAAAACGGGTCGATCCAGAGCATTGTGGAGGACAGCTCCCAAAGCCCGAGCGTCGCGACGAGAATAGCGATCTGCCAGAACAAAACCGTCTGCTTGCGACGCTTGATGGACTTCAGCGCCGTCGCTTCAATTTCGGCGTCAGACGTGCCAGGGCGAAAAACGGTGCCGGTTGTCTCCATGGTAACGTTTGCCATTACTAGATCCTCCTATGCGGCTTCGCTCGCGCGGCGATAACTGGTTTCGACCTCCTGTCGCAGATCATCCCAGATGGTCTTGCAGTAGTCGATGAATTGCTGTTCGTACCGGATTTCCGACACGACGCGCGGCCGCGGCAGGTCGATTTTGTAGACCGATTTGACAGTCGCAGGCCCGGCGGTCAGGACATAGACCTTGTCGGCAAGAGCGACAGCTTCCTCAAGGTCGTGCGTGACGAATACCACTGATGCCTTGCGCTCAGCCCATAGTTTCAGCAATTCCTCGTGCATGACGGTGCGTGTCTGCACGTCCAGTGCAGAAAAGGGTTCATCCATCAGCAGGATTTCCGGCTCGTTGATGAAAGTCTGAGCAAGCGAGACGCGCTTGCGCATGCCGCCGGACAATTGATGAGGATAGTGGTTCATGAACTTCGAAAGGCCGACGCGCGCCAGCCAGCGCTTGGCCGATGCTTCCGCAACGTCGCGCCGCTTGCCACGGAACAAGGGGCCGGCCATTACATTGTCGATCACGTTCTTCCAGGGAAAAAGAGCGTCAGTCTGAAAGGCAAAGCCGACGCGCGGATCGATGCCAGATACAGGCCCGCCCATCAGGCGGACTTCGCCGGCGCTCGGTCGCGCAAGGCCGGTGACAAGATTGAGCGTCGTCGACTTGCCGCAACCCGTCGGGCCGACCACGGCGACGAACTCGCCGCGTTCGACAGTCATGTTGAAATCGCGAAGCGCTGTGAGAGACTTGCCGGTCGGGGAAACGAAGCGGCGACTCACATTGATCAATTCGATCGCTGGATCATGGGTTAAATGCTCTGTCATGAGATATCCTCGCGCATGCCTATCGGCGCATACGGGTGCTTTTGTTCAAGGGAACCGGTTCCGGCTCGACCGGACGCGCAGCGAAGGGGCGCTTAGTCGACGTTCTTCACGAATTCCGTCGTATAGGTCTTCGAAAGGTCGATTTGCTTGCCCTTGACGTTTTTGGAGAATTCCGAGAGTACGGCAAGAACGGTCTTCGGGCCGTCTTCCGGCATGACGCCGTCCGGCGTGAACATACCCTTGCCCGCGCCGAGCGCGGCGATATAGCCGTCCTTGTCACCGACGTAGAAATCCTTCGGCATTTTTTCGGCGATCTCGGCGGCAGAATGCGTATTGATGAATTTCAGGGTTTTTACGAACGCATTGGCAAGCTTCTGAGCGTCCTCCTTATGTGCGTCGACCCAGGCCGTTTCCATGTAAAGAGAGGCAGCTGGATAGGTGCCGCCGAGCGCCTTGCGTGTGGACTCGACGGTGCGCATATCGACGAGAACCGATGCCTCGCCGGTCTTGACCATGCGCGAAATTGTCGGTTCCGTCGTCATACCCGCCTGGATCTGATCCTGCTGCATGGCGGCGATGAAGGTGCCTCCTGCGCCCACGGGAACGGTGACGACATCTCCGGATTGCAACCCAGCCTTCGAGGCCATGTAAAGGGTCAGGAAATTGGTCGAGGAACCAAGCCCCGTCACGCCGAGCGTCTTGCCCTTAAATTCGCTGGGGGCATTGATTTCAGGGTGCTTGCTCGAAACAAGCACAACCTCGCCCGGCGCCTGGCTGAACTGGACGATGGATTCGACGAACTTGCCTTTCGCCTGCAGATCAACGCAATGATCATAAAAGCCGACAACCCCCTGCACGGCGCCGGCAAGCAGCTGATTTTCTGCATCAACGCCTGCAGCCTCATTCAGAAGTTCGACGTCGAGGCCTTCCTCCTTGAAATAGCCAAGCGCCTCGGCGAGCTTTGCCGGCAAATAGATCTGCTTTTCGTAGCCGCCGACCATGATTGTGATCTTGTCAGCAGCATTGGCCGAATTTGCGGTTGCCATGGCGGCGCCGGCAAAGAAGGCGGAAATGAGAACGGAATGAAGAAGTGCGCGTGTACAACGCATAGACTGTATCCTCCTGATAATTTCAGCATCGCCAATAACACACGGGCTCGTGTCTCCTCCACGATGCGACGACCAAGGTATCAGGCCAAGCTTTCAGCCCGCTTTCAGCCAGTGCCGCTAAAACTCAAAATCACGAGCGACTGTTAGCGCAGGTACGCAGGACGACGGGAGGCTCTTCAAACCAACTCAACCATCATCGCGCACGGCCTCGACGAGAGGCAGCCGCGCGGTTCTCGGGCTGGCGCAGACAGTGGAAATCGCTTGACCTCAGCCGACGCCAATATCGCGCTGCGCTACACGCTGCTGTCGATTGTCGGCGTGATCCTCGGCGGCGGCGCGTTCATCGGCGGCCGGATCTCACCGGCAGCGGGCGATGAGGACGTTATAATAAAGATCCTCGCAGACGTTCGAGCAGCGGATCGGGTCCAGGGCGAGAAGGAGCTTCGAGCCCACATGGCGACGCTGATGACCAAGGAAGCAGACGCCGACGCGCGCCGTCCCTGAACGCCCCGGTGACTACTCATCGGAAGTGTGATGTGGGTCTCCTGCGTTTGTGCCGGTCAGCAGTTCAGCTTTGCTGCATTTCCTCGGTTATCACTTCGAAACGGGAAAGCGTTGCGGGCCCGAACGCTGTCGACAGGGCAACATCCGTCGCGTCGCGACCGGTTGCCATCAGAATTCGCCCGATGCGCGGCGTATTGTGCCGGGCGTCCACCGTCTGCCAGTGACCGCCGAGATAGACCTGGAACCAGGCGCTGAAGTCCATAGGATTGGGATCGGCCGGCACGCCGATATCTCCGAGATAGCCTGTACAATATCGCGCCGGGATATTCATGCAACGGCACAGCGTAATGGCAAGATGCGCAAAATCCCGGCAAACGCCAGTCTTGTGGGTAAAGCCGCCATATGCGGTTCGAAGTGGATCGGCCTCCAGGTAATTGAAGGTGATGTGATTGTGGACGAAGTCGCAAATGGCCTGCACACGCGGCCATCCGAGCGGCGTTGACGAGAACCGTGCCCAGGCGAAATCGGCGAGCCTGTCGGTATCGCAGTAGCGGCTGCCGAGCAGGAAGATCAGCACCTCGTTCGGCAAGTCGTTGATCGCATGCTGAACGGCGCTTTCCGGGACGATATCCGGCTGCCCGCTGTCATAAATCTCGAATTCGGTGGAAATCGTCATCAGCCCCGGCGGCGCGACAATGCGGCTGCAGGCATTGCCGAACACATCGGTATAGTTCCAGGCCTCGATTTGCCTGTCGAAGGTCAGTATCTGATCGCTGAGAAGATCGACACGGCGGGAGGGATGAATGTTTAAGACCATAAGCATCGGGGTCGGCTGTATACACTCGTAGCCTATATGAAATCCGGCACGTATTTTCATCCTACATTCCTTATTGGAGAGATCGGCCATGCACGGAACGCAATTGCGAAACGTCGACGGCATTGCGGAGTTCCCGCGAGTTTGCGCTTTCAGTTCATTGGGTCGTAACGTTGACCTGCACCGTCATGCCGTCGAAGTCGGCAAGGCTGCCATCATAGCTGCCGCTCAACGGAACCGCCTGGCGGGGGTCACGTGCGACTGCCACGCGAATAAGGTCGCGATTGCCCACGATGCCGTTCGTCGGATCGAACTCGGTCCAGCCTGCGCCGGGAAGATAAACCTGGCACCACGCATGTGTGGAGCCTCCTCCAAGCGTTGGGCTGCCATCGCGGTCGGCGACGTAGATGTAGCCGGTAACGAAGCGCGCGGCCAGTCCCAGCGAGCGGACTGCCTCCATCATCAGTAATGAAAAATCGCGACAGGATCCTGAACGCAGCGAGAGGGTCTGAACCGGCGTCTGTGTTCCGTGTTCAAGGCGCCGGCGATAGGAAAAGCTCTCGCTGATGGCATAACAGAGTGTCATCAGCAGATGGCCGGTTTCCGTCGGCTGGCCGCAACGGACAAACTGGCGGGCCCAACGTCCGATCTCGTCGCTAGAATCGCGGTAGTGACGCTGGATTGCCGGCGCGAGATCGGGAACCTCGTCCGCATCGTACGAAAACGGGTAGGTCAAGGCGGCATGATCGATCTGGAAATCGAGTGCGAGTTGAGGCGTGTGATCGAGCGTGATCCGGGTTTCGAAACGCAGCTCGCGAGCCGAAGATGCAATATCGACCAGCGCGACACAGTTGCCGAAAGCATCATGAATCCATCGCACACGATGCGGCTTGGGGTCGGTCGCCAGGGATGTATCGATAAGCCGTTGATCGAAGCTGTCGCGGGGCCGAAACATCACCCGGTGCTCGCCGAAAGCAACTTCGCGGAAATAGCGATAGGAGGTGACGTGACGAACGGAGAAGATGGTCATGGTCGCGCCTACCCGCAAACCGGGCGTTCTCCCCAGATGTCGCGAGCCGCCTCCGTGCTCTCGGCCAGAAGGGACGGATTGATGACCGCTGCGTATCTGCCTGCGTGTTTTACAAGCGCCGCCTCATAAGCTTCGAGAAAGCGCTCTATGTCGAACCGAGTTTCGCTGGCGATATAGACGGGCCAGTAAAGAATATCGCGGTCATCAACAGACGTCAGTTCGGCAAGTCTGTGCGCTTCAATTTCGAACGTTCCGTCCCGCATTTCGGAATGCATTCCGAAATCGTCGACGATCCAGTAATCGTTTTCCATGGGGTCCATCGACCTCCAGCATACTTGGCAACACGGCGGCCTGCACCAGGTTGGTGACCGGCCCGGAAAGCGACAGCGACCGGGTCGCCATGGCGAGCTGGTTCGTCTTGCAGCCATAACCGTGTGTGCGTGTGAATTCTCACCGGAGCGCCGCCGTCGTCCAGCCACCGCGCCAGCGAACCGTCGCCCTCCGATAGAGGTCGCACAATCGGATTTGTTGTTGCGAGATACATTCTAAGCGCTGATTTCTTTGTCGTCGACAGCATAGATTTGCTCACCTCGAAAGCCAGCTTTCATCAAGATGCGATCCAGCATCCTCAGATTTGCGACGTCGAAGAATTGATTAGGTTCGGAAGACATTGAGTCCTCCTTGTTGGATCCAGGACTTTATTCCTAGGTGACTTTGCCGGTATGACGCCAGCCAACCACTAACCATGCGCTCTTTGCAAGCCCATCGCAACCCCATTCGGGCATCACGGGTTGATAAGACGGCCCAGAGCCTATTTGAAGGTGTAGCAGGAGGCTGGGCCATGGCGTTCAACGCTGAACCAGCATTGAGGAAGCCTTCGGCGCTGGCAGTTTCGGAGCGACGGGTACTTATGCTCTACCTTCGGGATTCACTCGCATACCAGCATACACCCGCTGACGGCAGATGGACATGCGGAGCTTGTGCGGCCGATCCTCGACGTGAACGCCGTCGTGAGAGATTTGACGGACGACATCTGCCAGGCGAACGAAATTTACTCTGATGAAATCACAGCGGGCCCGGTTCGACTTGTCAGAACATCGCAAGCTTTGCTGAAAGACCGGATCATTACGCAAACGATCCATCAATGCGGAAGGAGATTGCGGCACTGGAGCAGCAGCGGTCCGCGTTCGACATCGTAATCCGAACTTACGAGCCAGAGTACGCCCCGGCAACGGAATCTGGTGTAGTACGGCGGCGCAGGCAGCGCGATAACGATGTCTCCGATTTATTCAGGGATTATGACCGCCGTGGCTTTTTGCTACGCACGCTCCGCGAGGCGGGACATCCAATCTCGACTGCGGAGTGCGCCATGGTCTTTGCCCGAGAGATCGGACTGCAGACGGACGACATCCGGCTTGGCAAGATCGGCAACAGCCTTTCGCAGACTCTCGACCAGCTTGCTAGGGCAAACCGCGTGCGACGGGCCGGAAAGGTCGATGGCCATCGTTACCTTTGGGAGGTGGCCATCTAGCCTCCTGATTTCATTCGATCCAGAGTACCGGCGGGCTTGACTGGATAGGGCGGCGGCATTGTCTATTGGATGTTGAAACGAGGGACGCTGATCGACTGGGAGGCGTTCTCACCGTCGCGAAAGCGATCCGGCTGGTATAGCGGATAGAACGCAAGTTCGAAGAGTTGTCGAGACCCCGAGGGGGCTTACCGAAAGGTGGCCCCCTTGATGCTTTCTAGCAAAAGCTCAGTTTAGCTTTGCAAAGACGCCCGCAAGCGTTACCCTTTTATTATGGCCTAGCTGCGGATCGAAATAGGCGCTTTCTACTGTCACCATGAACCTGTGACGCTGTCCATCCCAACTGCCACGCTGACGCTCCATGGTGAAGAACGTCGTGTAGAATTCGCCATCTTGCGTTTTGATGGTGGCGTTGTATGCGCCATAATTTCTGCTACTTGCGTTATAGATCGTGTGTTTCGCAAGACCTTCCATTGATCAAGAGTCCCAGTGGACTCAGTAGGAACCGAGGCTTCATAATTTCTTCTTTGATGTGATCTGACACTGCAACGTGCGAAGACTTTCCTATAACAATCAGGAGATTACCAAAGCCTTCACACATGCGTATCGGCCGCCTGTTCATCGGGGTTCTCCCCGCCCTCCCATACAAGGTTTGGTGGATGGTTTCCCTGCCAGTAGCCGCACAGGTTCCGCGACGTCTTCCCCGACATGGCGAAGTGGATCATTCCCCATAGCAGCATGCCATTGTCGACGTGGCGATTGTCCTCACGCCAGGCGATCTCGGCCGCGTACCAGTCGAAATACCGGACCGAGAAGCGATGGTGGATGCCGACGTAGGCTCGCTGGATGCGGCTGAAGAAGCTTTCGACGTGGTTGGTGTTGACCGCGCCCTTCGTCTGGTACTCCTTGCTGTGGTTGACACGGAACAAGTCCTGCAGACCAGCGAGGTCGTCGTACGAGAAGTGTTCGTCGCCATGGATGCGCGACCCCTTGCTGTCATGCTTCTTGAAGAACTCCCAGGCCTCGTTCGGATCCTCGCTCCGGGTGACGCGCGTCAGGGTCTGCTCGCGGCCGCGGCCGAACGGCGTCTTCTCGCGCAGCGTCAGGATCGTGAGGCGCTTGAAGTTCTGGTACTCGCCGCGGCGTCGGTCGATCCGCTCTTCCTTGCGGTTCTTCTGCTTGACGTGGCCGCCGGCATAGTTGCCGTCAATGTGGATCTCGCCCTCGAGCATCATCCGGAAGCGTCTGGTCGCCACGGCCTCGCGCATCTTCATAAGCAGGACCCGGGCCGTCTTCTATTGGACGCCGAGCTCACGGGAGAGCTGAAGGGCGCTCTTGCCCTTCACGCTGTTCACCGAGAACCAGAGGCCCGCCAGGATGTCCTGGAAGCTCATCTTACGGAACGCGAATACGGTGCCCGTCGTCACCGAGAACTCCCGGCGGCAGGCCTGACACTTAAAGCGTCGACGCCGGATCTCCCAGCAGGTCGCGTGCGAGCAACGGACGCAGGTCGGGCGTCCCTCGGTCGCCGGCCAGCGGATGAGGCAGAAGGCCTTGTAGGACTTGGCTTCGTCGAACGACCGGAGATGGTTAAGCGTAAACGTCCGGCAATACGGGGACAGCAGGAAGTGCTGGTTGCCCCAATATTTCTACCCTCCGGAGAACCTCCAGATCGGGCGCGGCTTTGCGCGGCTGCGGAATGACGGACGGCAGGTTGTCGGAGACCATGTTCAATTCCCAGAAATATACGCGATACGACGGGACCTCGCCGGGTCGGCGAGCGGAAGGTCAGCGTTGGCGTATTCGTATGATCCTGAACATGCCGCGGACCATACCAGCGCGATCAGCGGGAGTCGATCGGATTTAGTGCTGGTGGCAGTTGCTACAATGCGCTGCGGCGAGTCGAACGTTCAAGGACATGTGAGACAACTCGCATAAATAAACTTGCTTCACTTCATTCGAAGGCGCATCTTTTCGGCCTCGGCAGCAATTATCAGGGCTCTGCTGTTTAGGGTCCCCCACCCTTGCCCCGACCGAAAGGAGGACACCCATGTCTTCCGACTTTTATCCTCAAACATAGCCGCAAAATATTGGTCAAGGTCTATCTGGCGGTCATGATAGGCCCGGTCGCTATTCGCGGCGTGGCGCTGGAATACCGCTCCTGACGCACGGAGACAAAATATGCAAAAAATTACATCACCTCATTTCAATGTTGATGATCTGCGCCGAGAGGCAGAGTGTTGTCATGTATTTGATGAGATCGCCCGGACCATTGTGATTTCAGCAATAAATGCAGGATGGCGGGAGGGGGAGGCAGCGCTGGCGCTGGCGGATGCTGCCGAGCGCTATGTCCTTTATCTGGCCTCGCCCGTTCGGCTGCAGTTCTTACCGGCAAATTCAAACTCGCCCTCGGGCCCAGGCTGAGTATTTCCTTATCGCCGAAGCCTCTGCTGGCAACAGTAACCCTTTTGCGCCATACGCAGAGGCGGCGATACTGGATCTTTGCAAGTAGAGTCGCCCGCGCCCGAACGTAAGGCGTCCTCCGTGGTGAATTTTGCAAAAGGTAAGTTGGCCCGGCCCGGCGGCGTATTTCTGGCACCCTCCATTGTATTGCTACTGGATCAACGCCACTTATGAATATGGGTCTGTACCCGACGGATAATTCAAAGCATTTCATCTGGATCGCCCATCGGACATCTCCCTGCCGAAGCTGGAGACAACACGATGGATGATCTACCCAAAATTACTGGGATGAATGTAGACGAGCGCATTGCAGTCCTTCAACAACTGTCGTCGTACCTGAGATTTGGGTCGAAAAAATCCGCTGCGGCTGGCGACAGCATCATGGCCCTGAGATTGGACGAAATCGAGCGTATCGTACAGGCCCATTGCAGCCATGTTGCTGGCAACAACGCGATCGGCTCGGCCCAGATCGTTCATCGAGCCATATCTGCCCTCGCCGCCTTTCAGTTCAGCAGGCAGCCAAGCTCGAGAAAATAAGCCAACTCAACGCAGTGGCATATCGGACCGCGGAATAGGAGGCAGCATGCCTTACGATCAAAAGAAGTCTGGCCAAACGAACGAAGAGGAAACGCTTGTTCAAAGCGTGCTAGAGGAGGCCGGATACACCGGACAGGTCACACCCACGGACGGTGACCAGCCCGACCCGGCCGCGCAGCTGTTGGTGAAGTTGGTCAGGCAAGGCATCACGGACCGTGGTGTTCTGTCCGGCGAACTTGGAAAGCACTTCGGCTATGTTCCGGTGGAAACGGTGCTGTACAAACCCATCAACAAAAATCGCCAAGCTATTCAGGGTATTCCAATGACCAGAATTCCTGCTGCAAACGAGACATACGCAGGCTCCGCCTTGCAAGCTGCGGCGCCCCAAGAGACTGTCTCTTCAGAGAATGATCAATTACAAGCCGACTTGGCGCTAGCGCGAAAATACCTGAAACATGATGACATCGAAATCGCGGCCCAAGAAGCGCGGATTTCAGGTGCATCGCTTCGAGGCGAACCTACGTCGCTGGCTCTGCAGGAGTTGAACGGATATTTTGCGCGGCAACGCTATCACCGCTTCGAATTGAGATTAATCGAGGCGCGGATCAAAGCTCAATAGAACTCGCTGGTCTCCCCTAGCTTTCCCAGATCGCCATAATGAGCGACGGCGAAGCCGCCCTCGTGGAATGTCGCCTTACGACATTCCACTGCCATGCTACCAAAGCGATCGAATTGTGGCATTTTACGTCGTACTCGTTCGAGTGCTTGCCGCCTCTTGACGACGGCGCTTTGTTTGAGGAACCTACACTGCGGTTCTTCGCTGCGACCAGGGGTCAGGTCGTCCTCTTCGACAACTGCAACGACATGAGCTGTGCCCATCGCCCTCGGTTTGCCGCGACCGCTGGAGCCTAGAGGGCGGTAATTGAGCACCTATTCGATGATAGGCTGTGCACTGCCTTCAAAAGAGAAATCGTGCTATCGTAGATCTGGACAGAGAGGCACTTATCATGATCGCCCGGAGAGACTTCACTTACGCCGAATGGAGCAGCCTCTTGCAGCTTTACAGGCGCGAGCACGCTGCCCTTGCGACCGATCAGGGCCGGAAATTCAAGGCGCTCGGCATAACCGAGGAAATGGTCGGCGAAACAGGCCTCAGTGCCGCAGGTAAGCGGCTGGTCGAGCACGAGCTCCTGTTGGAGCGAAGGAACCGGCTTCAGCGATGACGTCGTGACTGAGAGCCCTTGCCGTTGGATACCAATTTGGGCGGGCCGGCCTCCCAGGCATGCCGGATGCGATGAGCCAGATTGCCGTTGCCGCTTGTCGCCGGAGGCACGGTTCGCGGCGTTCTCTTTCTCGAAAGCGCGGAACGGCGGGCTTTCACCGCCGAGGACGAGGTCGCGCTTTCATCGTCGCCAGACAAGCGGCGGTGGCTCTGGCGCTGGGCGAAAAGCTCCCACTGAAGACCGGCTCTCACCGGGTCGCTCCGGCCGAACACTCGGCTTCGGAACAGATGATTCGGGTCGTTCATCACAGCTTTGACGACAGCGTTTTCGTCGACGGCGACTATGTTATCAAGGGAATCGCGGGCCGGCTTCTTGTCTCCATGCTCGAACAGCATCTGGCAAACGGCACGCTCGAATTCACCAACCGCGAGATCCGGCTCGATGCGGCACTGAAGCTGCCGGAGTTCAAGGACAACCTGGAAACGCGGCTGCTTCTTCTGCGTCGCCGGTTGGACGAAAAGCAGCTTCCGATACGGCTGGTTCGCCTCGGCCGCGGCCGGATAGGCATCCGCATAGAGGGCCGGTTGCGGCTCCGCAAGGATATGGCATAAAAGGACGTGAAAACCGGACGATCCTACGCTCAGCGGGCGAAGACTCCATAAGCAACTGCAAGAGTTTGCAGATAGAATGTTAATGTGCTGCGCTGCCGAAATCGCTGGTCTTGGCCTCGGGACGTTCGCGACATCCTTCACGTTTGCGTTGGGCTGTACCCTTGCCAGACCGGAAACACGCTTACTCGACTGCGAACGTTTTGTTGGTGGCGCGAGAAGAACTGCTTCGCCTCCGGCGCGCCACCATGCTGAGGCCACGAGTACCAGCTGGCACTCCGCAGGGTCGATCAGGCTGCCTTGACGGGTAGGCTCTCGGCCCTGTATGCGATGAGGTCTTCGATCGTAATCAGATGAAGACCGTGCCGTTCGGCAAACGCTTCAAGCTCTGGCAATCGAGCCATTGTTCCGTCGTCGTTGGCAACCTCGCAAATCACACCTGATGGAAACAGGCCCGCAAGCCTTGCAAGGTCAACGGCCGCTTCCGTGTGCCCGGGGCGGGAAAGGACGCCATGCGGATGGGCTCTAAGCGGGAAGATATGCCCCGGCCGTGCAAAATCCTCTGGACGTGAGCCGTCCGTGACAAGAGCTCGCACGGTTGCAGCGCGATCGGCAGCGGATATGCCTGTCGTCGTTTCAGGGATGTAGTCCACCGAGACGGTGAATGCAGTCTTGAGAACTTCGGTATTGCGCGGCACCATCAATGGAATGTCGAGTTCATCGAGCCTCTCGCCTTCCATCGCGACGCAGATAAGGCCGCGGGCGTAGTTCATCATGAACGCGATCGATTCCGGCGTAACTGCTTGCGAAGCGATCACCAAATCGCCTTCATTTTCCCGGTCGCGATCATCGACGACGACCACGATCTCGCCACGTGTAATTGCGGCCACCGCCTCGTCGATCTTGGAAATTGCCATCCTTTTGCCTTTCAAGGGTTAGCCGCTTTTAGCGGCGAGCATGGCCTGTTAGAGCCACCGTTTTTCCCTTGGGCGAACAAGCATAGGAAACGCCGCTCATCACGCGGTTCCGCTGCGTTGCTCTCTTCCATCCGGACTATGACCGTCGGCTCCGGCATCTCACCGGATCTGCTGACCCTTCGTTTTAGCGAAGGCGCTCGCGGGCTCCGAGTTGCCTCGATACCGCCGGTGGGGATTTTCACCCCGCCCTGAGAACGTCTTTAACATAAGCAATCGGTGCCTGGTTCTGCAAGAGGCTTCCAGCAGTTCAACCATCGGGAACCCGGTTCTCCTGGTGAACGCACCGTTCCCCATTGTCGAATGAAGTTACGACATGATCAAACCGCCATCGACATTGATGGTTTGGCCGGTGATGTAGGCGGCGTCGTCGCTGGCAAGGAAGGTGACCAGACCGGCGACGTCCTCGCCAGATCCGGCCCGCTTCATCGGAATACCTTCGACCCACTCCTTCATCAGCTCCCCAGGGCCATAGTTGCCCAGGAGCTTGCCCCACGCCTGGTCGTTATAGGCCCACATGTCAGTCTCGATGATGCCAGGGCAGAACGCGTTGACGGTGATACCTTCGGTCGCGACTTCCTTTGCGAGGCTCTGGGTAATGCCGACGACGCCCATCTTCGATGCGGCGTAGTGTGGCGTATAAATGAAGCCGTCGCGCGCTTGGCCGGAGGCGGTGTTGATGATGCGGCCGCCGCGTCCATGCTTACGCATGCGCAGAATTGCTTCTTGCGCGCACAAGAATACGCCCTTTGTGTTGACCGCCATGACTTTGTCCCACTCGCCTTCCGTCATGTCCTCGATGCGGGCGATGGTGATGACCCCGGCGTTCTGGATCGACACGTCGACGGTACCGAAAGCCTTCTCCGCCGCGTCATAGAGTGCCTTGACGCTGGTCTTGTCAGTGACGTCTCCAACGAAGGAAATGGCATTGCCGCCATCCACCTTGATCTGCTCGGAGACTGCATGGACCGTCTCTTCATTGGCGGAGACCACTAGATTGGCCCCTTCCCTTGCGAAGCGCTTGGCGATCCCAGCGCCGATGCCGCGACTGCCTCCGGTGATAACGACGGTCTTGTTTTCGAAGCGTTTCATAGTTTCTTCCTTTCGCGGTGCCTGACGATATCGGGCGGCCGCAAAGCAACCCAAGTGCGTCATGCCCCTTTTCAAGCGGCTGCAGAAATGATCCCGGCAAACTCTAGAGCCTTCAGCGATGCGCCTCCGACCAAGGCTCCATCCACATTTGCCGCCCCGAAGATGTCGGCGGCATTCGAGGCCTTCACGGAGCCACCGTAGAGAATCCTGACCCTGCGCCCGTCTAGGCCAAGCCGCTCTTCGAGCATTTGTCTTATCGAAGAATGGATCTCCTCGATCTGATCTATGGTCGGGACCAGACCAGTTCCGATAGCCCAGACCGGTTCATATGCGATGGCCACGTTCGAACTGGTGGCACCCGCTGGAATTGAACCGCGTAGCTGTCCACCGACGACTTCGATCGCCTTGCCGTCATCGCGTTCACTGCGGGTCTCGCCCACACAAATGATTGCGGTCAGTCCGGCCTCATGAGCGGCGGCGACCTTGGTCGAAACGACGGCATCACTCTCGCAATGGAATACGCGACGTTCGCAATGACCGAGAATGACGAAGCGCGCACCCGCATCGACGAGCATTTCCGCTGATACGTCTCCGGTGTAGGCGCCTGATATCTGCGGATGGCAGTCCTGGGCGCCAATAATGACGACAGAACCCTTTGCGCGTTCGGCGGCCTTTTCTATCAGCGTGAAGGGCGGGCAGACGACGATATCGCACGTCGCCTCGCCCGTTAGCCCCTTCAGCGCCTCGATCTCAGCCAGGGAGGAAGCGAGACCGTTCATTTTCCAGTTGCCGGCAATCAGCTTTCTCATCGCATCACCAGCAGCAGAAACCGCCGTCGACAAGCAGATCAACGCCCGTCACAAAGCTTGCCGCATTCGACAGCAGGAACACGGCCGGGCCGACCATTTCGTCGACCGTTGCCATGCGCTGCATTGGCGTCTGCTCTTCGAAGAGCTTGGTCTGATGGATCATCTCCGGACGCGTGTTCATCGGCGTCGCGGTGTATCCGGGCGAGATAGTGTTGACGCGGATGCCGCGGTCGACCCATTCCATCGCCAAGGATTTCGACATGTGGATCACGCCGGCCTTGGAGGCGTTGTAATGCGCCTGGCTCAGTCCCCGATTGACGATCACGCCGGACATGGAAGCGATGTTGACGATGGCGCCGCGCCCGTTTTTCAACATAGCGCGAGCCTCGGCCTGGCAGGAAAGGAAGACCCCTTTCAGATTGATGTCCATCAACGCCTGATACTGGTCCTCCTCCATCTCCTCTGCGGGGCTGGCGTTGGCAATGCCCGCGGCGTTAACGGCAAGTGTCAGTGCGCCTAGCTCAGCCTCTGTGCGAGCCACCGCGTCTCCCAGGGAAGACTTGCTGGTGACGTCGGCTGCGATCTTAAGAAAACGACGGCCGGCGGCCTGGATGTGCTTGGCGGTTGTGGCCAATCCGTCGTCGGTGCGACGGTCGAGCAGTGCGACGTCGGCGCCGCACTGTGCTAGGCCGATGGCAATGCGCTGCCCAATCCCGCTCCCAGCACCGGTCACGATGGCAACCTGGCCGCTGAGATCGAAAAGCTTCGGGGCGTTGAGAGTGATGTCGGACACCGCTCTTCCTTTCTCTGTCTGTTTAGATCGTAGCTAGCTCCATGACAGAGACGTCGTTTGCCTCGTCACGATTGAGAATTCCTGCCTGCTTGCCCTGGGCAAGAACGAGAATGCGATTTGAGACGCCGAGAACTTCCTCGAGGTCGGAGCTTACGACGATGACCGCAACGCCCTGCTTGGCGAGGTTGACGATGATGTCGTAGATGCCGGCGCGGGCGCCGACGTCGATGCCGCGGGTGGGTTCGTCGAGCACAACCACCTTGGGATCGCGCATCAGCCACTTGGCGATCACGACCTTCTGCTGGTTGCCGCCGGACAAATCGGAGGCATACTGCTCCGCACGACCCTTGACGCCGAACTTGGCCACCGCCTTTTGCGCGAACGAGCGCTTGACGCGCGGTGTGATCCAACGCCCGCCCAGCTTGTCGAGGTTGGCATAGATGATGTTTTCCCCGATACGGTGCCCGACGACCAAGCCCTGCTCCTTGCGGTCTTCGGGAACCATGACGATGCCCTTGGCGATCGCGTCGGCAGGATCGCGCAGTCGAAGCTCCTCGCCTTCCAGCTTGATCGAACCCGCGCCGATCGGATCGGCGCCCGAAATCGCGCGGACAAGCTCTGTGCGACCGGCACCGACCAATCCGGCAATTCCGAGGATCTCGCCTGCCTTGACGTCGAAGGTGATGTCACGGAACGAGTTGTCCAAAGAGCTGAGACCGGACACCTGAAGGACCGGGCGATCCGTTGGATCGGGCAGTGTCGGAAACATGCGGTCGAGCGAGCGCCCGACCATGCTCTCGACGATCGTGCGCACGGGCGTCGAGCTGTCAGCGAATTCCTGCACACGCTCGCCGTCGCGAAGCACGACGATCCGATCGGTGATCTGCTTGATCTCTTCCATGCGGTGAGAGATGTAGATGATGCCGACCCCCTCGGAACGAAGCTTCCGGACCTGTTCGAAAAGTGCTTCGGTCTCCGCGCCACCGAGGGCCGCGGTCGGCTCATCGAGGATGAGGAGCTTGGCGTTCAAAGCCAGCGCCTTGGCGATCTCGATGAGCTGCTGATTTGCGGTCGAAAGGCCGGCGACCTTCCGCATCGCTGGTATGTGCAGGTTCAGTCGGGCGAGCTGCTCCTGGGCGCGACGAACCATCTGCTGACGGTCGACCACGCCGTTCTTCATAGGCCAGCGACCGATGAAGACGTTCTCCGCGATGGAGAGCTGCGGCAGGAGCTGCAGCTCCTGATGGATCAGGACGACGCCATTGTCGATCGCCTCTCTTGGGGTGGCTGGGGCATAAGGCTGCCCCAGCCATGTCATGGAACCTTCGGATGGGGTGCGTGACCCGGCGATAATGCCGGAAAGCGTCGACTTGCCCGCTCCGTTTTCACCGAGAAGTGCGACCACTTCGCCCGGATGGACGTCCAAGCTGATATTCTTCAGAACCTGGAGCGGTCCATACCGCTTCGATATGCCCCTCAGCGAAAGAACCGGATCAGTCACGGCACACCTCCTCAAGACCTCGACTTCATTACGGATGGTTGGCGATGAAGCCTGCGACGTTTTCCTTGGTCGTCAACGTAGCGTCCAGGAGCTGGACCGGCGGCACCTTCTTGCCGGCGACAAGCTTGGCGGCGTTTTCGACCGCGTCGCGACCCATCTTCTGCGTCTGCTGCGTTGCAGTCACGTCGAAGACACCCTTGCTGAGGGCTTCGAGGGCAGCGGTATCACCGTCAAAGCCGCCAACCACGATCTTCTGAGAAGGATTGGCAACCTTGATGGCCTGTGCAGCACCAAGTGCGAGTGCGTCTGCCTGGGCAAAGACGATCGACACGTCCGGATTTGCCTGGAGCATGTTCTGCATGATCTGGAATCCTTCATCCTGGCTCCAGATGTTCGAGTACTGCTCGGCCACGACCTTGACGTCCGGGTTTGCCTTGAGAGATTGAGCGCAGCCCTTGGAACGGTCAACTTCGGGCGTCGTACCCTTCTGGCCATGGATGATGACCATTTTGCCCTTGCCGCCGGCCTGCTTCAGAATGAAGTCGCACACGGACTTTGCGGATGCGACGGAGTCCGTCGCAAGGAAGGTGTCGCCTGGTGCGCCGTCGGCATTGCGGTCGACGTTGACCACCGGAATGCCGGCGCTCTTGGCAAGCTTGACCGGAACGGTCGCAGCCGCCGCACCTGCCGGAATGTAGATCAGCGCGTCGATGTTCTGGGTCAGAAGGTCCTGGATCTGGTTGACCTGTGTCGGTCCGTCACCTTTTGCGTCGACGGTGACAACTTCGATGCCATGCTTTTTAGCTTCGGCCTCGACCGACTGCTTGATCTGGTTGAAGAAGTTTGCCTGGAGATTGGCAACCGCCAGGCCGAGCTTCTTCAGCTCCGCTGCGTGTACGGGTCCGAGCGTGAGACCGAGCAGTGCGGCAGACGCGAGCATGGTGCGCGCAATTTTCATTGTATTTCCTCCGTTGTTTGATGGAACCCTCGGGTATTTCCTCCCCCTCGGGGTATTGATCCGCTCCAGGACTTGGGGCGGAATTCCACGAGCCCGCCGACGCGGCGGACCCACTCGTCAGGCGCGATGTCGACGAATAGTCTCCGCGCCAACCGCAAGTACGATGACGATCCCGATGATCACTTGCTGAAGGAACGGCGAAACATTGAGTAGGTTGAGGCCGTTGCGAAGGACGCCGATGATAAGAACGCCGATCAGCGTTCCTCCGATCCCTCCGGCGCCGCCCGAAAGCGACGTCCCGCCGATGACGACCGCAGCAATGGTGTCCAGCTCATAGCCCAGGCCGCTGGAAGGCTGGACAGAGTCCAGGCGGGCGGCGAGTACGATGCCGGCCAGTCCGGCAAGGACCGCACTCACGACATAGACACCGATCGTCACGAGCTGGACGTTGATACCGGCCAAGCGAGCGACTTCCGGGTTTCCGCCGACGGCGTAGAGCATGCGGCCTTCGGACCGGAAGCGCAGGAAGAGCCCGGCTGCAAGCACGACAGCAAGCATGAGAAATACGGTGGCAGTCAGCACCCCGAAATGGCGATCGATCGCGAGCATCATGAACCAGTCGGGGAATCCAACAATCTGCTGGCCATCCGTGATCATGTTTGCGACGCCGCGAGCTGCGGACATCATGGCCAAAGTGGCGATGAACGCCGGCACTCGGAATTGCGTCACCAGGAGTCCAACAATCAGACCGGAGACGGCGGATGCGACCAGCCCGAAGGCGATCCCGACAGGCAGCGGAAGTCCGGCAACGTTAGCGGTCCAGCCCATGACCATCATAGCAAGGGCAAGCACCGAACCAACCGAGAGGTCGATGCCGCCGATCAGGATGACGAAGGTCATTCCGACCGCCATGATGCCAAGGACGGTGATCTGATCGAGGATGTTGAGGCCGTTTCGAACGGACAGAAACGCGTCGGTGCTGAAGCTCAGAAAGACGCAAAGCGCGAGCAGCCCCACGAGTGGGCCGGTGGCGCCCCTGAGCTTGGCAAGCCAGGTGCCGGACGAGAGCCTCTGTTCATTGATGTCGAGCGCCACCATCGTTCCTCCCTGGATCTCGTCGGTCGTCAATATTTGTTCAATGCAGAATATTTATTCACACCTGCCGGAAAATTCATTAACAAGTTGCTTTAGGGCTGTCAACAGGATTTGTCCGTGCCCGTCATGGCACGATGTTTGTCTGAGGGGGTTGACTAAACGTGTTCGTATGCAAAAATATTGGATAGTGAATATTTATGCACAAGAGGAATCCATGGATACGACAGAACTCGAGCGCCTCGCTCGCGAGATCCGATTGCGCGATCTTCAGGCCGTCTTCGAAGCAGGTGCCGGCCATATCGGCGGGGAAATGTCGGTCATCGATATCCTGACGGCCCTTTATTTCCGCGTGCTGAACGTTTGGCCGGACCAACCAAAGCACCCCGCTCGGGACAGGTTCGTTCTTTCGAAGGGCCATACGGCGTGTGCCCTGTACGTGACCCTGGCAAAGCGCGGCTTCATTCCGGAAGAGGAGATTTCCACCTTCCTGCGGCCGCACTCGAGACTGAACGGGCATCCTAACTGTAATAAGGTTCCGGGTGTCGAAACGAACACCGGGCCGCTTGGCCATGGTCTGCCCGTTTCGGTGGGTATGGCGAAGGCCGCCAAGCTCTCCGGCGCAAAGTATCATACATACGTCGTCACCGGCGACGGAGAGATGCAGGAGGGTTCCAACTGGGAGGCGATCATGGCCGCGGCCCAATTCAAGCTGGATAACCTGACGCTGGTCATCGACCACAACAGGTTCCAGCAGGGTGCCGCTCTGGCCGACACCAACGATCTCGCGCCGCTGCGCCCGAAGCTCGAAGCCTTCGATTGGGAAGTCACCGAGATCAACGGAAACAATATGAGCGAGGTCGTCCCGGCCCTCGAACACAGGGGATCGCGGCCGCACTGCATCGTGGCCCACACCAACAAGGGTCATGGAATCTCGTTCATGCAGGACCGCGTCGATTGGCACCACAAGGTCCCGAGCAAGGAACAGTACGAAATCGCATTGGCAGAACTGTCGGAGGCACTGTGATGAACGCGCCAGTAAACGCACCCAAGCTCCACGATTGCCGCGACGCGTTCGCAGCGACGCTCGAGCGCCTGGCAGCCGAGAACGAAACGATCGTCGCAGTCTGCAATGACTCCGTAGGCTCCTCCAAGCTCGGCGGCTTCAAGTCGAAGTTTCCCGACCGCCTCGTCAATGTCGGCATCGCGGAACAGAACATGGTCGGCGTTGGAGCAGGTCTCGCCAACGGCGGGCGCCTTCCATACGTCTGCGGCGCCTCTCCCTTTCTGACGGGGCGATCGCTCGAGCAGATCAAGGCCGACATTTCCTATTCGAATGCAAACGTCAAGCTCGTGGGCATTTCCTCTGGAATGGCCTATGGCGAGCTGGGGCCGACCCACCATTCGATCGAGGACTTCGCCTGGACGCGCGTCCTGCCCAATCTTCCTGTGATCGCGCCATGCGACCGCATCGAGACTGCCGCGGCCGTCGAGTGGGCGGCGACCTACCATGGGCCATGCTTCCTGCGCCTTTCGCGCGTGGGTGTGCCCGACCTTCTTGCGCAAGGTCACAGGTTCGAGCTTGGCAAGGCAAATCTCCTGCGCGACGGTTCGGACGTCACGCTCATTGCCAACGGCACTCTGACCCATCGCATGGTGAAAGCAGCCGAAATCCTTGCAAAACACGGCATCAGCGCCAGGGTGCTCAACCTTGCAACGGTTCGCCCGATCGACGAGGAGGCCATTATCGCCGCGGCGATAGAAACCGGCGCTATCGTGACGGCCGAAGAGCATTCGATCTTTGGGGGGCTTGGCTCTGCGGTCGCTGAAGTGGTGGTCGACAATGCTCCAGTCCCGATGAAGCGTCTGGGTGTTCCCGGCATCTACGCTCCGACCGGATCGGCGGAGTTCTTGCTCGACGAGTTCGGCATGGCACCGTTTGCAATCGCCGACGCCGCGCAGTCGCTGATCAAGCGCAAGTAAACTGGTAGCACCTAATCAAGCCGGGGCGCACTCGCCGCCCCGGCCCGAATGATCTGGGAGGATACGATGCGGGTTATTCTGGCGATCGACCAGGGCACGACCAATTCCAAGGCAGTTCTCGTTTGCGAAAAGGGTGAAATCGTCGCCAGAGGCTCGGCTCCTGTCGGCATCTCCTATCCAAGGCCCGGCTGGGTCGAACAAGATCCACGCCGGCTCTACGCCTCTGTCTGCGAAGCAATCGACGCCTGCTTGAAGGCCGTACCCGATGTGACCATCGAAGCCGTGGCGATTTCCAATCAACGCGAGTCGGTCACCGCCTGGGACGCCGACACGGGAGAAGCATTAGGCCCGGTGCTGAGCTGGCAGTGCCGACGCACGGCGCAAGATTGCGAGCGTCTAGTCGCCGAAGGTCGTCTTGACCGTGTACAGGCTCTCACCGGCCTTCCCTTGGACCCGATGTTTCCCGGTTCGAAATTCCGATGGCTGCTCGACCGTGTGCCGACAGGCCGATCGGTCCGACTTGGAACGATCGACAGTTGGCTTGTGCACTGCCTGACCAGCGGGGCCCGGCACGTCTGCGATGCCTCGAACGCTGCCAGAAGCCAATTGTTCGACCTTCAGCAGCAGAGATGGAGTGAGGAACTCGGAGAGATTTTCCGCGTCGATACCGCACTCCTCCCGGAGGTGCTCGACAGCTCTGCGGATTTCGGCGCGACGCATGGGCTTCCGGGCGTACCGGACGGCACACCTATCAGGGCCGCAATCGGCGATAGCCATGCCGCCCTGTTCGGTCATGGAGCGTTCAAACCGGGCGATGGCAAGATAACCTTCGGAACGGGCTCCTCGGTGATGACGACACTTCCTCGGTTCATCGCCCCGTCCAACGGCGTCACGACCACTGTCGCATGGCGCATCAGCGGAAAGCCGACTTTCGCCTTCGAAGGCAACATTCTCGTTTCCGCCGCAAGCCTCCCCTGGATGGCGGGCATTCTCGGCCTCCCCGATGTGGCCGCCTTGGTCGACCTGGCGGCGACCGCTGAACCAGGAGGACCAGGCTTCGTGCCCGCCTTCGTAGGACTGGGCGCACCCTACTGGAACTCCGACGCGCGGGCCCTCTTCTCGCAGATCAACTTCAGCACGACGCGTGCTCAGATGGCACGCTCAGTGACGGATTCGATCGCCTTCCAGGTCCACGACGTGATCGCTGCCATGCGCGCACAGAGCGGCGGCGAACTCGGCGCCCTTTATGTCGACGGTGGACCAAGCCAGAACCGCTTCCTGATGCAGTGCGTCTCGAACCTTGTCGAACACGCCGTCATCCAATGCGAGGCGCCCGAGGCGTCGGCGCTCGGTGCCGCATATCTGGCGGGACTATCACTCGGCCTGTGGAGCGATCTCGGGGTCATCGCGGGACTGCCTCGAAGCAAGCAGGTCATTGCCCCGGAACGCGTGGATCGGGATGCGCTCCTGAATACCTGGAATGATGCTCTCGCCCGCTCGACGTCGCGCCAAACACCGGCTAAAGGTGAATAAAAATTCACACCGGGATCAGCGATGTCTCGCCTAAACGAACTCCGCCTCATTTCAAGAGTCGCCCAGATGTATCACATCGAGGGACGGCGACAGGCGGAAATCGCACAGCATCTTCGGCTGTCGCAGGCAACAGTCTCCCGGATGCTGAAGCGCGCTGAGGCGGAGGATATCGTCCGGACGAGCGTCATCCCGCCTGTTGGCACCTACAGCGAACTCGAGGCGGGCCTGCGTGAAAGGTACGACCTGCCCGAGGCAGTTGTTGTGGAGTGTACGGAAGACCGCGACGGAGCCATCATGGCCCGGATCGGAGAAGCGGCAGCTCATCTCCTGGAGGTCACACTTGCCCCCGGAGAGATCATCGGGGTTTCGAGTTGGAGTCAAACCATCTTCAAGATGGTGGAAAACATCCACCCTCAGAAGAGCGCGCAGGCGAAATACGTCGTTCAGACGCTAGGCGGCATGGGCGATCCATCGGTACAGACCCACGCGACCCAACTTACGACACGGCTTGCGCGGCTGACCGGTGCGGAGCCGAAGCTTCTTCCTGTGCAGGGAGTGACCACCTCGCGAGAGGCCAAGCTCCTCATGCAGTCCGATCCATTTGTCAGAGAGACGATGGACTTGTTTGGCAGCATCACGCTTGCGATCGTCGGCGTCGGAGCCGTCGAACCCTCAGAACTTCTCGCACGGTCGGGCAACATCTTTTCGTCGCGGGAGCTTGCTGATCTCGCAGATGCAGGTGCCGTCGGCGACATCTCGCTCCGTTTCTTCGACAAAAACGGCAAAGCGGTGAAGACGCCCTTGGACGAGCGCGTTATCGGCATCCCGCTTGAGGATCTTGCGCGGGTCGATCGTGTCATCGCTTTGGCTGGTGGCTTGAAAAAGACGGCCGCTATTGCCGGCGCGCTGCGACTTGGGGTCATCGGTATGTTGGTGACCGACAAGTTCACCGCCCAGCGATTGATCGATCTGTAGAATCGCTTTCCGGAAAGCACCGAGCCACCTAAAGCCGATCCAAGCGGCATAATTTCGGCTGAACGCGTAATGGACCAGTTGTAACATTCGTGGAACCGGTCATGACGCTCCGCGAGCGCAATGCGCACGTAGACGCCATCCCGGTACGCAAGCCATGCTTTGGACCTCGCCGATGTGGATGCGGGTTGGCGAGCGCTGTCGCTGTTGGCTTCCAGGTGACGAAGTACCGAGAGCACCATTTAGAAATTGCCAGGCCGAATATGCGTCAGCCCATGGCAAGCATTATTGGGGCGGCGGCGTTCAAAAGGCAGGACTTGGTTTGGTTAGCGCCCTGAGGCTTTGCGCCTATCCGCGCTTTACCAGATGGATGCCTGCCAAGGTGCAACGGACCGATCCGCCCGCTTTTTCGATCGTCGGAATATCAAGGGCGACGGGTTTGACGCTTTCCTCGATTACGGCAAGTTGATGCCGGTCGAGGCATGCGAGTGCGGTGGTCGAAAGCGCCAGGATACGGCCGTCCCTTCCCTGAAGCTCCAGGGCGTTGCCGGCAAAGTGCGAAATCTGCTCGTTCGTCAGCGCAACGATGCTCCGGCCGGAACGCTCCAGTCTGGTGACGATCTCCTGCCGCCTGGCAGGATCGGTCATCATCTCCAGCCCGATCATGGCGAAATCGGTGGCGATGCACATCAGGACGTTAGTGTGATAGACCGAGACGCCGTTTTCGTCGCGGGCGTCGAACACCATCGGCTCGTAGTTGAAATGGGTCGAGAAGCGTTCGAGCGCGATCGGATCGGTGCGATCGGAGCGCACCGCATAGGCGACCCGGTCGATGTGGTCGAAGACCATGGCACCGGTGCCCTCGAGAAAGAGCCCGTCGGGTTCAAGGCCCGAATAGTCGATGACCTCCTGCACCCGATAGCGGGTCTTCAGCATTTCGATGACGTCGCTGCGCCGTTCGCGGCGGCGGCTGACGGCCTTCATCGGATAGATCGCGAGGTGACCGCCGGCATGGGTGGAGAACCAGTTGTTGGGAAAGACCGAATCCGGTGTCTGCCGACCGGTATCCTCGAAGAGATGCACCTCGACGCCGTGACGTCCGAGCGTGTCGGCGGCCTCAGTTATTTCACCATACGCCACGGACGACAGATCCTCCCTCATGTCCTGACTGGTCTGGAAATGATTGTCGGCCGCCGTTTCCGTGTTCACGCTAAAATGGTGCGGGCGCACCATGACCACCGCGGAGGGCGCTTGAATGGAGTAGGCTGAATGTCCAGGCATCGTTTTGCTCCTACGCCTGCCTTGCCCGCTGCAGCATGCCGAAGAGATCACGCGGATCGTCGGGGTCGGCGATGATGTCGAGGTCCTGGTAGAGCCCTGTGCCCCTGAGCCTGTCGCGGACGTAGCGCAGCGCGGAAAAATCCTCGATCGCGAAACCCACGCTGTCGAAGAGCGTGATCTGGCTGATATTGCGCCGCCCCTGCGCCTGGCCGGTGATGACCTTCCACAATTCCGTAACAGGGTAGTCCGGTTCCATCTGCTGGATCTCGCCCTCGATGCGCGTCTGCGGCGGATATTCGACGAAGGTGTCGGCGCGCAGCAGGATATCGCGATGCAGCTCGGTCTTGCCGGGGCAGTCGCCGCCGATGGCGTTGATGTGGACGCCGGCGCCGATCATGTTGTCGGTGAGGATCGTCGCATATTGCTTGTCGGCGGTGCAGGTGGTGATGATGTCGGCACCCTCGATTGCGGATTGCGCCGAGGTGCAGGCGGTGACCGTCAATCCGGCGCCCGACAGGTTGCGCACCATCTTTGCGCTCGCCAGCGGATCGATATCGTAGAGCCTGATGTGATCGATGCCGCAGATGGCCTTCATGGCAAGCGCCTGGAACTCCGCCTGCGCGCCATTGCCGATCATCGCCATGGTGCGGGCACCCTTCGGTGCCAGATGGCGTGCCGCCATGGCCGAGGTGGCGGCGGTGCGAAGCGCTGTCAACAGCGTCATTTCAGTCAGCAGCACCGGATAGCCGGTCGAGACTTCCGCCAGGAGGCCAAAGGCGGTGACGGTCTGCAGGCCCTGCGCCATGTTCTTCGGATGGCCGTTCACATATTTGAAGCTATAGATCTCGCCATCCGAGGTCGGCATCAGCTCGATCACGCCCTCGCGGGAATGGGAGGCGACCCGCGGTGTCTTGTCAAAGAGCTCCCAGCGGCGGAAATCCGCCTCGATGACGTCGGTGAGCTCGGCCAGTAAGGTTTCCAGCCCGATATGGTGGACGAGCCGCATCATGTTCTCGACGCTGACGAAGGGAACGAAGGCTTTTTCCGATGGAAGGGGTGACGACATCACGAAATCCTCTGGCGCTGGGCTGATGAAGAGAGGCTAGCGTTCCCAAGTGTTGGCCGAAAGCGCAAAACTGTGCTAGTTCCGGCAGCTGATTGTACAATTTGTTCAGTCGGTTTGCATAAATTTATCAACCAGGAGCGGGAAGCATGGATGTCGCGAAATATTCCCCGGATGATCTCGACCGCCGCATCATCGGCCATCTTCGCGCGGATGGACGGGCATCGTTGACCAAGCTTTCGCATGCGCTCGGCGTTGCACGCGGGACAGTGCAGAACAGACTGGACCGCTTGATCGAGACAGGGACGCTGCTCGGATTTACCGTGCGGGTGAGAGAAGACTACGATCTGAGCGCGGTGCATGCGGTGATGATGATCGAGGTCGTCGGCAAGTCGACGACGCAGGTCATTCGCAAGCTGCGCGGTCTGACGGAGATTTCCGCGTTGCACACGACCAACGGCAATTGGGATCTCGTCGCCAATATCCGGGCGGCAAGCCTTGCGGATTTCGACCGCGTTCTGCGCGAGGTGCGCATGATCGATGGCGTTGCCAACAGCGAAACGAGCCTTCTGCTGAGCAGCGTTTGACAAAAAGAGATGTCATCGATACCTCCGCCATTGTCGCGATCGCCCTGGACGAACCGGAAGCAATCGACCAAACAGCAAGCGATGGTGTGCGGCGTATAGCGCCTGTTGCCTTGATCGCTGGAGTGCGATGCCCGCATAGGCGCGCGCAGACCGCGGTCGACGTTTTTTGAGCGCGGCATATCCGTTCGGCAACTGGGGCTCAACGCGATCCGGTGAGCCCCGATCCAAATTCACACGATAGCAGGCAATCGGCTCAGTGATGTTCTTGACCCGCTGATCGCCCATCGGCTCGAAGGCAAAGGCAAGCTTGCCTCCGACCTCCTTCGATACCTTGCCTGAAACACAGGATCAGCGACCGTAAGTCACCTCAACCGTCGCCTTGCCGAGCGTATTTGCCCGTACATAGAACCCAATCATGGCCGCAGGCGCCGTTTCGGGAAGCGCAAGCTTGTCCACAGAGAGCGCGTAGACGGTGAACTGATAGTGGTGCGGAGCATCTCCGGCCGGCGGGCATGCGCCACCATAGCCGGATGTGCCGAAGTCGGTGCGGCCTTCCACGGCGCCCTCCGGAAGCTTCTTGTCGCCACTTGCGCCGGTCGCAATCTTGGAAACCGTTGCGGGAATGTTGAACACAGTCCAGTGCCACCAGCCGGAGCCTGTCGGCGCATCCGGATCGTAAGCCATGATGGCGAAGCTCTTGGTGCCTTCAGGCGCCCCTGACCAGGCCAGTTCCGGCGAAATATTCTTGCCCGTGCAACCGAAGCTGTTAAACACCTGCGCGCTGGCCATGGGTTTTCCAGGGCTCAGGTCATTGGAGCTCAGTTTCATTTCGGCGTGAGCGACAGTTACGTTGACAAGTGACGAGGCAAGCAGTGCTGCTATGAGACGCATGATGTTTTCCTGGTTGATACTGCCGGGAAACTATCCTCCCCCAGAAAGAGCGTCTGCCCCGAGATGCTCAACTTCTGTCCTGGTCCGCTCAAAGACGTCAGGGTTGCTGCGCACATGGCGCGGGTTGATACCAAACCGTTCCTTGAACCGCGCCGCGAATTGAGATGGCGAGTCGTAGCCCACCTCCAGCGCGATGTGTGCAATCGGCACACTGGTCGTGTGCAGGAGGCCCAGTGCCCTCGTCATTCGGGTGTCGCTTAAGGTCTCGCTGAAACTCGTGTCTTCAGCAGCCAGCTTACGTCTGAGCGTCGCCTCGCTCATGTGGAATGAACGGGCCGCATGCCCCAGCGTCCAGTCGAAGGCAGGGTTCTTTTCAATCATGTGGCGCAGCCGGTCTCGCAGCAACAAACTTTGGGCTTCGCCCAAGACGGCACCTGCAAGCGCGAACCATGTGATGAGTTCCATCAAGCGGGCCGCGGCAATCGGCACCGGAAGCTTGATCAGGTTTTCCGAGTCGCTGCAAAACTCGAAGAGTGCCGCTGCCTGCTCGGGCATGTCAGACACTTTCGCGGGAACTGCCGTTGACGGACGGGTTATGGCACCCATGCGACCGTATGCGTCCTCGAATAGTTGGCGCGGAACGGGAAGTGCAAGCGTTTCATAGCTCTGTGGCGCCTTCGGTATGTTTTCCATGGTCAGCGGACGATTATCTGGCAAGAGGCCAAACTCTCCGGCGGCAAGGCGCAACGGCATGTCGTGGGCCGTAACGATCTTTGTTCCCGATCGAACCTGGATCAGCAAAGGACACGTGTTCACGAGGCGGTAGAAACACGCCCGTCCACCCTGTCGGATTACGGCGCCGGCGGGGATAGGCAAAACGTCGTGCAATGCAACCTCTTGATGTCTGTCGGATCTGGCATGGCTAGATCTTTGTGTCCACAGCCGATCATAGGTCGAACGTGCGGACGGCGGAAGCTTTCACTTTCACATCCACGTCGGTTGTCTGCAGATCAAGCAGCTTAGCCCATATCGAGGATATTGCGCGTCGCGGAAAAAGATGGCCGCGTTCGCATTTTCGGCAGGACCGGCGCGAGGAGCTGCCGCGCAAATAGCGCCGATGGGCCATCGGCGCGATCATTGGTTGATCCGAATTGCTCAGAAGCGAATGACCACACATCCGTGCGGCCCAAGTGAAAGGCAATCATTGACCTCCTTGCCGCTAAGAAGATCTGTGCCACCACCTGGCAAGCATTTCACTTCGACATCGGCTCCGTCCGTATTGAGCACGAACAGGAGCTTGCGGTCGGCCGCTTCGCGGACGGTCACCTCCACGTTGGCGGGAAGGTCGGCCACCAGGGGTGCGATGCCTGCGCGCGCAAACACCTGTTCTGCAAGGCTCTCGGCCAGTGCAGCGGTGAGATATGTGCCCATGTAGATGGCACTGCCCTCGCCTACTTTGCGGCTGGTAATGGCCGCCCGCCCGCTCGCAAAGCGGTTGCTCCACCGACCGAGCACCTCGACGTCTGGATCCACGTCGAGCAGTTCGTAGAGATGGGCGGCCTCGTGCTCCTGATTGCCGAGCACGAACTTGTACCGTCGGGCCGCCGAGCCGGCCGAAAGTCGCTTTGCGGGATTGTGCAGTCCGAACTCCGTGCCATTGAGACCGAACAGGC
Organism: Rhizobium sp. BK060; assembly: GCF_014193145.1. Classification (NCBI taxonomy): domain Bacteria; kingdom Pseudomonadati; phylum Pseudomonadota; class Alphaproteobacteria; order Hyphomicrobiales; family Rhizobiaceae; genus Rhizobium; species Rhizobium sp. BK060. The sequence continues at coordinate 226,234 of NZ_JACHYW010000007.1, forward strand.
CATCGGCGCCTGGTTCAGCAACGCGACCGAATTCCTCGACCCGCACGCCACAGAGTTCGGAAAGACCGCGGCCGGGCGCGAGAACCGTCGGAATGTGGTTATGCTCGTCCCGCGTTCCTGTCATCGCGCCGATCACCAGCGTGCCGCCATTCTTGACAAAGGCCTCGACATTGGCGTTCCACTCCGGCTTCCACATCGCCCAATGGGGAACATAGAGCAGCTTGATCCGCGAAAGATCATCTTCTGGATGAATGAAACCGCAAGCAATGCCCCTGGAATGGCAATAGCGGTGCAGATGAACACCATCCTCCAACGGGCTCGGCAGACCCATGGGATAGGTCTTGTAGGCCTCCTGGTTGTCGAAATCGGCACCGGCGATGGCGACATCCATGCGGACGGTCGTGCCCAGAAGGTCCTTCTTGATCTTGGCGACGTCGCCGGCGAATTCGATCGCTTCCTGATAGCGCCGGCGCGGCACGTCGTCATGGTCAATGAGGCCCATCCAATAGATTTCGGCGCCGTAATGCGCCGGACGCCAACGGAAGAACATCAAGCCGTCGGCGCCGCGCGCCACAGAGCTCAGCGCCATACGGCGCATCTCGCCCGGTTCGGGGGTCATGGTGGAAAAGCCCGGCTGACTGCCGAAGCCCGAAGCTTGCTCCGGAACGATGAAATTGCCGCTGTAGGCGCGACAGACATCGAGATGCAGCGCCTGCGTTGCCGCATGCCCGCCAGTGCGACGCATCTCGTCGTAGAGCATCGGATAGATATCGAAGCCGATAAAGTCCAGGTCGCTACCGAACTGGCCGCGGAAGTCGATGTCTTCCAGGCGGCCAAGATTGTGGAAGATGAACCAGTCCGGGTTGGTCCGACGCAGGATTTCCACCTGATCGTGCTGGAATGCGGCGGTCGCATGCGCCAGGAAGCGGTGATAGTCCTGGAAATGACCAGGGCTCGGAAAGCCGGGATTGTGGGCACGCGGCGCGGTGATCTGGTCGAAATTGTCATATGCTGTTGCCCAGAAATTTCCACCCCACACAAAATTGAGCGCATCGATGGTCTCGTAACGATCCCTGAGATAACGGCGGAATTCGCGTTCTGTCGCTTCTGAATAAGAGGTGGAAGACGTGGTGTTGAGCTCGTTGTCGGTCTGCCAGCCTATAACGTGCGGGTTGTCGCGATAATGGTTGGCTAGCGCCTCCGTGATGCGGCGGCTGTGCGCACGGTAAACAGGACTGTTGGTGTCGGCATGCTGGCGAGAGCCATGGGTTGCGACGCGATCGTTCACGTCAACGCGTAGCACTTCCGGATAGGTCGCGCTCAGCCACCGGGGCGGCGTGGCGGTCGGCGTACAGAAGATCGTCTCGATGCCACAGGCGCCCAGGACGTCGATCGCCTTGTCGAACAGCGAGAAGTCGAACACGCCCTCGCGCGGCTCCATGATGTGCCAGGCGAACTCGCCCAAACGCACGACGTTGAAGCCGGCAACGGCCATGCGCTCGGCGTCACGCTCCCAGTAGCTCTCGTCGACATGTTCCGGATAATGCGGGACGCCGATGAGAAATTCGTCAAGATTAAGGGTGCGCCACACCGAAAGGGGCGCAGGAGCTGTGCGCTTCATGTCATTCTTATCCTTGTTCAGAGACTTGCGACGGGTTTGGGAGAGCTGATGGTTCGGCCGTCGGCCGCAAAGAGGTAGGCATCGCGCACGTCAAAGCCGATGGAAACCGAGGCAGCTGTCTGGAATGGCCGGATGTCGCCGATCTGGGCGGTGAAGACACCGGTTCCGCTGTCGGAGCCGGTTGTCACCAAATCACCGGCATCGACATAGACGATGGTTTCTCGGCCGAGATATTCGGTGAGCCGCACGTGTCCGTAGAAGGTAAAGGCGCACCCAGCCTGATCAATCGTGAGCTTTTCGGGGCGGATACCAACCGTGACCGTGTCGCTCTTGGCGGCTGGCACTCTAAGATCGTCGAAGGAAACCGTCAGCCCGTCGGCACAGGCGACCCTGGCACTGCGACCCGAGACCTCCGCGACCGTGCCGGTCACGAAGTTCATGCGCGGCGCGCCGAGGAAGCCCGCGACGAACAGGTTGGCGGGATTGGCATAGAGGTCGAGCGGCGCACCCACCTGCTCGATACGACCGCGATTGAGCACGACGATGCGACTTGCCATGGTCATCGCCTCGACCTGGTCATGCGTCACATAGATCATCGTCGAACCAAGCTCAGCATGCAGGGTCGACAGTTCGACGCGCATCTGCGTGCGCAGTGCCGCATCGAGATTGGACAGCGGCTCGTCGAACAGGAAGACGTCGGGCGAACGGGTAATGGCCCGGCCGATGGCGACGCGCTGCCGCTGACCGCCGGACATTTGCTTGGGTCGCTTGTCGAGCTGCTCCTCGAGCCGGAGGATTTTTGCCGCCCTCGCCACCGCCGTATCGATTTCCGCCTTGGGCCGTCCGGCCATGCGAAGGCCGAAACCCATGTTCTGCGCCACCGTCATATGCGGATAGAGCGCATAGGACTGGAAAACCATGGCGATGCCCCGGTCGCCTGGCTCGAGCCGGGTGACATCCCGCCCCTTGATCAGCAACTGGCCCGACGTTACCGTCTCGAGACCCGCGATTGTCTTCAGAAGCGTGGACTTGCCGCAGCCGGATGGTCCGACCATGACAACGAACTCGCCCTCCTCGATGGAGAGGTTGATGTCGTTGAGCGCATGGAACTTGCCATAGTGCTTCTGAACGTTCTGGATTTCTACGCTGGCCATTGAGCCATCCTTTGATCTTTGCGCATCAGCCCTTCACGGCTCCAACCGTGAGGCCGGCGATGAAATGGCGTTGCATGAGGAAGAACATCACGACGGGCGGGATCGCGACCATGATCGTGGCGGCTGCCACGAGGTTCCATGCCGAAACCCATTCGCCGCGCAGGTTGCTGAGGCCCGCCGTCACCGGCTTGACGGTATCGCTCTGGGTCAACACGATTGCCCAGAAATAATCATTCCAGACGAAGGTGAAGGTCAGGATCGCAAGTGCTGCCAGCGCCGGACGGATCAGCGGCAAGACGACATGGATCAGCGTTTGGCCGGGCGAAGCCCCTTCAGCTCGCGCAGCCTGGAAAAGTTCGTCCGGCAAAGCCGCGATGAAATTCCGCATGAACAGCGTCGCAAAGCCGGTCTGGAAGGCGATGTGGAAGAGGATAAGCGCAGTGTAGGTATCATAAAGGCCGAGCGACACCATCAGGTCGCGCACCGGGATCATCATGATCTGCGCCGGCAGGAAGTTGCCACCAACGAAGAGCGCAAACATCAGGTTGGCGCCCCGGAAACGGTAGCGCGACAGCACGTAGCCTGTGAGGGTCGAAAGGATCAGCACTCCCAGAACCGACGGCAACGTGATGATCAGGCTGTTGAGAAAGTAGCGGGCCATGGCCGTCTGGGTGAAGACGGCCATATAGTTTTCGACGAAATTGAAACTCTTCGGCCAGCCCCAGTAATTGCCGGCCATCAGTTCCTCGAACGACCGGAGCGATGTTGCCATTACTGCCATCAGCGGCACGAGCCAGAGGATCAGGACAAGCGCGACCATGCCGGCATAGGCTGCCCGGCGAAGTGGGGATTCTTCGGAAATCGGACGCGGATACATCAAAGAGCCTCCCGTTCAGGCTTGAGCAGGGTGCGCAGGTACCAGGCGATAAAGACGGCCATGATGACGAAGAGCACGGTGGCTATGGCGGCTCCATATCCAAAGCGATAGGAGAAGATGGATTGCTCGTACATCTGATAGGCGAGCACGCTAGACGAGCCGAACGGTCCGCCGGACGTCATGACCGCGACCATGTCGAATGAACGCAGCGCTCCGATCACGGTGACGGCAAGCGCGATGAAGCTGACTTCCCGCAATTGCGGCAGCACCACGTGCCACAGCATCGGCCAGCCACGCGCTCCGTCGACCTGGCCGGCGCCGATCAGATCCTCGCTGAGGTTATTGAGACCCGCAAGAAACAGCACCAGGCAGAAGGCAGTCTGAGGCCACAGCGCTGCGACTACGACCGCAAACGTAACGAAATGCTCGTCAGAAAGCAGCGCCGGTGCGGTGGCTCCGAAATAGCCGAAGATCAGCGATAGCAGGCCGAAGCTCGGATCGTAGACCCAAGTGAAGACCACGCCGACCGTCACCGATGCCAATACCAGCGGCACGAAGAAGAGGGACTTCATGACGCGCATGCCCCTGATCGGCTGGTTGAGCAGCAGTGCCAATGCGAGACCGAGTGGTGGCGCCAGCATGAACATGACGAGCCAGATCAGGTTGTTCTTGAGCGAAACATAGAATTGCGGGTCATCGATGAGCTGTGCGTAGTTCGACAGGCCCACCCACCGCATCTCGCTGACGCCATCCCAGTCGAAGAATGAGACCCAGACCGTTTGGATCGAGGCCATGATGATGACGATGCCGAACAGAAGGGCTCCGGGGAAAATGAACAAGGTTGGAGCCATCCAAGAGCGATGGCGTCGCCAGAAACTGGACATCTCTTTCTGCTTTCCAGGGTCGGAATTGGTTACGTGCGGTCGATGCTCGCCGGCGCTGCCGGATTTCGGACAGGAGTGCGTGAAGTAAGCATCTCCTGTCCGAAGCGCGGCCAGCGCAGGGAGGGTGCATGACCAAGGCGATCGCGGTCACGCCTTGAAGACGCGCTTGCGGGTTGCTTCAAGCCGCTCGAGAATCTGCTCGCGCCGTTCTGGCTTGACCATGAATTCCTGGAAGCCCTTCAGCCCTTCCTGTGCCATGTCGGGATCGGTGTCGCGGTCGTAGTACTGGGCAGTGGCCGCAACGGTCTTCAGCGATTCCACGGCAGCATTGACCAGCGGATCCTTGCTCGGCGGGCAATCACTGCGGGGTGGTACTGCACTTTCCGCTTCTAGGAAGGCCGACAGGTTCTCGGGCTTATAGAAATAGGCAAGGAAGTCGCGTGCGCCTTGTTTGTTCTTGGCATTCTTCGGAACGTGGATCGAATTCAGTGCGAAATCCTCATAGCGTGCCATGCCGGAGGTGATTTCCGGGAACGGCGCAAACGCGATCTGGTCGACCTGATCCTCGGGGAAGCCATATTTTATGAAGCCGGCCAGATCCATCATCGCGGCTTTCTTCTGCGCCAGTGCGGCGGCAGCCTGCTCCCAGCCGAAGGAGGTGTGGTTTGGGCTGAACATCTCAGCCTTGATCAGTTCCTCCCATGTGTCGAACACCGGCTTCAGCGCATCGTCGGTATAGGACATCTGACCATCCATCAGCGCCATATGCTTGTCGAGGCCGTTGATGCGCAGGTTCATGTGATCGAACCACCCGGCGGCAGGCCACATTTCCTTCGTGCCCATGCTGACCGGGATCATGCCTGCCGATTTCGCCTGCTCGCCAAGTGTCAGTAGATCCTTAATGGTCTTGGGCGCCGTCCAGCCCTTTTCGGCAAAGACGTCCTTGCGGTAGAACAGGCCCCAGAGAAGGCCCCCGAGAGGCAAGCCATACTGCTTACCATCCACCGTGACCGCTGCGGTCGATGGGCCGAGCACGCTCTTGTAGTTCTCGCGTTCGAAAAGATCGGAAATGTCGTCGAACAGATCACGCTTGACGAAGGCCTTCATGCGGTTACCGGAGAACCAGAAGCAGAGGTCCGGCGCACCCACGACAAGATAGCTGCGAATAGCCGTTTTGTGGGCCTCATGGTCCATATTGTTGATGGTGACTTTGACACGCCCCGCCTTCTCATACTCGCTTGCGATGCGCTGAAGCACCTCCCGCTGCGCGGCGTTGCCGATATTGGAGATGATTGTCAGCTCCTTGCTCTGCGCCAGCGCGGGGCAGCTAAGTGCCACGCCAGCCAGCGCCGTACCGGCGCCGATCATGAACTGGCGTCGCGAAGAGGCCGCGCTTTCCATCAACGACGTTAGATCTTTCATTGCCATTCTCTCCTCCCAAGACAAAGCTTCGGCATTGCCGAGCAACCGTCTGCTCGGACAGGCCAAGTTCGATGAATGTGCTGAGCGTCGCCTTGCTGTGCGATGTGGCGGCAGGCGAACTCCTCCTCGATTGCCAACGGCGCGAAGTTAGCCTAGCTTTAGGGTCGACGCAATAGTTAATTTACGAAATAAATTAATGAGGAGATGAAGTGAGAGGCAACGCCAGCACATCGCGAGCCCTGAACCGGCGCCTTATCCTGAACCTGCTGCGCAACCGCGGCCCTATCTCCCGCGCCGAGATGGCGCAAATTACCGGGTTGAGCCCTGCGGCCGTCACGTTCGTGGTCGCCGAATTGATGGAGGAGGCACTGGTCGTGGAGCGCGAGGCGGTTGCTGGAACCACTGGCCGGCGCCCCGTACCAGTCGACATCAACTACGAAGCGCATCTTGCGCTTGGCTTCAAGCTCAACCGATACAGCATCGACTGCGTGCTGACCGATCTGGCCACGACCCCCCTTGCATCGCTCGAAGCGGACGTCGCCGATACGAGCCCGCAGGGCATGATCGAAACCATTGCCGCGACGATCCCGAAGCTCCTCGCGCAGGCTAACCGGCAGGGAACGGAAATCATGGGTATTGGTGTTTCGATCCCCGGAGAAATCGATCCATCGACCGGCATGTGCATCCAGAGCCCCCGCTTCGGTTGGAAGAACCTGCCGTTCGCGGAGCTGCTCGCCAAACGCGTCCATGTTCCGGTCTGGACCGACGACGACGTGAACGCTTTCGCCGTCGCGCAGAAACTGTTCGGCGTCGGCCGGGATCACCAAAACTTCGCAGCGCTTGCGATTGGCGCCGGTATCGGCTGTTCGCTTGTGATCAAGGGCGAGATCTATCATGGAAGCCACAGTGCCGCCGGTAAGCTGGGACATACGACCTCCGTTGTGAATGGTCGCTTGTGTGAATGCGGTCGGCGTGGATGCCTGATGGCGCATGCAGCAGAGCCCTATATGCTGGACGAATGGCAGAGCCGGACGGGCTCCCCGATAAGCCGCGATCAGTTCGCTCAGTCCGTTGAGCATCAAGAAGATCTGGCGCTTTCCATCTTATCGGACTGCGGTTCTCGGATCGGGCGACACCTGGCCGACATGGTCAATCTGTTTGACCCGGAGATCATCGTCGTGGGCGGAGAAGCCGTGCAATTCGGTGATGCCCTTCTCGCCCCGATCCGGAAAACAATGGAAGAATTCGCATTCTTCACCAAGCCGGAACTCGTCACCGATTGGGTCCCAAGTTCATGGGCACGGGGCGCTGCCGCGCTTGCGACGCAGAGAATTTTCGACTTCGAGCGCTCGCCGAGCGGTTGATGAAGGTTCTGCTGCGCACCCCATTCATGAAACTTAAGAAGAGTTGCGGACCGTTGACAGCGAGGCATGCGAACAATGAGGAGGATGGGCTTTGCTACACTTCAACTACCGCCACGCATCGCTGCCAATAATGCCATGAGGAAAATGCAAAGAGGAAGTTTCGCTGTCGCGTCTACCCGCTTCGCAAATCAACCATCCGACATGCACGTGCGTCATCTGTCTCTGGTGGCAAAGCCGGTGCCGACGCCCCGGACCTCGGTGGGGAACACCTCGCCGGGATAGATGCTCGTCAACACCCCATTCACTGCATTCAGAAACGAGCACATAGCCGGCCTAACTCCGATATTTGACCCATCTTGATGGGCTGAATAATTAGAGTATATGGCGCGATGTCGCCTGCTATAGCGGTTACTCCCGCCACCCTATGTTGTGGGAGATGTCACTTGCCTGGAGAATACACTTGCCGTGCTGCAACCCTTGCCTGTGAGTTGCGATCGCCCGGCGGGGGCGCAGGGCCGCCGAACACCTCCGATGTCAGCTCAATACCGTGTGACGCCTCGTTGCTTCGATCTTTCGTGTAGACAACCCTGGATACGACTCCTATTGTTTAGTCGGGAGGTTCAAACGCTTCGAGGTCCGCCATGGATACCGTAAGTGCGCTTGATGCAACCACACCCGAAATCTCCGACGACCGGCTGCAATCGCTTTTCTCCGCTATGGAACGGGATGGGTATTGCTGCATACCGGATTTCCTAACACCTGCCAGTTTGATGACGATGCAGGAGTTTGTCGCATCGTCCGTGCGCAGTTCCCAGAACGAATATGTGGTCTTTAGAGGCAGCGAAGCCGTAAAGGGATCCGGACTTGATGAACTGGCACAATCCACGCGGTTCCAGTCGATCTTTTCGCGGCTTTATGTAGCGAGCCGCAACAAACCGGCTCCTGCTGTCGAATTCTATCAGTTGCTGAGATGCCTGACCGGCAAGGGAATGATGCAGCATTCTCTCAACTTTCACTATGATTCCTACCTCGTCACGGCATTGATTCCCATTGTTATCCCCACGACCGGTCGGGCCGGCGATCTCCTCCTCGTGCCGAATACCAGACCCGTCCGGGAAACCTATGCGGGAAATCTTGTCGACAAAATAATGGTGGACAAGATCCGGCAAAAGTCATTGAGAACCCGAGCCCTGAACGATCCCGCGTCATTCACGAGGATCAAAATGGTTCCAGGAAATCTCTATCTGTTCTGGGGCTACCGAAGCATCCACGCAAACGAACCATGCGATCCCGACACCGTGCGCGCAACGGCTCTCTACCACTATTTCGATCCCCACGCCGATAGCAGGTTAAAGGCACGCCTCAGGCGTTGACGCGAAGAGGCAATGGGATTGTAGCTTAGCGCCGGCGGTTTGAGGCCGGCGTTCGTGCGCCTTCATCACGGGCGTGCAATGTCGTTCCACCGGCTGTAAAGCTAACCGCGGGCTGAGGTCCGACACTCTTCAAGGCCGGTGACGTAAGCGACGATAAAAAATCGCCCGCTCGAAAGGCGGGCCAGGCAGGAGGTGGCTAACAGGAGGACAACTCCGATACAAGGCGTATTCGAAACCACTAAAGCAGACAAATACGAAACGATGCATGTTTCAGCTGGCTATCGATGATTTAGTCCGTTTCTAGAAGTGGTGCTCCAATCAAAAGCTGATCGAGATTGCCAGTGCTCGTATCATCGGTGTTGGAGCGTGATCAGGCGTAACCTCGCACCATCCCGCGAATGGTTGCCCCCACTTGTCGGCTTTCGTACGGTTTGGCGATATAGCGCGTGCCCGAAGGCAGGTCCCTGCCCGAAACCGCATGCTCTCCCGACGTTAGCAGAATTCTCACAAACGGCCATCGACGTTCCACCAGTCTTGCAAGAGCGACCCCATCAAATCCCCCAGGCATTCGAATATCGCTCAATACGGCTTCGATGTTCATATTTGCTTCGAGCTCCCGCAGCGCCTCGGTGGCGTTACGCGCTTCGATCACAGTCATCGCGGCATCCTCAAGTTCCGCGCGCAGTGCCATCCGCACCGACAACTCGTCGTCCACGATGAGGATCGTAATGGCGTTCCTATCTAACTTTCCCATCTGCCACCTAATGAATTTGAGTTTTCACGAGCACGATCTGATGTCCGGGCGAAGAGCACTTCACTGTTTTCAGCGCCCTGACGTCTGGCCACGAGCAGCACATGCCAGCGCAAGTCGCTGATATTGGGTTTTGACGTCCTCGTCGGTGGCAAGGCGGTACGATGCGCGCTTAACTTCGACCAGAACACTCCTTGCACTGGAGATTTCAACCGATGAAGACGTGGCCGAGCTCAGGATCGAAGCAGCAAACAGGGCCATTTCATCAACACTCTTGGGGCAGTCTAGGTCATTGGTATTCATCAATTTTCTCCTTCATGATCGCAGGGATTGAACTTCCAGGTCTTCAGGCTCTCCAACCGACGCTTTTTTCGTCCCGGCTGGGCGTTCCTCGTCATGTCCGCTTTGGCCGCCTGGCCTTAAGGTCGTGCTTTGTCGCCCGACTATTCTCGAAAGAGCTATCGACGGACGTTCGACGATCACGAACAAGATCGTTGCGGCAATGAGACTGAGCGTCGGGGCAATGATAAGGAAGGTGCCGTCGCCTATTTCGCCCCCCGCCAGTCGCAATACCGCCAGCGAAACAGGCATATGAACGAGATACAGTGAATAGGATATTTTTCCCAGAAACTGGATCGGTGCCAACTCTAGCCCTTGCTTCAACGGCTCGATGCGCAAAATGCAGTAGATCGCGCAACCCGCCGCCAGACTTAGGAGGAGGTCGCTATGGGTAAGAATGCCTCCAAGCCAGAACGCAAGGAGAGCGAACACAATGAATAATGTGAAGCGCCGAGCTCCGTTTACCGACCAACTCCCTTCGCTTTGATGCAGGCAATGGCAGATCACGCACCCGAAAAGAAACGACCCCAGATAGTGGAGTGTCGCCAGTAGCGAACCGAGCGGCGTCTCCCCATAGAAAACTGGGTTTGGTAGCCCGAACAGGGACAGTGAGATCGACGAAAAAGCGTAGAGGAGAAAAATCAGGATGATATTGCTGTGAAGCGAATATCGCTTGAGCGAATACATGAACAAGGGGATGAAGAGCCCGGCCCGCATTTCGTATACGAGGCTCCACAATGGAGGATCCAGGTCCGTGTCCGTTCGACTGACGCCGATTAGCAAGATGTGTCGCGCCAATAGTTCGACGTTGATCGGAAGCTTCCATAAGTCGACAAACGCGCCAGAGAGCATCTCGACGGGCAGGTCCGGCGTCACCACGCGAAGCACGGTTGCGGTCGCGACGACGGCTGCCACGCTCGGCACGAGACGCACCAGCCGGCCCAGCTGAAACCGCCAGTATGAATTGTTCTTCCCCAGGGTGTAGCGAATGGCGAGAGCAAACCCACTGAGAACAAAAAAGAAGATGACGCTTAGGTGACCGAGCGTAAGGAAAGCCTTCAACGTGTTCAACTGCAGAGGCGACAGGTCATAGTGGCGATATGCCCTCGATAGGCCGTGGCACAGCACTACCACAAAGGCGGCAACGCCGCGTGCACCGTCGAGGGCATGATATCGCGGTGTATTCGTTGTCATAACAAATCCCCCTGATGGATCACACGCCGATAGCTTGCCTTTGATCAAGGAGCCCTGCCCGGCAGCAGCCCCTTCACATCGTCATGTTCAGTGCCCCCAGGACCTTTGGCCCAAACCTCTGTTCGCCTGCGACGCTCCAGTGGTCGGCATCGATGAAGTAGACATTCTGGCAGTCGACAAGATCCAGTCGCGCATTGAAATTCAGCGCGTTGATCGTCGACACGTAGGATATTTGCCTTTCGCGGGCCAACTCGTGGACTGTTTGGTCAAGGCGCGTATAGGACGGGACCACAAAGGAATTGGGCAGATCAGTCGAGCCGTCGCAGCCGTTTGCAACAAGCTGGTTATGTGTGACGTGCGGATCTATCCACGGACCTGACCAAACGACATTCACGTGACTCGCAAGCTTGCCGAGATAAGTCAGCGTCAGGTCGATACGAGATTGGCTGACGGGGAACGGTCGGTCGGTGTAGCGTTGGAACATGTCCCGACTGCCGATGGCTCCGTCCGGGGCATCGAGAAGATAAAAACCTGCCTGCATGTAGATGACTCTATCTATCGAACCAGCGTTCGTTGTGACGAAGTCCAACAATTCACCATAGAAGCATTGGGGATCGGATTCGACCGCTCGGCAAAAGCCCTTGTTTATCCCTATGACAAACGGCCGACCTGAAAGCGGCGCGATCGCGTCGAACAGGTTACCGGCATGCGAATCACCGACAATTATGGTTGCGGTGCCATGCTCTTCGGCACAATCGGCAAATTGGCGACGGAAGATCTCGTTAAGCTTACCCGTGCGAAACACGCATTCAGTGAACTTGTTGCTGTCGGCGACCTTATCGATGCGACCGCGTTCCTCCAGCAGATTTCGATAGACGACCGCCTGCTGAGGCGAAAGCCGTGCAAGCGTCCACGAGGGGAAGCCTGCGTTCAGGTGCGCCACTGCGCCAAGTGATATCAGAATAAGACTGCCACATGCGGCTGAAGCAAAGACCGTGCGTGACCGATAGCGGGCCCTTCGGAATGGTTGCTCGACAAGCTTCCAGGAAATCGCTGCCAACACAAAGCTCAGCGCGATCAGCCCCACCATCTCGAGGCGAGATGGCTCAACGACGCGGGCATATCTGTACAGGGCAAATATGGGCTGGTGGACCAGATAGAGACTGTAGCTGATCAGGCCGACCGCGACCGCAACCGGCGAGCCGAGGACCCTGCCGATCAAATTAGAGGGCTGTGCGAAGCGAATGACCAGAACGGCCCCGCAAACCGGAAGCAATGCCCATCGCCCCGGAAATGGAGTCTCGAGATCGAGACTAACGATGGCATAGGCAATCAGCAGAAGACCAACCGCCGCGCCTGTCGACGCGACACGTCCGGCCGGGCGCGCGCGTCCTGTCTCATAAAGCGCAAGGAGCGCACCTGCTGACAGTTCCCATGCTCGAAAGGGCAGAAGGAAGAAAGCGCTTGCTGGAAATCGCAAGGAAGCAATCTCGGCTGCCGCAAAGCTTGCGGCGGTCAAAAAGGCGATGACTGCAAACTGGTTTCGTCGGCCCCGCTTGGCAAGGACAGCCAGAAGCAGAGGAAAGAGGACGTAGAACTGCTCTTCCACTGCGAGCGACCAGGTGTGCAGCAGCGGCTTGAATTCTGCATTTGGCGCAAAGTAATTGGTCTCATGCCAGAACAAGACGTTCGACATGAAGGTGAGCGTTGCGATGACACTTTGTCCGAAGTCCTTAAGATCGTCAGCGTAAAGGACAAACGCAGCGGCGATCGCCGAGACGATGATAGTGGCAAAAACTGCGGGATAAATGCGTCGAATACGACGATTATAGAAGCCGACGACCGAAAGGCTGCCTTGCTCGATCTCCTTCAGCAAAATACCGGTGATGAGGTATCCGCTGATCACGAAGAAGATGTCAACACCGACATACCCCCCGCTAAAGGGATAGATCGCGGCATGAAAGAAGAGAACCGGAACAACGGCGATTGCTCTTAACCCGTCAATCTCTGCGCGATAGTTCATCGGACGACCTCCACTTCGCGATCGAGTTCGCTACGTGCTTCCAGATACCAGTCGACAAAAGCCTTCACGCCGACATCCAGTGTCGTCTCCGGCTTGTAGCCGGTCAGAGCCAGCAGCAAATCGGGGCTGGCGAAGGTGCGCGGCACGTCACCCTTTTGCATTGGCAGCATCTTGCGTTTCGCCGATTGGCCAAGTGCCTTTTCGACGGTTTCGACGAAGGTCATCAGGTCTTCGGGCTGACCGCCCCCGATGTTGACGATGCGGAACGGAGCCTGACGCGAAAGCGTCTCGATACGTTCGTCGGCCACGCGGTTGGCTTCCGACGGAGCCACCGGCGATAGCCGGACGACCGCCTCCACGAGGTCATCGATATAGGTGAAGTCGCGGCTCATCCGGCCTTCGCCGTAGATCTCGATCGGCTGGTCCTCCAGCATGGTCTTGACGAACTTGAAGAGCGCCATGTCGGGACGTCCCCAGGGGCCGTAGACGGTGAAGAACCGGAAGGCGGTCGTCGGGACCTTGTGGAGATGGGCATAGCTGTGCGCCATCAGTTCCATCGATTTCTTCGTTGCCGCGTAAAAGGTCAGCGGCTCGTCCGCCCGGTCTGTCTCGCGGAACGGAATGGACGGGTTGGCACCATAGATCGATGAGGTTGAAGCCAGCATGAGATGGTTGACCCCGACATCCTTGGCGATCTCGAGGATGTTCCAAGAGCCTTCCAGGTTCGATGTCAGATAGGCCCTCGGGTTTTCGAGGCTGTAGCGTACGCCGGCCTGCGCTGCCAGATGCACCATCACATCGGGCGTTGCGCTCGCCACGGCCTCTTCCAGGGCCTTGCGATCTTCCAGCATGGCCGTCACCGGGCGGAAGGCCGGAAACTGCGCCAGCGCCGCGTTGCGCATATGCTTGAGCTTGATGTTGTAGTAATGCGTCATGCCGTCGAAACCGACGACCTGGTGGCCATCCTGCAGCAAGCGGCGGGCAAGATGAAAGCCGATAAAGCCCGCAGTGCCGGTGATGAAATAGCGCATCTCTACTTCTTCTCGTTCTTCTTTCCGATGGCGAAATAGCTGAAGCCGTGCTTGGTGACTTCGGCGACAGGATAGATGTTGCGCAGATCAACAATCGTCGGGGTCTTCACCAGCGATTTCATCCGCTTGAGGTCGAGCGCCCGGAACTCGTCCCATTCCGTGACGATGACGATGGCATCCGCGCCTTCGGCAATCTCGTAGGGGTCAGTGCCGTAGGTGATCGGGCCGATGACTTCCTTCGCCATCTCCATGCCTTCCGGATCATAGGCGTGAACGTTGGCGCCGCCGTCCAGCAAGGCCTGGATGATGGTAATCGACGGCGCGTCGCGCATGTC
>NZ_JACHYW010000008.1:0-233950 GCF_014193145.1 Rhizobium sp. BK060
GCGACCGACGCAAAGAAGGTGATCACCGTGCGCACCGCCTCGTTTGCTGCCGCCGCGGAAGGCGGTTCTGCCCCGGTCGAAGCGATCGCCGCGGCTGCCAATCCGGATCTGTCGAGCTTCGTCAAGGACGCGCTGTCGGCCTCCGACCGGCCGGAGCTGACCTCGGCGAAGATCATCATCTCCGGTGGCCGGGCGCTCGGCTCGGCGGAGAAGTTCAGGCAGGTCATCCTGCCGGTCGCCGACAAGCTCGGAGCCGCCGTCGGCGCAAGCCGCGCTGCCGTCGATGCCGGTTACGCCCCGAACGACTGGCAGGTCGGCCAGACCGGCAAGGTCGTGGCGCCCGATCTCTACATCGCCTGCGGCATCTCGGGTGCCATCCAGCACCTCGCCGGCATGAAGGATTCGAAGGTCATCGTCGCCATCAACAAGGACGAGGAGGCGCCGATCTTCCAGGTCGCCGACTACGGTCTCGTCGCCGACCTCTTCGATGTCCTGCCGGAATTGCAGAAGGCGCTTTGAACCGAGCAGATGCCTTCATTTCGCACTTGCGAATGACTGGAAAATTATCATTTTAAGGGCTACTACTTCTGCCGGGCGATCATTTGCCCGGCAGTTCTGTTAGAAAAATGCGGCAGCGCGGGGGCGTATGCCGAGCGGGGGTTTGGAGATGAGTGCGGTGTTGAAGACAATTGGTATCATCGGCGCAGGCCAGATGGGTTGCGGTATCGCACAGGTCTCGGCAGATGCAGGCTACAAGGTCCAGCTCTACGATCTCTCCGACGAACGCGTCCAGCATGGTCTCGCCACCATCAACGGCAACCTTGCCCGCCATGTGACGAGCGGCAAGATGACGGACGACAAACGTTCCGCCACTCTCGCCCTGATTTCCGGCTCCTCCGACATCAACGATCTCGCCGCTTCCGATCTTGTGATCGAAGCTGCGACCGAGGACGAAAGCGTCAAGCGCAAGATCTACGCCCAGGTTTGTCCCGTCCTGAAGCCGGAAGCGATCCTCGCCACCAACACATCCTCACTCTCGATCACGCGGCTTGCCTCCGCCACCGACCGCCCCGAGCACTTCATGGGCATCCATTTCATGAACCCGGTGCCGGTCATGAAGCTGGTCGAACTCGTGCGCGGCATCGCCACGGAAGAGAGCACCTTCGCCACCGCCAAGGAATTCGTCGCCTCGCTGGAAAAAACGGTGACGGTTGCCGAGGATTTCCCGGCTTTCATCGTCAACCGCATCCTGCTGCCGATGATCAACGAAGCGATCTATACGCTTTACGAAGGCGTCGGCACCGTTGATGCGATCGACACCGCCATGAAGCTCGGCGCCAATCATCCGATGGGACCGCTGCAGCTTGCCGATTTCATCGGCCTCGACACCTGCCTGTCGATCATGCAGGTGCTGCACGACGGACTGGCCGACTCGAAATATCGTCCCTGCCCGCTGCTGGTGAAATATGTCGAAGCAGGCTGGCTTGGCCGCAAATCCGGCCGCGGCTTCTATGACTATCGCGGCGACACGCCGATCCCGACCCGCTAAGACACCACCGAGCTGGCGAACCATCAAAGCCTATGCGCCACGAGCGTTGCGCTTCGCCTGTGAAACGGCGCCGGCCTTCCGCAATCTGCCTCGCTCCATCGGACGGATGAGATTCTTGCGCTTCGAGCTTTCGATCGAGTGCATGCCTGCATGCGCCTGACGTGTGTTGAATGCCTCGTCCTTCTCGCTTTTCGCTTCTTTCCTTCGCGCCAACGCGGCCCGCAAATTCTCGACCATCTGAACTTTAGCAAGCATTCTGCGCCGGCGGGCTTGTTCGGCATTCACACTACGCACGCCCATGGCCAGAACTTCGAGTTTGGCCCGCGTGCCCGTATCTTTGCGCGCTGGTGCCGCCCCTTTGGGTTGCGCCTTGCCCCTGATTTCCCTGCGCTGCCTATTCGCCTCGCTTTGCGCCCGATCGCGCCTTTCCCGTATGCGCTTGGCAAGATCGGAGAGATCAGCATCCGACAGATCCTGCATTGCCGGATGGTGGGTTTTCTGAACGAGCTGCCATTCGTCCGCAGTTAGCAAACGCTCTGCCTGCTTGCGCGAAATTGCCATCTACGCCTCCTATGCTGTCGCACCAGTGAACTGACTTGCGTTCGATAGGGCTCGCCTGCGCCCGGGGCGAAGCGACTGAAGCTTCAAAAGCTTGGGAGATGTCGTCTCCCTGGGCATCGATTTTGGCCGCGGCTCGACTATCGCTAGGCGCGCGACTGCGTCTCATTCACAATCTAGCGCCGCATGGCGAGCTCGGCAATGGCCTTCAATATCGGTGGCCGCACGATCTCTTTCGAGGAGTACTCCAGGTTGTCGACGCTCACGCCCCGGCCACGACTTCCCCTCCGCACGGCGCATCCGCCTGCAGTATCAATCATCGATCCGGAGAGCCCACGCAAATGCGGAACCTCACTGACGAATAAATTATGGCTCCGCATTTGCGTGGCCTGCGGCGTTCTTCGGGATATCCCTATCCCTTCAGGCGATTGCCTCGTCTCGCTGCGTCCGGGCAGATCCGTCCAGACTTGCATGGCTGAACCAAACCGGATGCTGGAACATCCGGGGGAGACTTGTGGCTGCACCGTTTTTTGACCCCGAATACCCGGCTTTCACCTCCCTGCGTTCGGCTGCACGTTACAGCTTCGGACAGGGCGCCGGCTCCCGCCTGCAACCTCTCGCGAAACACTCCGGCGACGGAAGCGAGAGGACTGTTGGCACGGGGCCGGGCAGCGGGGAAAATCGAGGGCAAGATTTTCCTGCATTATGCGGCAAATGCCATCACTGGGGCTTCGTGACTGCTTGCGACCGGAAGGCTAGGTACAAATAAAATCAAACAGAGCGGGAGGCGAGCAGCATCCAGGCGTCGAGATTTCTATCGGCAACTTCCCGTGCTATGATCGCGCTACTGGCGTCGTCCGCCGTGGGGTTATACGCACGGAGACCTGTCTAATGAGCGAAGTGGACGTACTTTTTGCGAGCTTGCGACAGGTAGCTGACGCTCAGACGGTCGAGTGCATCGAGAATGTTGTCATGCACGGCTCGGATCGCGATCTCAACCGCATCAATGCGCTCGCCTTCGCTGATGCGCATCATCTCGATGAAGAAAAAACCATCGCGGCGCTTCTCCATGCGGCCCGCATAGGCGCGTTCGAGATGACCTGGAATGTGCTTTGCCCAGGATGCGGCGGCGTCCTTGACACCGGCGCAACCCTGAAGGGAGTTGTCCAAGAGACCTACCATTGCGCGCTTTGCGCGGCCGGATACGAGCCAACCCTCGACGAAATGGTCGAGGTAACCTTTACGGTCAGTCCGAGAGTGCGCAGGATTGCTGCCCACGAGCCCGATCGGTTGCCTCCACTTGAGTATTACCGGCAAATCTTCTTCAGTTCCGGGGTCGATCTGCCCGATGACTTCGAAGCGCGGTTCGCACGCATCGTATTGGAGATGATCGAGTTGGCGCCGGGCGAGAAGGCTTTCGTCTCACTACAACTGCCGGCGCAATTCGTCATCATCTTCGATGCGGTGACACACTCGGCGCAGTTTATCGACGTGAAAGGTGAGCCCACCCACGAACGTCAGAACCTCTCAATGGTCATCAGCCAGGCGCATGCACTGAACGAAACGATTACGTTTCGTCCCGGCGTTCTCCGGCTCACCCTCGAGAACCACACCGATCGCAGAGTGGTACCGAACGTCTGCGTCGCCGGAGACGACCTGCACGAGCTACTGGGCCGCAGACGAGCCTTTCTGACCGCCAAGCGTCTGCTGACGAACCAGAGCTTCCGCGACATCTATCGGACAGACACACTTGACGTGGACCAGCGTCTCCAGATCACAAGTCTGACCTTCCTCTTCACTGACTTAAGGGGCTCGACCGCCCTCTACGAGCGCGTCGGCGATCTTGCCGCATTCGATCTGGTGCGAGCACATTTCAGGGTTCTTCACG
This sequence comes from Rhizobium sp. BK060, assembly GCF_014193145.1. Classification (NCBI taxonomy): domain Bacteria; kingdom Pseudomonadati; phylum Pseudomonadota; class Alphaproteobacteria; order Hyphomicrobiales; family Rhizobiaceae; genus Rhizobium; species Rhizobium sp. BK060. Next base: position 3,996 of record NZ_JACHYW010000008.1, read on the forward strand.
AGATCGTCGCCACAGAGACCGGAGCGGTCGTGAAGACCATAGGGGATGCGGTGATGGCGACTTTCCCGAGCCCCGATCGCGCGGTGGCGGCCGCGCTGCGGATGCGGCAGGCGATGCTTCGGCTAAATGCCGAACGTGGCAGCGAAGATCTCCTCCTGAAGATCGGCATCCATGAGGGACCATGCCTGGCAGTCAGCCTGAACGACCGGCAGGACTATTTCGGCCAGACCGTCAATATCGCTTCCCGCGTACAGGGCCTTGCTGATCCCAATGTGATCCTGACGACGGAGGCGATTGTCGGGGATGCCCAAGTTTCAGAGATCCTACGAGACAGCGGCATCACATCGGTCTCCCGGATGGAGGAACTGCAGGGTATCGGGAGGGAAGTCAGGATCTTCGCCCTGTCATGAACTTCGTCAGATCTTCTACGTCGTGCGAACTTGAGCAGGGCCTCGCGGCAAGGCTATCGGTCCTGGCTTATCTTTTCGATTGGACAGACCGGGTGCCAATGTAAGCTTCGCATAAAGGCCGGTGATGGCTTCACCGGCTCGCTCCGGCCGTCAGTTTTGCTTTTAAAGGGGGAATCCCAACTCCGAGACCGTCGTCACGATCAGTGATCGCATCCACTCATGCGCTCGATCCTGATCATAGCGAGAGTGCCAGTAGAGGTTCACGTGCGGCGCGGGAACATCGATGGGCGGTTCGAAGACCTTCAGGTCGAGCTGCGCCTTGACGCCCTCGCAAACTGCATGGGCACGGCGGCGATATGCGAACCGGCGGCAACGGCGAGCGCCACGCCCTGAAAATGGGCGGGTGCGAGCGTCACATCACGACGAAGTCCGTGCGACTGGAGAGCCTCGTCCACCATGGCGGAAAGCGTTCCATCGATGGATCGTATCGCGTGGACCGCCGCTGCACGTTCACCACCGCGAAGACGCGGTTTTCCATCTTCTGGAAGGCGAGATGCGCCTTCAAATCGGAGACCGCAACGTCCATGCCGGTGCGGGGCAGACGCTGGTTGCGCCGAAGGGTATCCCGCACAGCTTTCGGTTCGAAAGTGCCGCTGGCGCCCATTGCCTGACGATCACGCGTGGCGACGACTTCGAGACGATGCTGCGGCAGGCAAGCCGCATTGCAGACAAGCCGGAACTTCCCGCCGCGACCGCCCCGTCTCCCGAGATGATCGACGCGTTGACGCGCTGCTGCGCCGAGAACAATATCGCGATCGTCGGCCCACCGCTCGCCTAGTGCCTCACGTCCCAACCGCACCCTTGATTAGCGCCTTGGCGTCGTCGCTGTCCCAGGCGGCGGGGCCGTTCATGGCGGAGATCAGGCAGCCCTTGCCGTCGATCAGGAGCGTGACCGGCAAGCCGAAGGCGAACCCCTCCTTCTTCAGGCTGTTGAAGACCTCGATGGTGTTGTCGCGATAAAACTGTAGCGCATCGACACCGATTTCGCTGAGGAAGGCCTTCGGCTTCTCGTCGTCGCCGGTATCGATGTTGACGGGAACGACCTGGAACCTGTCGCTGCCCAACTCCTTCTCCAGCGCGTTCAGAGCCGGCATTTCCTCGCGGCACGGCACGCACCAGGTTGCCCAGAGATTGAAGAGCACGGTCTTGCCGGCAAAACTGTCGAGCGTCATGGGCTTGCCGTCGGGGCCCTTGAAGGCAACGGTGGTGAGCTTGCGGTGCTCGTCAGGAGCAACCATCGCCGCCACCTGTCCCTTGAGCAGCGGCGCAATTCTCGTGGCGATGTCCTTTGTCGCCGCGCATTCGCCCGACGCCGTTTGCGTCCCGCCATTGCCAGACCCGGCTTCCCTGATGTAAACCGCTGCCGCACCGGCAATAATGCCTGCGACGGCCGCGATCCCGATCAGCTTCAGGGATGGCAGGCGCAGGGGCGTTCTTGTCGTCATTTCATTCTCCGAGACACGCGTTCTTCAAGGCAGGCATCGTCATGGCCGACAGCACGGACACCAAATCCTCCAACCAGATGTGGGGCGGACGTTTCGCTTCCGGCCCAGATGCGATCATGGAGGAGATAAATGCCTCGATCGGTTTCGACAAGAAGCTGTTTGCGCAGGATATCCGCGGTTCGATCGCCCACGCCACCATGCTCGCCCACCAGGGCATCATCCAGGCGGATGATAAAGACAAGATCGTTCAAGGGCTAAACACGATCCTGTCAGAGATCGAAAGCGGCAATTTCGAATTCTCCCGCAAGCTCGAAGACATTCACATGAATGTCGAGGCACGCCTTGCGACGTTGATCGGCCCGGCCGCCGGCCGCCTGCACACGGCGCGCTCCCGCAATGACCAAGTCGCGCTCGACTTCCGCCTCTGGGTCAAGGAAGAGCTTCAGAAGACCGAGCAGTTGCTGACCAACCTGATATCAGCCTTCCTCGACCGCGCCGAAGAGCATGCCGACACCGTCATGCCGGGCTTCACGCATATGCAGACGGCGCAGCCCGTCACCTTTGGCCATCACTGCATGGCCTATGTCGAAATGTTCGGCCGCGACCGTTCGCGCGTGCGCCATGCCATCGAGCATCTGGACGAAAGCCCGATCGGTGCGGCCGCCCTCGCAGGCACCGGCTATCCGATCGACCGCCACATGACGGCGAAGGCACTCGGCTTCCGCGAGCCGACCCGCAATTCGATCGATACCGTCTCGGACCGCGACTTCGCCATCGAGTTCCTGGCGATCGCAGCCATCACAGGCATGCACCTGTCGCGTCTGGCTGAGGAAATCGTCATCTGGTCGACGCCGCAATTCGGCTTCGTGCGCCTGTCGGACGCCTTCTCCACCGGCTCGTCGATCATGCCGCAGAAGAAGAACCCTGACGCCGCCGAACTGGTGCGCGCCAAGACCGGCCGCATCAACGGCTCGCTGGTGGCGCTTCTCACCATCATGAAGGGCCTGCCGCTCGCCTATTCCAAGGACATGCAGGAAGACAAGGAACAGGTCTTCGATGCTGCCGAAAGCCTGGAACTGGCGATCGCCGCGATGACCGGCATGGTGCGCGACATGACAATCAACGCCGCTCGCATGAAGGCGGCGGCCGGCTCCGGCTATTCGACGGCAACCGACCTTGCCGACTGGCTGGTGCGCGAGGCGGGTCTGCCGTTCCGTGACGCCCACCATGTGACTGGCCGCGCCGTGGCGCTTGCCGAGAGCAAGGGTTGCGATCTTGCCGAGCTGTCGCTTGCCGACTTGCAGGCGATCAATCCTGAAATCACCGACAAGGTCTACGATGTGCTGACGGTTGAGGCATCGGTCGCAAGCCGCAAGAGCTTCGGCGGCACCGCGCCTTTGGAGGTGCGCAAGCAGATCGCCTATTGGCGGGCCCGCAACTGACCTCAACAATCAGGGTGCACAAGGTGGATAAACTTCGCTATGAAGGTGTCCAACAGTGCCGCTCCAAGAGGAATTCCATGCAGAAGAGCTTGCCGCAGATCGTCCGCCTGACGGTTGTTTTTGCCGTGATCGGCCTTGCCGTCGCCGGGTGCGGGCGCAAAGGCGATCTCGATCCGCCAAGCGCGAACGCAACGAAGACCGGCGACTCATCGAAGCCGACGCCACAGCCGGGCACCGCGGACAGGCCCTTCATCCTCGATCCGCTTCTCTAAAGCGCGCGAAAGCGCGCGGCGATCTTTCAGATTCGCCAGTCGCGCTTTAGTCTTTGTTGTTGCGCATGTCCTTACCCCGAAACCGGTTCCCACTTTCGGGAGACATGCTTTAAGAGGCCACTGACGTGAACCATTTCGAGTACCGCGACGGCGTCCTCTACGCCGAGAACGTTCCCGTTCCCGAGATCGCCAAGGCTGTCGGCACGCCCTTCTACTGCTACTCCACGGCGACGCTCGAGCGCCACTACCGCGTCTTCGCCAAAGCGTTCAGCGAGGTCGATGCCATGGTCTGCTACGCCATGAAGGCGAATTCCAATCAGGCCGTGCTGAAGACGCTCGGTCGTCTCGGCGCCGGCGTCGATGTCGTCTCCGAAGGCGAGCTGCGCCGCGCGCTCGCCGCCGGTATCCCGGCATCGCGCATCATGTTCTCCGGTGTCGGCAAGACACCGCGGGAAATGGACTTCGCGCTCGAGGCCGGCATCTACTGCTTCAATGTCGAGTCCGAGCCGGAACTCGAAATCCTCAACCAGCGCGCCGTCAAGGCGGGCAAAAAGGCGCCCGTCTCCTTCCGCATCAATCCCGATGTCGACGCCAGGACGCATGCCAAGATCTCGACCGGCAAGAAGGAAAACAAGTTCGGCATTTCCTGGGAGCGCGCCCGCGCCGTCTATGCCCGCGCAGCCAGCCTGCCCGGCATCGAAGTGACCGGCATCGACATGCATATCGGCAGCCAAATCACCGAACTGCAGCCATTCGAAGACGCCTTCAAGCTACTGCGCGAACTGGTTAGCACGCTGCGCGCCGACGGCCACGATATCCATCACGTCGATGTCGGCGGCGGCCTTGGTATCCCCTACCGCGATGACAACAACCCGCCGCCGCATCCGGAAGCCTATGCCGAAATCGTCAAGAGCCAGCTGCGCGAACTGAACTGCAAGATCGTCACCGAGCCCGGCCGCCTGATCGTCGGCAATGCCGGCATCCTGGTGACCGAAGTGATCTATGTGAAGGACGGCGGCGAAAAGACCTTCGTCATCGTCGACGGCGCGATGAACGACCTCATCCGTCCGACCCTCTATGAAGCCCATCACGAGATCCGCCCCGTCGTGATCTCGGCGGCGAACGCACCGCGCATCAAGGCGGACGTCGTCGGTCCTGTCTGCGAAACCGGCGATTTCCTGGCGCTCGACCGCGAAATGGCGATGCCAAAGCCCGGCGATCTCTTCGCCATCAGCTCCGCAGGCGCCTATGGCGCGGTGCAAGCAGGCACCTACAATAGCCGCCTTCTGGTTCCCGAAGTGCTGGTCAAGGGTAGCGATTTCCACGTGATTCGCCCGCGCGGGACCTATGAAGAGCTGATCGGTCTCGATTCCGTCCCGACCTGGCTGGACTGATCACGCGCTCTCAGCGATGGCATCACTTTTTGGCGAAGAACCGTGAAAATCCGGCATTGGCCGGCGCTTGCCCTCGCCTTCGCCACAAAGAATGTTATCCTTGACGGAGAGCGAACTGCCCCGGCGATCGCCGTAAGTGCACTCTGCCTTCGAACGCCAGCTCGCGGAGACCGGATTGAGTAAGAGCTCCAGCAGGGAGAAACACGGTGCATTTGCCCTGAGGCCGTCCTTGGCGCGGCTGGTTGCGGCGAAGCGCTTTCTAGCGCGCCTGGTCCTGCTGTCCGAGCAGATCATGCCGCTGCTGTTGCCGATCTTTTCGGTCGCAGCGCTTTATCTGGCGGCGTCCTGGTTCGGCGTTTTCCGCTATACGCCCGATTGGCTGCGCGTGGCGCTGCTGATCGGTTTCGCGGTTGCCTTCGTTGCTGCGCTCCTTCCCCTTCGCCGGCTTTATTGGCCAGACACGGCCGCTGCGGATCGGCTGCTCGAACAGCGCAACGGCCTGCAACACCAGCCGGTGGCCGTTCAGGAAGACGAGCCCGCCACCGACACCCCCTTCGCGCGTGCCCTCTGGCGCGAACACCAGACGCGTATGGCGGAGAAGATCGCAGCGCTCGATACCGGCTTCCCCCGCCCTGACATCGCCTCCCACGACCGGCTGGCTCTGCGTGCCGTTCCGGCTTTGCTGGTGGTAATGGCCTTCGCCTATTCGCTGTCGCCGAGCGGCGGCTCGATTTCGGATGCGCTACAGCCGCGGCCGGCACCGCAAGCGAGCGATCCTGCCGTGCGCATCGATGCCTGGGTCACGCCCCCCTCCTATACCGGCCGCGCCCCGATCTACCTGACGGCAACCGGCACCGAGCAGGCGGCGATCCGCGTTCCCGAACTCTCGAACCTTACGGTCCGTGTCAGCGGCGGCAAAACCGCCGAGAAGGTCGTCTTCCGGCGTGAGAACGGCGAGGCGCAGGACATTGCGCCCCAGGAAGCGGCCAAGCAGCCCGCGACGCCAGCGGCGCAGCTGGCTGAAGGCGCGGCGGCAGCCAACCCCGTTCCCTCCGCCACCACGCATTTGATGAAGCTCGAGGAAAATGGCAGGCTCGAGGTCAACGGACGTACCTGGAGCTTCGATGTCATTTCCGATAAGGCGCCCGAGATCGCCTTCAATGGAATGCCGAAGCCAACCGTCAACGGTGCGCTTGAAATCGGCTTTACCGTCAAGGACGATTACGGCGTGCAGGAAGCGCGGGCAGAAATCGTTCCTGTCGAGACCGATCCGACCGCGACACCGCTTTACCCGTTGCCGGACTTCCGCCTGGACATTCCTCGCCGCAATTCGCGAGACGCCAAGGGGCTGACCAGCAAGAACCTCACCGAGCATCCGCTTTCGGGCAAGCGGGTTCGCATTACCCTCGTGGCAAAGGACGCAGCAGGCCAGACCGGTCGCAGCCCGCCGCACGAGATGACGCTGCCCGCCCGGCCATTCAACGAGCCCCTTGCCGCAGCCGTGGCCGAGGAACGGCAGGTCTTCTCGCTCGATACCCGGAAGATGCCGGAAGCGATCGCACTGAACGAAGCGCTGACGCTTCGCCCGGAAGAGACGATCCCTAACCTGACGAACTACCTGTTGCTGCAATCCGCCTTGACGCGGATGAAGATTGCCAAGGGCGAGGAGGCGCTCAAGGACACGGCCGACTACCTCTGGGATATCGCGATCGGCATGGAAGATGGCGACCTCTCGCAGGCCGAGCGCAATCTGCGCAACGCCCAGCAGAACCTGGCGGATGCCCTGCAGCGCAACGCACCTGATGGTGAGATCAAGAAGCTCATGGACGAGCTGCGCAAGGCGATGCAGGAATACATGAAGGAGCTTGCCCAGCGCATGCAGAATGCGCCGATGCAGCCGAACCAGAACGCTCAGAACATCATTCGCCTGCAGGATCTCGAGCGGATGATGGACCAGATCGAGAATCTGGCGCGTTCAGGTAACCGGGACGCTGCCCAGCAGATGCTCTCCGAGCTGCAGCGGATGATGAACAACCTGCAGGCCGGCAGGCCGCAACAAGGGCAGCAGGGCCAGGACAACAGCCAAATGCGCCAGCAGATGGACAAGCTCGGCCAGATCCTGCGTGACCAGCAGAAGCTGATGGAAGAAACCTTCAAGCTGGACCAGCAGCTGAAGGACCGCATGCAGCGCGGCGACCCCAACATGGGGATGAACGATCCGCTTCTCGACGACATGCCGATGGACAACGACGGCATGCAGCAGGATCAGCAACAGGGCCAGCAAGACCAGGGTCAGGACCCAAGCCAGCAGGGTCAGAATCAGCAGGGGCAGTCACCTTCCGACCAAATGACGGCCGAGCAACTGCGCGAAGCCCTGAAGCAATTGCGTTCGCGCCAGGACGAACTCGGCAAGCAGCTCGGCGAGCTACAGAAGGGTCTCGGCGACATGGGCATCAAGCCCGGCCCGGGCTTCGGCCAGGCGCAGCGCGAAATGGAAGGCGCCGGACGCGAACTCGGCCAGGGGCGCGGTGAACCGGCCATCCAGGGCCAGGGACGTGCCTTGGAGGCGTTGCGCCAGGGCGCGCGCGACATGATGAACCAGATGATGCAGGCAATGCAGGGCCAACAGGGACAAGGTCCGCAAGGCCAGGTCGGGCAAGGCAACCAGAACGGCCGCGACCCGCTTGGCCGTCCGCGCCGCGCCGAAGGACCCGATTTCGGCGATCAGGTTAAGGTACCCGACGAAATCGACGTACAGCGCGCCCGTGAAATCCTGGACGCCATTCGCCAAAAGCTTGGCAACAACCCATCGCAGGAAATCGAACGACGCTATTTGGAGCGCCTGCTGGACATCCAGTAGGCCCTCTTGTGCCAATTCGGGTCACAATCCCGTGAGATTCAACGCCAACACGCCGTAGATACCTATGTGTTTACTGTGACGCGAGGTTGCGTCGTTTTGGGCACGAGTTGAGGGTACTTCCATGAAAACGGAATTGAGGCTGATCGCAGCTGTCGCTCTTGGATTCGGCATGGCTGCTGGCACGGCAAGCGCATGGGATATCGGTGGATTTGCCACGACGAACAGCGGCGGCAAGACGCTCGCTTACGACAACTACGAATCGACCCGAAGTGGGCGGTATTCGGACGCTTACAGACCGGCCCCCTACAGCATGGAGACGACAGGCAGCATCTCGTCCAATGGCACTATGGGACGACGTCCCGTCAATTGCCCACCGAGGCCGGCTCCTGGCACGCTGCAGACGCAGGGCGGAAACAGCGGAACGACGATTAATCCCGCCTGCCCCGACTACTGACAGGCCGCGGTGTGGATTTTGCCGATGGTGCCACCGTCCTCGTCCAGCGGGGACGTTGGCATTGAACGTGCGTGACCTCACGGACACCGGGCTTCTAATTTCGTCGCCGAGGCTAGCCCTGCCTGGCGAAAGCTTCGTATTGTCACCCTGCAGGTGATTAATGATAGCGATTCGATGGCAATTCTCTTCAAGACGGTAATCGGTGAAAACGCAGCGTTTGAGCTGATCGAGAACGCACTCTCCCGCACCGGCGACTATGATGGCTACCTCAACGTCGTAGCCGACGAAGGCGAGCGCACCCTTTCCTGGTCCCCTGGCATGCATGCCGAACAATTCCAGGCGGAGATCACCGAGATTCTCCGTTCGACCTGGGACATCTGCCGCTTCTGGGTGATCTACGAGCGGCGCGACGACCGGCAGGATGCCGAGGCCAACGCGATCCGCAACGCGGCGTTCAGGCTGACGCGCGGCTATGCAGGCGTCATCGTCGTGACGCTCAGCCTGCTTCACAAGCGCGACAGCCTGGCGGATATCGAATTGATCTTTGTATGTTTTCAGCAGGACTTCCAGCGCCGCAATTTCCGTGTACGCTACGAAGGCAAATTCGTCCCCGACGAGGGCTGAATTGTCGAGGAGTGCCGTTAGCCGCCTCAGGCGGCCAACGCACGCGCGACGGCCTTGCGGATATCCGGCAAGGCAAAGGGCTTCGAGACGACGTCGACGATCTTTTCCGCCAAATCGTCAGCGCGCTCGCGTTGTTCCGCATAGCCGGTCATCAACAGGATCTTCAACGCCGGAAAGGCGGATTTTGCCTGATGCGCCAGCTCAATGCCGTCCATCACGGGCATGCGGATATCCGAGAGCAGCAGGTCGTAGACGCCGTCTCTGAGTTTTTCCAGTCCTTCCGCACCATCGGCGGCTTCTTCGGTCTCATGACCGTCAAGACGCAAAGCGCGGGCTACGAAAGAGCGCAGGGAGTCCTCGTCTTCCGTAATCAGAATTTTCGCCATCGTGTGCATCACTCCGTTTCATGCCCCGCAACGCAAATCACACGACTTTCCTTTGCGATCGGTAAACGGCAGGAAGGGATGGACGGGATGGTTAACAACCCGTCTTATTGTGGCACAGTCAGGCGTCGCCGGTGACCACGCCGACAAACGGGAGTTCGCGGAACGCGTAAGCGACATCCATGCCGTAACCGACGACGAAATAGTCGGGGCATTCGAAGCCGACATAATCGGCTTCCAGTTTTTCCTTGCGCTTGACGCTCTTGTCAAGGAGCACGGCGATGGTGACGTTGCGTGCGCCGCGTTCGTAAAGCAGTTCCTTGGCGAACAGTAGCGTGCGGCCGGATTCCAGAATATCGTCGATCAGGAGAACGTCGCGATCCTTCACGTCGCTGTCGATATCCTTGACGATCCGAACGCCCTGCGACACCGTGCCAGTGCCGTAGCTCGACAGCGTGATGAACTCGACTTCGGGCGCCAGGCCACTGTCATGCAGCGCGCGGATAAGGTCGGCGGCAAAGATGAACGAGCCCTTCAACACGGCTATGACCAGCAGATCCTTCGTCGGTCCGGCTGCAATCTGCTTCGCCATCGCATGGTTGCGCTCCGCAATCTGCTCGGCGGTGAAGAGTGGCTCGATGTTTTTTCCGCGCACGACGGGCATAAGAAGGCTTGCTCCATGAATAGAAGGACAAGCCGTTACCACAAACGGCGGGACGAAACACCCCTTACGGCATGAAGGAGAGCCGGACTTCCGGCATTTTTCCACCCGCGTACTGCACTCTTGTAGAAAATCCGCGGCTTTTCCCACCGTAAATGACATCCGCAGGCGGATTGATCACGATGCTTGCGGTCAGCTGTTCGCCGGCAAACAGGTCCGCTCGGATGGGGCGCACGGCCTGGGTGGTACCGCTCTGATTGTCGATGATGCCGTTGATCAACAGCACCCTCATCCCGTTCGCATCACGCGGCGTCATCGTGACGTGCGAGAAATGTAGCGGCGAGTCCGTCGATGCAGCTTCGCTTTGAGAGAGGCCGGAGAAGCCACCGAAGAGACCGAACACCAGCACCGACAGCGCAAGCACCAGCGCAACGAAGGTCTTGACCGATGCCTGCTGCAACCAGGATTCGCCCGCTCGAATGAATGATTCCATCAAGGTTCGCGGTAACGAAGGCTGGATCACCAAAGAGGCCGAGGGACGCCGGCGATTGTCGTTGAAGGTCCGTGCATTGAAGGTCTGCGCGCGACTGTTCGTTATCACCACGAATTCAGCGTCGGTCACATCGACCGGTCGTGTTCGGCGGGCCTCGCGCTTGGCCGGCTCTGGCGGCAGAAAATCATAAGCGCGGCCGGGCGCCTGGCGTCTGAACGAGGAGGAGGTCATGATGACGGCCTTTCCGGTGTCCACATGGTTTCGGGCCGGACGGAAATCCGGCATTGAAACGAATCCTGCCCAGTCGTAAATTTTAATGGTTAATGCTTCGCAAAGATCGCCATCAAAGCGGCGTCTTTCCGGTAAAATTTACTGGTTGTTAATGCTGTTGGTTAACAAGTCGTGCGGTGAACAAACAAAAGACTGATCTACCGTTGATCCACTTCGAAAATGTCGGTTTGCGCTATGGGATGGGCCCGGAAATTCTCCGGGACCTGACGTTCGACATTCCGAAAAAGTCGTTTCAGTTCCTGACGGGTCCTTCGGGCGCCGGCAAGACCACGCTGCTGCGACTGCTGTTTCTGTCGCTGCAACCAACCCGCGGGCTGATCCGCATGTTCGGGCGCGACATTTCCGATATTCCGCGCCCAGAGCTGCCGTTGCTGCGCCGCCGTGTCGGGATCATCTTCCAGGAATTCCGTCTGCTGGACCATTTGACCACTTACGAGAACGTGGCGCTGCCGCTGCGCGTTCGCGGTAAGGACGAAAGCTCCTACAAGACCGACGTGCTCGAGCTCCTGAAATGGGTTGGCCTTGGCGAACGCATCAACGTCCTGCCGCCGGTTCTGTCAGGCGGCGAAAAGCAGCGCGCCGCGATCGCGCGCGCCTTGATCGACCGTCCGGAGATCCTTCTGGCCGACGAGCCGACCGCCAACGTCGACCCGCCGATGGCCCGCCGTCTGCTCAATCTCTTCCTTGAACTCAATCGTCTTGGCACGGCGGTTGTGATTGCGACCCACGATCTCGCGCTGATGGACCAGGTGGAAGCCCGCCGTATGATTCTCTCGGAAGGGCACCTTGATATCCATGACTAAAGCCGCCCCCAAACCGCCGGCAGAGGCCGCTCCAAAAAGCCCGAAGCGGCCGGAGATGAAGGTGCGCCCGACGGCGCCGATCCTGCCTTCCGCCAACATCCAGGGAAATGCGCTGATGGTGGTCATCGCCATCATGGCCTTCCTCGCCTGCCTGACGCTCGGCGGCGTCAGCATGGTGCGTTCCACCGCCGCCAGCTGGGAGAGCCAGATTTCCCGCGAGATCACCATCCAGATTAAGCCCGAAGAGGGGCTGGACATGGACAAAACACTGGCGCAGGCACGTGATCTCGCCTTGACGTTCGTCGGCACGAAGAACGGCCAGATTGTTGATGAAGCAGCCACCGCCCGTCTGCTCGAGCCCTGGCTCGGCACCGGGCTCGACATCAAGGAACTGCCGGTTCCGCGGCTGGTGATCATCACCATCGACGAGAACAATCCGCCCGATTTCGAGGCGATGCGCTCGCTGCTCAAGGAAAGCATTCCGCAGGCCTCGCTCGATGATCACCGCACCTGGGTCGACCGGCTGGTTTCGATGGCCCACACCACCGTCATGATCGGCACTGGCATCCTGCTGCTGGTCTTTTCGGCGATGGTGCTGACAGTCGTTTTCGCGACCCGTGGCGCCCTGTCCGGCAATCGCCACATCGTCGAGGTTCTTCACTTCGTCGGCGCGGAAAGCTCGTTCGTCGCCACTGAGTTTCAGAAGCATTTTCTGAAGATCAGCCTCAAGGGATCGGCGGTCGGCAGCGCCCTTGCCGCGCTCTTCTTCCTGACGGCCGGCTTCCTGCAAAGCCGCACGCTGGCCACCCCGCAGACGGATCAGGCAACCGCTCTCTTCGGCACGTTTTCGGTTGGTGCGCTTGGCTATGCCGGCATCTTTGCCACCATGATCGTCATCGCCCTGCTGACGACCTTCACGGCCCGGCTGACGGTAATGCGGACCATTTACGAGATTGACACGCTGCGTTCCGATCCGGCACGTGCCGATGGGCTCGTGAATTGAGCTTTACATGCCTTTTTTGCCATGAAAGCGTCTGTTCGCCGCCGCAATCTGCATATATTTTTCTGATTCATGAGCATGGGCAACTTTTCGCGCACCCCGATTCGCCCTGGAACGGAGCTTGCTCGCTCCGAGGGAGGACCTGCGCGCCGCGGTCCCCTACGGCGCATGCTGCGCTGGGGCGGCGTTACCTTCATCCTTGGCATCGCCCTCATCTTCGGCGGCTTCTTGCGGTTTGCCGATTCCGTTACGACCCTGAAGCCTCCGCTCGATCCGCGCGCGGATGCGATCGTCGTTCTGACAGGCGGCTACCAGCGCATCGATCAGGCCGTCGAGCTACTTCAGAAAGGTGCCGGCAAGCGCCTGCTGATTTCGGGCGTGCACCCGACCACCACGCCGAAGCAGATCCGCAGGATGACCCAGGCTTCGCCGGAGCTTTTCTCCTGCTGCGTCGACGTCGGCTACGACGCGCTCGACACGATCGGCAATGCCCAGGAAGCATCGAACTGGATCCACCAGCGCGGCTACAAGAGCGTCCTCATCGTCACCAACAACTACCATATGCCGCGCAGCCTTGCAGAACTCGCCTACGTCGATTCCGAAACCCAGTTTATTCCCTATCCTGTGGTGAACACGGATCTGAAGACCAGCAACTGGTTCACCGATCCCAACGCCGTGCGGGTCATGCTTGCCGAATATGCGAAAGTGCTCTTCGCCGGCGTGCGCAATCTGACGGGTCTCGGCCGTCATGCGGGGCTGCGTTCGGCCGGCGTCTCCGGCTAAAGCTCAGCGAAACCTTTTTCTGACGGTCAATATCGTGTAGGAGGGCGCAACCGCGTTTTACGGACATTGGCCTTGGGAAAGTTTATGATCGCCCTGCGTTCCGTTCTCTTTAACACGATCTTCTACGCCAACCTCATCGTTCGCATGATCGTGCTGTCCCCCTACTATTTCGTCGCGCCACGCAAGGACGCCTATCGCATACCGAAAAACTGGGCGCTGTCGAGCCACTGGTTGATGGAGAAGATCGTCGGCACGACCTTCGAGATTGAGGGCATCGAGAATCTGCCTGATGGCGGCTATATCCTGGCGCCGAAGCACCAATCCTTTTGGGACACCTATGCCCTTCTGCCGTGGCTGAAGGATCCGGTCTACATCCTGAAGCGTGAGCTGATGTGGATCCCGCTCTTCGGCTGGTATGCCAAGAAACAGCGGATGATCCCGATCAACCGCGGGGCCCGCGGCAAGGTCATGGTCGAGGCATTGAAGCGCACGAAGGAAGAGCTGGCAACCGGCCGTCAGCTGATCATCTATCCCGAGGGCACCCGCCGCCCGCCCGGCGCCGAGCCGCTCTACAAATACGGCATTGCCCGTATGTACCGCGATCTGCAGCTGCCGGTCGTGCCGGTCGCCATGCATCCCGGCCTCTTCTGGCCGCGACGCCGCACGATGCGCTACCCCGGTCACTTCAAGGTGCGGATACTGCCGCCGATCCAGCCCGGCATGGATCCCGATGCCTTCTTTGCGCATCTGATCGACGTGACCGAGACGGCGAGCGACGAACTGCTGGTCGACACCGTCAAGCGCAATCCGAATCTGCCGCTTCCGCCGACCGCCGTTCAGCGGCTCCAGGAATTGCAGAAGGCGAAGGCAGCGACGGCCTGAGCTCAAGCCCCGTTTCTCAGCCGTTCCACTTCGCCGACCACCTGCTCCAGCCAGTGATCGCGAATGCCCATCTCCTGCAGGTGCGCCAGCGTGTTGAAGACATAGGCGTCGTTCGGTCCTGATTTGCCCTTAGCGCCGTGGACGACCTGTGCCGCCGCGATCGCGTCGAGTCCACCAGCATACTGCGTGTGCTTGCGATCAACAACATAGGCGATCGCCTTGCTTGTTCTGCCATCGGCCAGTTGTAGCTGCAGGCAGCGCTCGAGATAGACGTTGGTTACGAGCTCGCGCTCCCTGAGATAGTCGATTGTTTCGTCCCACTCATGCGGCGCGATCCGGAAGGCCATGCCACGGCAGGAACCGCCACGATCAAGGCCGAGTACGAGGCCCGGATTCTGCTCGGTGCCGCGATGCACCCAGGAATGAACGCAAAGCGAACGCCGATAGCCACGGACAAGAGCCTGAGAACGCTCCAAAAACCCAAAGCCCGGATTCCACATCAGTGATCCGTAGCCAAATACCCAAAATTCGTCCATATCGCACGCCAGACCGACATTTCCACTCGCGAGTCACCATTGGAGAACATCATGGCAGCGTCAAGCCCATCCCGCAGCGGCAGAAAATTCTGGATGCTCGGCAGCGGTATCGTCTTGGTGATCGCGCTTTATACCGGCGCCTGGTTCTATGCCGCGTCCGAGTTGAAGAACACCGTGCTGAAGGCGATTGCACCCGGCAATACGGCAGGCGTCAGCGGCGAGTGCACAGATATCGACTTCCGCGGTTATCCATTCCGGATCGGCCTGTTCTGCTCGAAGGTCGATGTTGACGATACCGTCAATGGTGTCTCGGCGACCTTTGGCGAACTGCGCTCCGCAGCCCAGGTTTACGCTCCCGGTCATATCGTGTGGGAACTCGATTCGCCGGCAGAGATCCGCAGTGCCCACGGTCTGACGCTCAATGCGGAATGGGCAAGCCTGCAATCCAGCCTGATCACCAAGTTGAAGGGCATTGACCGCTCTTCGACCGTCATCGACGGGCTTAAGGGCACCGCCGTGTCCTCGCAGACAGGCCAGACGATCATCTTCGACGCCGCCCATACGGAAATCCACCTCCGCCAGAACGGTGGCGACCTTGACGGCGCGATCTCCGTGACGGATGCCAATACGGCGATTAAGGACTGGCCCGCCCTCCCCAAGCTTTCTGCGAGTGCTGACGTGACGCTCGCCGGCAAGGCAGGCATGATCGACGGCAGCGACCAGAAGGGGCTTTACGGCGCCAGTGGTGAATTGCGCAAGGTCGTGGCTGACATCGGTGACGGCAAGGTCATGACGCTGAGCGGCCCATTCTCCTTTGATGAAGAGGGCTACCTGTCGGGCAAATTCAAGCTGGAGATCGAGCAACTCGGCCCCTGGCGCGACAGCGTCAAGCAGACCTTCCCCGAGATCGCCAAGACCGTCGACACCGCCGCCAGGCTGCTGAAGGCGCTGGCGGGCGGCGGTGACAAGGTTTCCGTCGATCTCGTCGTTGCACGCGGCAATGCCACGGTCGGCGGCTTCATTCCGTTGGGATCGATCCCGCCGATCTGAAATCAGGCTTTCTTTTCGAGCGGATGCGGGCGCCCGAAATCCGGTGCGTCGACATCCTGGCCGGCCTTGATGATCGAACGACGGATGGCGCGGGTACGGGTGAAAAGATCGAAGATCTTGTCGCCCTCGCCCCAGCGAATGGCCCGCTGCAGATAGGCGAGGTCCTCGGAGAAACGCGCCAGCATTTCGAGGATCGCATCCTTGTTGTGCAGGCACACGTCCCGCCACATCGTCGGATCGGAAGCGGCCAGACGCGTGAAGTCTCGGAAGCCGGAGGCGGAATACTTGATCACTTCCGATTCGGTGACCGCTTCAAGATCATCCGCCGTACCGACAATGTTGTAAGCGATGATGTGCGGCAAGTGTGAGACGATGGCGAGCACCTTGTCGTGATGCTCCGGATCCATCTCGTCGACCTTGGAGCCCAACGCTTCCCAGAACTGCCGCAGCCGCTTCAACGCCGTTTCGTCGGTGCCTGAGATCGGCGTGAAGATGCACCAGCGCCCTTCGAAGAGCCCCGGGAAACCGGCGTCCGGCCCGGACTTCTCCGTGCCCGCCAGCGGATGGCCGGGGATGAAGTGCACGTGCGGCGGCATGTGCGGCTGCATTTGCGCGATGACCGAGGCTTTGGTCGAGCCAACATCCGTTACAATCGCGCCAGGCTTCAGGCTGCTAGCAATTTCCTTCGCAACGCTCTCCGACGCGCCAACGGGCACCGAGACGACGACCAAGTCCGCATCCTTCACCGCCTCGGCCGACGACGTCTTGTACCGGTCGCCGAGCTGCAGTTCCTCAGCCCTTTTCAGGGTATCTGCACTGCGCGTCGCGATAACGACTTCTTTTGCGAGGCCAAGCCGCTTGATGTCATGCGCAATGGAGGAGCCGATCAGGCCGATCCCGATCAGCGCTATGCGATCGAACTGCGCGGTCATGACTTGCGTCCCATAAACTCGCCGAGCGCTTCGATGACGCCACGATTCGCCTCCTCCGGGCCGATGCTCATGCGCAGCGCATTCGGAAATCCGTAGCCCTTCACCGCACGCAGGATGTAGCCGCGGCTGGTCAGGAACTCATCGGCTTCAGGCGCGCGTTTGCCATCGACGTCGGGGAAGTGGATGAGAACGAAGTTTGCGACCGACGGCGTCACCTTGAGACCGATAGCCTCAAGCG
Organism: Rhizobium sp. BK060; assembly: GCF_014193145.1. Taxonomy (NCBI): domain Bacteria; kingdom Pseudomonadati; phylum Pseudomonadota; class Alphaproteobacteria; order Hyphomicrobiales; family Rhizobiaceae; genus Rhizobium; species Rhizobium sp. BK060. Next base: position 21,009 of record NZ_JACHYW010000008.1, read on the forward strand.
CGCCCGTTATCCTTTCGATCCAAATCTGGTTGAAGGAAGCCGCCTCCTGCGTGAAGGCCTGGTCGCGAATGGCCGCCGCGCCGGCGGCAATGGCAGCCGCGTTCATATTAAACGGGCCGCGGACGCGATTGACCGCATCGATGATATCTACCGGGGCATACATCCAACCGACGCGAAGCGCGGCCAGACCGTAGACCTTGGAGAAGGTGCGCGTCATGACAACATTCACGTTCGACGAGACGATCTCGATGCCGGCCTCGTAGTCGTTGCGACGAACATATTCCGCATAAGCGGCATCGAGCACCAGAACGACACGCTTCGGCAGAGCTGCCTGCAGGCGGCGGATTTCACTGACCGGGACATAGGTACCGGTCGGATTGCCGGGATTGGCGATGAAGACGATCTTAGTCTTCGGCGTGACGGCGCCCAGAATGGCATCGACGTCAACGGTCGCGTCCTTCTCCTTGACGACAACCGGAGTCGCGCCGGCGCCCATGATCTGGATCTTGTAGACGAGGAAGCCGTGCTCGGTGATGATGCCTTCGTCGCCCGGCCCGAGATAGACATGGCAAAGCAGGCCCAGCAACTCGTCCGAACCGTTGCCGCACATGATGTTGGCAGGGTTCAGCCCATGTACGGCCGCAATCGCCTCACGCAACTCCGTTGCTTGGCCGTCCGGATAGCGCTCGAGACTGCTGGCGGCGTTGCGGAAAGCTTCGATCGCCTTCGGGCTCGCGCCGAGCGGCGTTTCATTTGAGGAGAGCTTGTAAACGCGTGCGACACCCGGCGCATGTTCCTTGCCCGGCACATAGGCTGCAATATCCAGAATACCGGGACGCGGAACGGGCTTGCTCTTCTCTTCGCTCATGAGATCGACCTTGGAAAATACCGGGAAAAATTCGGCTGAAAACCGCCCTGTGGCAATAGAACGGAAAGGCGGCCTTGTCGAGTGCTGCGGGACCTCTAGGGTCCTGACCCTAGCGACTGCGTGTCGTTGGAACACCATGCGGCGCCAGAACCGGCACGAAGACGCGCCGCGACGCACGGGCGGCAACCGGCAGGCCCTGATAGAGCCGCTTCTGCGCCTCGACGACGATCACGCCGGAAAATGCCGGCCACAAGGTGCGTCCCACACGATCGAAGAGGCCGCGCAGGCGCATCATGGTGCGAAGCTTGGAGGGAGGGAAGAACAATGCCTCGGCCGTCGCGCCTGGCGTGAAATTGGTTTCCCGCAGGAGACTTGTCAGCTGCCCACGCGAATAGGGTCGCCCGGAGCCGAACGGCGTATGCTCCATCCGTGCCCAGACGCCACGGCGGTTCGGCACGACGATGACCAGGCGCCCGCCTGGCGCCAGCACCCGCCACAGCTCCTTCAGGGTTTCCCGCGGGCTCTCGGCAAATTCGAGCGAATGGACCATCAGCACCCGGTCGATCGAGGAATCGGGCAACGGCAGCTCCTCGTCGAAGATCAGGGCCGTCGAGGAAAGCGCCCCCACAGGCCAGTTCACGGCACCCTGCCCTGCCGGCATGAAGGCAAAGGTTCTCTCCGTGTCGGACTGGAAGCGATCTAGGAAGGGCACGACGTAGCCCAGACCAACGAGACGCTCCTGCGGGAGCCGAACCCAAAGCGAGGAAAGCGCCATGGCGATCGACTGCTCGGCAATGCGTCCGAGGTCGGAATGATAGAACTGGCGTAGGTCGACGATATCAGCGTGCATCGAGGTAAATGTTATCAGTGGGCGGTTGGACTTCAAGGCAGGACCCTCTACATTCCCGGTATACCCGCGATAAAGAGGCTGCCTGAGACTATGAAACCGTTGGATTTAGAAGTTTTTCTCTGCCGTACCGACAATTTCGGCGTGTTGGTCCACGATCCTGAAACCGGCTTGACCGCCTCGATTGACGCTCCCGATGCAGGCGCGGTCGAGAAGGCGGCAGCCCGCCGCGGCTGGACGATCTCACATATTTTTACGACCCATCACCATACCGACCACGTCGAAGGCAACCTCGCGCTGAAGCAGCAATATGGCTGCGAGATTATCGGTCCGATCAACGAGGCGGTTGCGATCCCGGGTCTCGACAAGACGATGGCCGACGGCGATACCTTCCTGTTCGGCGACCACACGGTACAGGTCATCGAGACTCCCGGGCACACGGCGGGACATATCTGCTACCACTTCGCCGACGACAAGCTGCTCTTTGCCGCCGACACGCTGTTTGCACTCGGCTGCGGGCGTCTTTTCGAGCGCCCGGCCGCCGATATGTGGCACTCGCTGCAGAAGCTTGCGGTGCTGCCCGATGAAACGGCCATCTACTTCGGCCACGAATACACGCTCTCCAATGCCCGTTTCGCCCTGACAATCGATCCGGACAATCAGCGCCTGATAGTCCGTGCGGCCGAGATCGAGGCCCTGCGGGCCGAGAACAAGTTCACGATTCCGACGACGCTGGCACTGGAGAAGGAAACCAATCCTTTTCTGCGCGCGGCTGATCCTGCCATCCGCCGCAACCTGCTGATGGAAACCAAGACCAACGAGGAAGTCTTCGCGGAAATCCGCCGGCGCAAGGACAATTTTTGATGTCCCCGGACGATATCATTCGCGAACTTGGAATGGAGCCGCATCCCGAAGGCGGCTGGTATGTGCAGACATTCCGCGACACCGAGGGTGGTTCGCGCGGCCACTCGACGGCGATTTACTATCTCCTGAAGGCGGGGCAGCGATCCCACTGGCATCGTGTCCATGACGCTGCCGAGGTCTGGCATCATTACGCCGGGGCTCCGCTTGCGCTTCACCGCTCGCAAAATGGGAGCAGCAGCGAGACGCTAGTGCTTGGCACGGACATTCTCAACGGCGAGCGACCGCAGGCGATCATTCCGGCCAACTGGTGGCAGTCGGCCGAAACCCGTGGCGAGTATACGCTGGTCGGATGCACCGTTGCGCCGGGCTTCGAATTCGCCTCCTTCGAGATGGCGGCGTCGGACTGGAAGCCTGCTGGCTAAGGATACTCCGCGGCGGCGCGCTGTTCAACCGCCGCGGACTTTCGGCGGAACATCTCGTTTGCCGCCAGCACGGCGCCGCCGGTCACCAACACGCAGGCGAGGGCGATGCGCCAGCTCGGCCCGGCAAAGCCGAACAGTGTCAGGTTTAACGTCGAGAGAAGCGGTGCTGCATAGCTTGCGGCGCCCAGAATCTGGATGTCGCCATTCTTGACGCCGTAGTCCCAGGCATAGAAGGCCGCACCGACGGGAAAGAGCCCGAGGCCAGCGACAGCCATCCACTGCGATACCGTTTCCGGCCAGACGGTCGTCTCGAGCCCGAGATGGCAAATGAGCGACAGGATCGAGGTCGCCATGCAAAAGCCGGTGACGACATCGGTCGACACTGCATGGAAGCGACGCGTCAGGAGCGAATAACCGGACCATGTGAAGGCGCAAAGGAGGGCTGCGCCATAGCCGACGGCAAAGGCGCCGTCGAAATCGATACCGTTGCGGCCAACGATCAGGAAGGTGCCGCAAAGGCCGGCCAGGGCGCCGACGATATGATACCAACGCAGGCGCTCTCCCGGCAGCAGCGCCGATCCGACGACGATCAGCAACGGCCAGAGATAGGCAATCAGCCCGGCTTCGACGGCCGGTGCGTTCCTGAGCGCCGTGAAATAGAGGAAATGGTATCCGAACAGGCCAGCAATCCCGACGATCCAGATCTTGGCCGGCTGCTTGAGCAGCGCCAGTCGCGACGGATTGAGGATCAGCACGACGATGCCGGGGATGCTGCCGATGGCAAAGCAGATGGCCGACAGCTGGAACGGCGGCATCGTGCCGGAGGCGGCCGTGAACAGTGCCAAAAACGACCACATGAGGATCGCCGTAAAGCCGATTAGCGTTGCCCGAAGCTTCACCTGTCCCCCTTTACGGAGGCTCCTGCTCCGTCAGCTTGCGCCGTATTTCACCGCGGTAATCGTCACCGGTCCGTATTGCGTCGGAATACGGACGTAGACCGGAGCATATACATTTGCCGCATCCGACTTGGCAAACCAGATTTCCATCCGGCTGCTCTTGCTCAGATAGTCGATGTCGCTGCGACCCTTCTTGTAGCCGGAGCGAGGGACGAACCGCACGCTGCATACGGTCGCCTTGCCGTTGAAACCCGCCGTCGAGAAGTTCTGCGCACCCTTGGGCGATAGCACCAGATCCATGCGCATTTCGCCATCGTAGATCGGCAGCTTCTGGGCGCAGACATTGGTGTCTGCGGGAAAGATCAGGCCCGAGATCGGATCGAGGACGGAGCGCATGTCGCTTGCCGGCACGCTGACCCAGTTATTCGGAGGTTTCCGAGGCGGCTTGACTGTCGTCGAGGTGATATTGCCGTTGCTGTAGCGCACCTCGTATGTGCGGGCGCGCTTGCCGCTCTTGTAGTAGAGATAGTAGCGGGACGCCTGCAGCCGGTCGCCGCGCAACACGCCGTCGACGCTTGTCTTGGCCGAGATATTGGTGACGAGATCGGCAAGGCCGGCCGAACTGATGTCGCCGGAGACCCTGTAGCTCTTGTCGTCCTCGATCTTCGTCAGGAAGGCGGCGCGGGCGATTGTCAGGATTCCTAGGGAAACCCTGTATTCCGTGCGATGCACGATCTCGCTTGCGCCGGCCGGAACGGCTATCAGCGCAGCTATCGCGGATATCAGAATGCGTTTGCCCGGATGAGCCATGAAATGAACCTTGTTCTGGCAGCTGGTAAAGCCGTTCATCACGGTCTATACGCCTGTCTCACAACGAAGCAAACACGAGCTTTTTGACAGAATTGCGGGAAATGCCAAGGTTTGGCTTGACGCGCCCGGCCTGTCTGACTATAGAACCGCAACTTTCCAATCATGGCCTGTTGGATTGCTAACCCGGTTTTGCGCGGGCATGCAACCGATGGCCGAGAAAAACAAGAATAGGTGTTCCATGTCCCGCATGTGCGAATTGACCGGCAAGGCAGTCCTGACTGGTAACAATGTCAGCCATGCCAACAACAAGACCAAGCGCCGGTTCCTCCCGAACCTGTGCCAGGTTACGCTGATCTCCGACGCGCTCGGCCAGCGTTATCGTCTTCGCGTTTCGGCTGCTGCTCTTCGTTCCGTCGAGCATCGTGGCGGTCTCGATGCCTTCCTGATCAAGGCAAGCGAAAATGAACTGTCGATGCGCGCTCGTCTGCTGCGTCGCCAGATCGTCAAGAAGACTGCCGAAGCCGCTGCTGCCTAAGCTTCGACCGCTTCTTCTTCATACGGCTTCGAAAGGCTTGTACGGATGATCTCCGGACAAGCCTTTTGCTTTGCCGGTCTTTCCCTCCAACTGGTGGCATACCCCAGGATAAAAAAATGCTGACGACGCGCGCTACGCTTATCTATGTCGCACTGATGACGCTGGTCGTCGTCGCCTCGAACTTCCTCGTGCAGTTCCCGCTGAATGCCGAGTTCGCCGGCATCAATCTGGCCGACATCCTGACCTGGGGTGCCTTCACCTATCCGGTCGCCTTCCTGATCACCGATCTTACCAACCGTCAATTCGGCCCGCAGGCTGCCCGCAAGGTCGTCTTCGCCGGCTTTGTCGTCGGCGTGGCACTGTCCTTCTACACCTCGGTTCCGCGCATCGCGATCGCCTCCGGCTCGGCCTATCTCGCCGGCCAACTGCTCGATATTTCGGTTTTCAACCGCTTGCGCCGGCAGGCCTGGTGGCACGCCCCGCTCGTCGGCTCGCTGATCGGCTCGATGCTGGATACGGCGATCTTCTTCTCCTTCGCTTTCGCGGCCTTCTTCGTCCTCCTCGGCCCGAACGATCCCTTCGCGCTCGAATCCGCCCCGATCCTCGGCGTCTTTACCGCACAGGCGCCGCGCTGGATTTCCTGGGCAATCGGCGACTTCGCGGTGAAGATGATCGTCGGCCTCGTGATGTTGCTGCCCTACGGCGCACTGATGAACGTGCTGCGCCCGATGCGGGCCGCCACCGCCCGCTAGGCATGCGCGCCCGCCTAGAATTTCATTCCTAGGCTATTCGGCGGAGCTATCGCTCCGCCTTTTTTTATCGGCAAGGACCCCGGGACGACTTGCCGAAAAGATACTCGCCGCGACACTTTGCGGCCACGCTCGAATGCAAAAAGAATCTATGTATGTCATGCACGGCGGTGGTAGTTGATGACGTTTTTATGACAGATAGTGTCGCAATCGCATCGAACCGGAGGACCAATCGTGAGCGAGAAGCGGAAGCGAGTTTATGAGGCGCTCTTGGACGGCGCGACGGAAGGTCTTTCCGGCAAGGCGCTTTTCGATTTCGTGCTGGAACGGTGTCCCAAAGCCACCAGCAAGAAGATCGTGCGTGCCTCTTTGCTGGCCCTGACCGATCCTGACGTCACCGACCGGAACGTTCTGCATACTATCTACTCGCTCGCCATCGCCCACCGGATGGATGAAGTAGGCTCTACCGGCGATCCAGACGACGATGAGAATCCGACGGAAAAGACCCCCGTGCTGCGGAAACTGAAGAAGAAGCGCGCATCCGCTTCGGCACCAGCAGAGGCTAAGCAGATCTGAGCCGGGAGCAGCGGGGCGAGAAGAACGCCGATTGACCACCGAGCAGGATGCGCCGAGCGCCGCCTCTCCCCGCATCGCCTCCGAAGAGGCCGCCGCCGCGGCTGCATCGCGGGGCGTGCGCGCTATCGTCATCCGCCTGCCTCCGTCGGTTCATGGCGACGGTGACCACGGCTTCGTGCCGTTGCTGATCGGCATCGCCCGCGCGAAGGGCCTTTCGGTCTATGCCGGCGAAGGAGGCAATCTCTAGGCCGCCGTGCACAGACTGGACGCAGCCAGACTCTACAGGCTGGCGCTTGAAAAGGGCAAGGCGGGCATCCGCTATCATGGCGTCGCTGAAGAGGGCGTTCGCTTCCGGGAGATCGCCGAGGTCATCGGCCGCCGGCTGAATGTGCCGGTCGTTTCCAAGTCTCCTGAGGAGGTGGCCGTACACTTCGGCTGGATTGCGCATTTCGCGGCGATGGACAATCTCGCCTCGAGCAAGCGCACGCGCGAAGAACTGGGTTGGAAGGCAACCGGTCCTGGGCTGATCGCGGATATCGACCGGCCGGTCTATTTCGGCGGCTGACGCCGAGCGGTCATCTCTGCAGGCGAGCCGTGTCGCCGGCTCGCGGCTCCACCAGCCGGAACTCCAGCATGAGATTGCGTTGCAGGATGGAGTGGTTGTCATCAGAGACGATCACCACATGGGTGGTCCCATCCTCGGCCGCGAAGACATCCAGGCCTTCCATATTGTCGATCTGATAGCTGAAGTCACCCTGCAACAATATCTCGCCGTCCATGACAGCGCCGGGGCGGATGTCGGCAGCCTTGATGCGGCGGATGCGCATTCCGATGCCTTCTACGACGTTGAACCGCCGCTCCAGCAGCAAGAGGTCGCCATTCGGCAGGAAGGCTCCGTCCGTCGCGTCGAAATCGCCATAGTGAGCGAGCGACAGCCGTCCCTTCAACGGCCCGTCCAGAATCGCGGCATAGGCATTGCCGTCGATGTCTAAGCTGCGTTCGGCCACGATTAATGTCCCGCCCTTGAGGGCACTGTCCACGGGAGAAACGGCGATGGTCTCAAAGCCGCGGTTGCCACGCAGCGATCGTTCGGGGAACGGAATGGGAATGGTGTCGATCGCACGCGATGTCTCGAAGCCGGGGTCGGGATAGACGTCGACGCGGTGGTCCTGCTCGAAGGAAACGAGAATCTGGTCGCCATGCAGCGCGATACCCTCGGCATCCATATACCCCTTGCCTTCAAAGCTTTGCTCGTCGCGATTCTTCATCGGGGTGATCACGACATCGGCGAAGCCCGACAGGCGCCCTTGAGGATCGCGCTCGATGCGCCCGGTCATCCAGTGGCCGGTGTCGAGCACGCCGACAAAATACGTTCGGTCCGATCGAAAGCGGATCGATGACAGCGAGCCGAACAGCCGCTGCGGCGAGACCATTTCCAGCCCGCCGAGGAATTCGAGGGGACCGAAGCGAGTTTTGTCGGAACCGATCTTGAAATCGGTGATGACGCGGCCGCGGACCTCGACGTCACCATCGGCAAGCGCTGGCAGCGTGAGGGCCGCCAGGCCGAGGGCGACTGAGATCAGCCTGGCGAACGGCTTTCGGAGCATCCAGAAAGCGTCCTTTCGCGGTTAGCTGGCGCGACGGAGGCGACCGCCCCGCGGCTGGACGGACTTGTCTTCGAAGAGCGACGCAAGCTGCTCCGTCATGGCGCCGGCCAGCTCGTCCGCATCGACGATCGTCACGGCGCGCCTATAATAGCGCGTCACGTCGTGGCCGATGCCGATCGCCAGGAGCTCGACCGGCGAACGCGTCTCGATCCGATCGATGACGGCGCGCAGATGGCGCTCCAGGTAGTTGCCCGGATTGACCGACAGCGTCGAATCGTCGACCGGCGCACCGTCGGAGATCATCATCAGGATGCGGCGCTGCTCGCGACGGGCGAGCAGGCGATTGTGCGCCCAGATCAGCGCCTCGCCGTCGATGTTCTCCTTGAGCAGGCCCTCGCGCATCATCAGGCCGAGATTGGCGCGCGCCCGGCGCCAGGGAGCATCGGCGGACTTGTAGATGATGTGGCGCAGATCGTTGAGGCGACCCGGCGTCTGCGGCTTGCCGCTACCAAGCCACTTCTCGCGCGCCTGCCCACCCTTCCAGGCCTTTGTGGTGAAGCCCAGGATCTCGACCTTGACGCCGCAACGCTCCAGCGTGCGGGCCAGGATATCGGCGCAGGTGGCTGCGACCGTGATCGGGCGGCCGCGCATCGAGCCCGAGTTGTCGATTAGAAGCGTCACGACGGTGTCGCGGAACTGCGTGTCGCGCTCCATCTTGAAGGATAGCGCCTGCATCGGATCAATGATCATGCGCGTCAGACGCGCCGGGTCGAGATAGCCTTCCTCGAGATCGAAATCCCAGGAGCGGTTCTGCTGCGCCATCAGCCGGCGCTGCAGGCGGTTCGCGAGACGGCCGACCGCGCCCTGCAGGTGTGCCAGCTGCTTGTCGAGGAAGGCGCGCAGGCGTTCCAACTCGGCGGCGTCGCAGAGCTCTTCGGCGGTGATCGTCTCGTCGAATTCCTCGGTGAAGACGTGGTAGTCGACCTTCTCGTTGACGTCGTCGAAGGGAGTGTTCGGACGGCGGGTTTCGCCCGGCGTCTCTGAATCTTCCTCGCCTTCCTCCTGCATGTCGTCGTCGGAGATTTCGGCGCCTTCGGTCTCGCCGTCCTCCATTTGCTCGTCGGCGACTTCGCTGTCCTCTACCGGTGCGGCGTCGGAACCGGCGTCGTCATCGACTTCGTCCTGATCCTGCTCGTCGCCGTTCGGCTGGTTTTCCTGATCAGATTCGTCATCGGATTCAGGATCGCTGTCGTCGTCGCCATACTCTTCCGCCATCTCCATGGCCGAGAGCATATGGCGGATCACCTTGGAAAAGGCCTGCTGGTCGCTGATGACACCGGGAAGGTTGTCGAGGTCGGATCCGGCCTTCTCCTCGATGAAGGAGCGCCAGAGATCGAGCACCTTGCCCGCCGATGCCGGCGGCGTCTCGCCGGTCAGCTTCTGGCGCACCATCATGGCGACGGCTTCGCCGATCGGCGCATCCTCCTGCCGCTCGATGCCGGAGAAATTCGCCTTGGCGTATTTCTCCTCGGTCATCGATCGGAGGTTTGCAGCAACGCCTTCCATGCGCAGCGCACCGATCGATTCCACGCGCGCTTGCTCGACAGCGTCGAAGATCGCCCGCGCGTCGGAGCCTTGCGGCGCCATCGTCGCGTGCACCTTGTCGTCGTGGCACGCAAGCCTCAACGCCATCGAGTCGCCAAGCCCGCGCGTTACCGCCAGCTCATGCATCGTCGGACGCTTGGAAAGCTCCGGCAGACGAATCCGCTCGGCAGTCATTCCAGGACGTTCGTTGGCGAAGGTCACCTCGACGTCGCCGTCGCCGGCAATCGCGCGAACGCTGCCTGATATCGCCCGGCGCAACGGCTCGACGTCGACTGGCGAACCCGGCTTTGCTTTCGAATTGTCACCGCGAGCTGCCATGATCGGTCGGCCTCAGGCCTCCAGAACGATGTTGGCGGCGCTTTCCTTCAGCTCGACGCCAAAAGCGCGCTGATAGTGCTCGGCCACCAGCGGGCGCTCCAACTCGTCGCACTTGTTGAGGAAGGTAACGCGGAAGGCGAAGGCGAGGTCGCCGAAGATCTCGGCGTTCTCAGCCCAGGTGATCACGGTGCGGGGGCTCATGACGGTCGACAGGTCGCCGTTCATGAAGGAAGCGCGGGTCAGATCGGCAACGCGGACCATCTTGGACACGGTATCGCGCCCATTCTTGTCCTTGCCGAAGCTCTTCACCTTGGAAGCGACGATGTTCACTTCATGGTCGTGCGGCAGGTAGTTCAGTGTCGTCACGATCGACCAGCGGTCCATCTGTGCCTGGTTGATCTGCTGCGTGCCGTGATAGAGGCCGGTGGTGTCACCGAGGCCGATCGTGTTTGCCGTGGCAAACAGCCGGAAGGCCGGGTGCGGACGGATGACGCGGCTCTGGTCGAGCAGCGTCAGGCGGCCGGACGATTCCAGCACGCGCTGGATGACGAACATCACGTCGGGGCGGCCGGCGTCGTACTCATCGAAGACGAGCGCGACGTTGTGCTGGTAGGCCCAGGGCAGAATGCCGTCCTTGAATTCCGTGACCTGCAAACCGTCCTTTAGAACGATCGCGTCCTTGCCAACGAGGTCGATGCGGCTGACATGGCTGTCGAGGTTGATACGCACGCACGGCCAGTTGAGGCGGGCTGCGACCTGCTCGATATGCGAGGACTTGCCCGTGCCGTGGTAGCCGGAGATCATCACGCGCCGGTTATGGGCGAAGCCAGCAAGAATGGCGAGCGTCGTCTCGCGGTCGAAGAGATAGTCGGGGTCGAAATCCGGAACATAGGCGCTGCCCTGGCTGTAGGCCGGAACGCGAATGTCGGAATCAATGCCAAAGACCTCCCTGACCGAAACGGTGGTGTCCGGAATCTCCGAAATATCAAGGTCAATCTTGCTCATCATGTCTCCAAGGCGGGTGACCGACACCCGACCATACTGTCTTCAGCCCATATCGCTACCATGACGCCGCAGATCAGGTCCGCGCCCGCTCATGTCGGAACGTCGGCGATGCTTCTCCGGGACTGAAACGAAACCTCGGGGGCGACAAAATCCATCGCTTGCGAGCATTCTTGAACAAAGTCCCGGACAAGAAACGCCGCGCCCGGAAGTGGCCGAGGCGCCTGTGGGACAAACGCAGAAAGTTATGCCGCGGTTGCCTGCGGCCTCAGCCGATTTGGGACCATACCTGATTGAAGACCAAGAGCAAGGACGGGAACTAACAAAAACCGTTTTGCTTCAATAATTGATAGGCCTGGATGACGGCGCGGAACCGCTCTTCCGAACCGCGGTCGCCACCGTTGGCGTCGGGATGGTGCTTCTTGACCAGTTCCTTGTAGCGGCTCTTGATCTCCGAGGAGGTCGCGCTAGCATCGAGACCCATCGTGTCGAAAGCCTTAGCTTCCAGGCTTTTCAGCTTGCGCTGTTCGGGAAAGCGGGGACCGCTGCCCTTGGTGCCGTTGACGAAGCCGAAGGGATCTCGCACGCGATATGAACCCGACCGCAGATCGGAATGCAGCGGGCTGTTCTTGGCGGCCTTGTTCACGCCGACCGTCCAGGTCGGGCGATGTCCGGTAATCGCCTCCTTCTGGTAGCGCGCAATCTCGCCGTCGGAGAGGCCTGAGAAGTAGTTGTACCCCTTGTTGTATTCCTTCACGTGCTCGAAGCAGAAGAGAAAGAACTGCCCCTCGGCATTGCGTCCGACAGGAGCGCGATGCACGCCTTTCTTGTCGCAGCCATCCCACTGACAGGCGGGGGGAGCCTGTTCGGTTTCCTGCTCGCGTTTGCGGCGGGTGCGGATGCGGTCGAAATATTTGGAATCGAGTCTCATGGCGGCACTAATTATGGGCCCGTAGCGAGGCCACAACAAGAATTGACAAACCGGAATGTTGCTGGCTTGGTGGGAACCTTTTTCGCAAAGCAACGAGACCATGACCCTGCAGACCCGAATCGAAGAAAAGCTGACCGCCGCGTTCGCGCCCGAGCGCCTCAGCGTCATCAATGAAAGCCATCTTCATGCGGGCCATCAGCCTGACATAACGGGGACAGGCGAGACTCATATGCGGGTGCGCATCGTGTCCGCCAAATTTGCCGGCATGCCACGACTGGCGCGGCACCGTGCGATCACAGAGCTTTTGAAACCAGAACTGGATGCGGGACTGCATGCGCTTGCCGTGGAGCCCGCAGCGCCCGGCGAACCGGTGCGCTGGTAGGCGGCTGTCCCTATAGAGGAAGCGCACCACTCCTTCGGAAGAGCGCCGGACAGTTGTCAGCGGACAAGAAGTGCCGTGCCATAGAGCCCGAGCGCGAAGAAGGTATGGGCGACGAGATTGAGGACGCGCACCTTGTTCGGATTGGGCGTCTTTGAGGCGGCGACGCCGAGCCCCATGCCCGGCTGCATCAAAAACCAGCCGGCACCGACGGTGACGATGGCGAAGATCCAGGCCGGCAGGAAGGTCGGTGTGTCGAGCCAGGCGGAGCCGACGAGCAGCACGAGCAGCAGTCCGTAGATGATGCCGACGGCATAATGGCCGATCCAGCCGAGCGCCTGCTCGTGGCGATAGGGTTCGGCAGTATTGATATCATCGTGGAAGACGCGCCCCTTGGCGACTTCCTTGAACCAGCGACCGGCCGGCGCCCAGTTCGGCAGGCCGCCGCCGGTTATCGCGCCGTAAATCACCGTCCAGATGTCCATGAGCGCGGTCGCGCCGATACCGACAATCACAGAACGCCAGATAATATCGAGCATAGGAAATCCCATTAAGAAATGCCGCCAGCGCCCGGCCGGATCGGCGGAAGGTCAGGCCGGGCCGGCCTCGTTTTCCTCCGCCGGCCGGATGCGAAGCTTCGTGATGCGGTTCTTCTCACGCTTCATAACGATGAAGCGCTTTTCGTGGAAAGTGAAGGCCTGACGCTCTTCCGGGATCGTCATCGACTCGTGAATGACAAGGCCGGCGATCGTCGTCGCCTCCTCGTCCGGCAGATGCCAGTCGAGAGCGCGGTTGAGATCGCGGATCGGGACGTTGCCATCGACCACGATCGAACCGTCCGCCTCCTGGCGCACGCCCTGTATATCGATGTCGTGCTCGTCGGCAATATCGCCGACGATCTCCTCGAGGATGTCTTCAAGCGTCACAATGCCCTGCACCTCGCCGTATTCGTCGACGACCACGGCAAAGTGCTGCTTGCGGCGCAGGAAGGCGTTGAGCTGGGCTTCGAGACTGGTGCTGTCAGGCACGAACCACGGCTTCTGGGCAATCTTGGCGATATCGAGATGTTCCGGCTCGGCATCGCGCTCGGCGAGCGCCCGCAGCAGGTCCTTGGAGTGAACCACGCCGATGATGTTGTCCGTGGAGCCGCGCCAGAGCGGCATGCGGGTAAAGGGGCTTTCGAGGATCGTCCGCACGACCACCTCAGGCGGATCGTCCGCATTGATCGCCCGCATCGCCATACGGTGGACCATGATGTCGGAGAGCTCGAGCTCGCCGAGATCGAGGACGCCGCCCAGCCGATCACGGTCTGCCTTGACGAATGATCCCTCGCGATGCAGCAGATCGACGGCGCCGCGCAGCTCCTCGTGGGCGGAGAGCATCGAGGTCTCCCGCGAGAGATTGATACCGAAGAGCGAGAGAAGCCGGCGCACGATCGCATTGACAAAGGAGGACAGCGGGCCGACGACCGCGACGAACAGCTTGACCGCATAGGCGACATTGAGCGCAAACCGATCCGGCGTCGAAATCGCCCAGCTTTTCGGCAGCACTTCGGCGAAGATGACCAGGATGACGGTCATTGCGAGAGTGGCAAGCGCCACGCCGGAGTTGCCGAAGAGGCCGAGAAAAAGGCTAGTCGCCAGCGACGAAGACAGGATGTTAGCCAGATTGTTGCCGATCAGCAGCGCACCGATCAGCCGGTCACGGCGTTCGATTAGCTGGCGCACCAGCCCCGCGCGCTCCTCGCCATTGGCTTCAAGCGTGTGGATGCGGCTGCGGGAGACCGCCGTCAGCGCCGTCTCCGAGCCGGAGAAGAACGCGGACATGAGCACGAGGGCCACGATGGAGACAATTTCCGGCCAGTATGCGGAAAGAAATGCCAACGTGCCGTCGAGGGTCATTGCGGGTGTTTCTCCTTGAGGAAGCTCAGCACTTCCGAGGCGGGAACATCATTGGCGACAAAGGACTGTCCGATGCCGCGGGTGAGGATGAAGGTCAACTTGCCACCCTTCACCTTCTTGTCCTGGGCGATCGCGTCCATCAGCACCTCGGCAGGTGGCAGCGTGCCAGGAATTTCGGCCATGCGCGTCGGCAGACCGACGGCCTTCAGGTGGCGTTCGACGCGGCCGGCGTCATCAGGGCTTGCAAGGTTCATGCGCGCCGAGATCTCGTGCGCCAGAACCATACCAATCGAAACGCCTTCGCCATGGACGAGACGCGCGCTGTCATAGGCGGTTGCCGCCTCCAGCGCATGGCCGAAGGTGTGACCGAGATTGAGGAGCGCGCGTTGCCCGGTCTCGCGCTCGTCGGCAACGACGACGTCGGACTTTGCCTGGCAGCTCGTAGCGATCGCCTCGATGCGGGCCGCCCCGCCGGCAAAGACCGCCTGCCAGTTGGCTTCCAGCCAGGCGAAGAAATCCGGCTTGTCGATCAGGCCGTACTTCGCGACCTCGGCATAGCCCGCGCGAAACTCCCGCGCGCTCAGCGAATTCAGCACGTCGGTGTCGGCGAGCACGAGGTCAGGCTGGTGGAAGACGCCGATGAGATTCTTGCCGTGGCGGCTGTTGATGCCCGTCTTGCCGCCGACAGAGGAATCGACCTGCGACAGCAGCGAAGTCGGCACCTGCACGAAACGCACACCGCGGCGCACGATGCCGGCGGCAAAGCCGGAGAGATCACCAATGACGCCGCCGCCGAGCGCGATGACATAATCGTTGCGCTCGATCCGCGCTTCGAGAACCTTGTCGCATACGGTCATCAGGTGCTCGAAGCTCTTGGTCTTCTCGCCCGCCGGCAGCACGAGGGTCGCCGAGGCGATGCCTGCCGCCTCGAGGCTTTGGACGAGCGCGTCAAGATAAAGCGGCGCCACATGCGCATCGGTGATGACAGCCGCCTTGCGGCCTTTCAGGCGTGCAGCGATCTCAGCGCCGGCGCGCGCAATCAGGCCCGGCCCGATGAGGATATCATAGGCGCGCTCGCCAAGCGGCACGTGAACCTTGCGTTCGGAGGCGGAGGCAATCGCATTCATCAGGCTGCACTTTCGGTTCGGGAGTCGATCACGGCTTTCAGAACCTCCTCCGCCATCAGTTCCTTGCGTACGTCGCGCGAGAGGACGGTGAGGTCGGCGAGTTCGTAGATCGGATAACGCGCGTTCATCAGGCTTTCGAGGGTCTGCTTGGGGTTCTCGGTTTTGAGCAACGGCCGCGTATCGCGCTTGCTGACGCGCTCCCAGAGAACGTCGAGGTCCGCCTTCAGCCAGATCGAGACGCCGCCCTTCTTGATATGCTTGCGCGTCCGGTCGTTGATGAATGCGCCGCCGCCGGTGGAAACCACGCGCGGACCGTTCTTCAAAAGGCGCTTCATGACGCGGCTTTCAAGCGCACGGAACTCTTCCTCGCCGTAAGCGGCGAACAACTCGCTTATGGACATGCGAGAGACTTTCTCGATCTCGGCGTCGCTATCGACGAAAGGGATGCCGAGCTGATGTGCGACGATCCGGCCAACGGAGGATTTGCCTGCGCCCATCAATCCGACCAGGATCAGATTGCGAGAACCGAGCGCAGCACGAGCCCTGTCTTTCAAGCTTTCGGCAACGGTCAGAACTGGGTCGCTCATTGGTCCATTCACACTTTGTTTGCGAACGGTATCGACAAATGCAGGTGTAGCGTCAAGTCGCGGGCAAGGGAAACGTGGTTCAAATGCATCTTCTTGCACTTGCAAACATGCTTCTTCATAAAGAAGTAGAGCCATGGAGTTGTTGAATGCCGAGTTTGTTCCGTTTTCTCGCCATATTGGCGATCATCGCCGGTGCGATATACGGAACGATGTGGGCACTGGTTGCTTTCGTCGAGCCGCAGGAGCGCGACGTGACGATCCGCATTCCGTCCGAGCGGATCAACCCTCCGTCGACCGGCGCCATCAACCCGTCCAAGAAGTGAGCCGATGAAGGATCTCGGCTGGGTTCACGTCGAAGCCTTTCTGGAAATGATGAGCGCGGAGCGGGGCGCGGCGGCAAATACGCTATCCTCCTATGAGCGCGACCTCGATGATCTGCACGGCTTCCTGAATAGCAAGGGAGTGCGCCTGATGGACGCGGCATCAGCGGATCTTTCGGCCTACCTGTCCTCGCTTGCCGCCCAAGGGTTCAAGCCTTCCTCGCAGGCACGGCGGCTGGCCGCGATGCGCCAGTTTTATAAATTCCTTTATGCCGAGGGCCTGCGCACCGACGATCCGACTGGCGTACTCGATGCGCCGAAGAAGGGCCGGCCACTGCCGAAGACGATGGGTGTCGACGAGGTGGGCCGACTGCTGGAGCAGGCGGAAACCGAAGCTCATGACCCTGCCCCCGGCCAGCTTCAGCGGCTTCGGATGCTGGCTCTTCTCGAACTCCTTTACGCGACGGGGATGCGCGTCAGCGAGCTTGTTTCGCTTCCCGCCCGCGTGCTCGATCAGGATGGGCGTTTCCTGATGATCCGCGGCAAGGGCAGCAAGGAGCGGCTTGTACCGCTGTCGCAATCGGCGATCGCCGCGTTGAAGCTCTACGGCCGCATGCTCGCCACCGAGAACGCCGCCGCCAAGGTCCCGCAGGAAAGCCCGTGGCTGTTTCCGGCAGCCTCCAGGGAAGGCTACCTGCCGCGTCAGGTTTTCGCACGTGACCTGAAAAATCTTGCGATCAGGGCAGGTCTCACCCCATCTATGATCTCGCCGCACGTTATGCGGCACGCATTTGCAAGCCATCTTCTCGCCAATGGCGCGGATCTTCGCGTCGTTCAGGAACTGCTCGGACACTCGGACATTTCTACCACGCAAATTTATACGCATGTGTTGGAGGAACGGCTTCAACAACTGGTCCAAACGCACCACCCCCTTGCCAAACAGGCTAAAAAGCAGGAATAGGACCGGCAACAAAGGGCGAGCTCATACTAAGCAGCCCCGGCAAAAGGAACGGAAACGCACCTCATGCACAACTATCTCGACTTCGAAAAGCCGATCTCCGACCTCGAAGGCAAGATCATCGAACTGAAGAAGCTCGCCACGGAAGACGAGAGCATCGACACGTCAGATGAAATCGGCAGGCTCGAAGTTCGCGTGCGCGAAGCGATGGTCGATATATATTCGAAGCTCAACGCCTGGCAGAAGACGCAGGTTGCGCGCCATCCGCAGCGACCGCATTTCGTCGATTATGCTAAGACGCTGTTTCAGGAATTCACCCCGCTCGCCGGCGACCGCAAGTTTTCCGAAGACGCCGCGATCCAGGCCGGGCTTGCCCGCTTCCGCGGCCAGCCTGTCGCCGTTCTTGGCCAGGAAAAGGGCAACGACACGAAGAGCCGCCTGAAACACAACTTCGGCAGCGCTCGTCCCGAAGGCTACCGAAAGGCGATCCGCATCCTGGAAATGGCTGACCGCTTCGGCCTCCCGGTTATCACCCTCGTCGATACGGCAGGCGCCTATCCGGGCGTCGGCGCCGAAGAGCGCGGTCAAGCCGAAGCCATCGCCCGCTCGACGGAAATGTGTCTTGCGGTGAAGGTGCCGATCGTCTCGGTCGTCATCGGCGAAGGCGGCTCGGGCGGCGCAATCGCGATCGCCACCGGCAACCGCGTCTACATGCTGGAGCATGCGATCTACAGCGTCATCTCGCCGGAAGGTGCCGCCTCGATCCTCTGGCGCGATTCCGCCCGCGCCAAGGAAGCGGCCACCAACATGAAGATCACGTCCGAGGACCTGAAGGCGCTCGGCATCATCGACGGCATCATCAGCGAGCCGCTCGGCGGTGCGCATCGCGATCCGGACAGCGTGATCGCGGCTACCGGCGATGTCATTGCCAATGCTCTCGGCGAACTTTCCAACCGCACCGGCGAGCAGCTTCGCAACGACCGCCGGCAGAAATTTCTCAACATGGGCCGCAATTTGTAGTGCACAAACGCGCGGCTGTGCTGTGAATGAGGCCAAACCTTGGCCACAATAATGTTATCAATAACGTTCCTACTTGCGGGGGACGCGAGCGCGCTTCATAGGCTGCTAAGAGTTTGTGAACCATAGTCAGCCTATGATTCGCCCCGCGCTCGTCGCGGCCGGGTTGCATACTGTTGATGGGCTATTTTGAATGCGCATTCGTCATTTTGCATATGTTTCCCTGATGGCGCTGGCCCTGGCCGGCTGCAACGATGCATTGGAAACCGCCCAGGTCGACCTCTCGAGGGTCAAGAACAAGGTCGAGCAACCGCTCCCGCCGCGCATCCTGTCCGAGATCTCCGCCAAGGGCATGCAGCGCAATTCGCCGATCATGATCCGCATCTTCAAGGAAGAAGGCGCACTGGAGATCTGGAAGGCGAAGACCGACAATCGCTTCGACAAGATCGCCGACTACAAGATCTGCGCCTGGTCGGGCCGCCTCGGTCCGAAGGTGAAAGAGGGTGACCGGCAGGCGCCGGAAGGCTTCTATGACCTGACGCGCGCCAACCTCAATCCGAATTCGAAGTACTACCTCGCGATCAACACCGGCTTTCCGAACCGCTATGACGCCGTCAACGGCCGCAATGGCACCAATCTGATGATCCATGGCGCCTGCTCGTCGTCAGGCTGCTATTCGATGACCGACCAGCAGGTTCTGGAGATCTACGCCTTCGCCCGCGACGCCTTCGCCGGCGGCCAGTCGACGGTACAGCTTCAGGCCTTTCCCTTCCGCATGACCGCGGAGAACATGGTGCGGCATCGCCTGAACCCGAACATCGAGTTCTGGAATATGCTGAAGGTCGGCTACGACAACTTCGAGGTCACGAAGCGTCCTCCTGAGGTGAATGTCTGCGAGAAGAAGTATGTCTTCAACCAGCAGGCAACCGATAATGGCGCCTTCAACCCTGCCGGAGCGTGCCCGGCAATGTCGACGCCGCCAGCGCTGACCGCCGCCCTTGCCTCCTACGGCAAGACCTACGATGCCGACTACACCAAAGCCATGAAGAAGTATGACGGCATGGCCTGGTACGATCCGAGCGAGGCCGAACGCAAGGCCGTGGTTGCTAAGCTGCGGAAGGGTCGCGAGCTTGCCTACGCGCCGACCGGCACCTCGCTGGAAGCAGGCAAGATGGTCAAGGTCGCGGAGCTCGAAGAGATGATGTCGAGCAAGACCGCATCCACGGTCGCCGCCAATGCAGCGCCCGGTGCCGCGCCGGCAACGCCCGAAGCAAAGGAAATCGCCGTCGCCGCTGCCGTTCCGGCCCAGGTTCCGGTCCCCACGCCGAGCCCTCTGGCATTCGCGCCGGTGGAACAGCCGGAGCCAGTGGAGGTCGCCTCAAAGAAGCCGTTCTGGAAGTTCTGGGGCAAGGATTGATGGCGTGAGCGCCATTCTCTACGACCTGCGCGGGCTGAAATGCCCGCTTCCGGTGCTGAAGACGCGCCGCAAGATGTCCTCGCTGCAGAAGGGTGCATTGATCCGCGTCGAAACGACCGATCCGCTCGCCGGGATAGACATCCCTCATTTCTGCAGCGAAGACGGCCACGAGCTCATCGAGACCGAAAAGACTGAGGCCGGCCACCGCTTCCTCATCCGCAAGGGCTAGAGCCTTTCAGAACCGCATGCCCGGTACGGCAAGCGGATTGTCGTTCAGCGCCGTCCGATCCGGCGTATCGATGCGCGGCTTGCCGAGGAACGCATCGAACAGATCCTTGACGAAAGCTTCCGGCAAATCCTTGGTGATCAGGACCATGCGCGTGCGGCGGTCCTTAGGGTCCGGCCAGGCCGGCAGGCGCGACGGCGGATGGAAGATGCTCTGCACGCCATGAAGGACCAGCGGGCGATCGGGGCGATCCGATACCGCGACGATCGCTTTCATCCGCAGCAGTTTTTCGCCGTGCGCCGACCGCAGGAGGTCGATGAACATATCAAGCGCCATCGGGTCGATCGGCTTGTCCTCGACGATCGAGAAGGAACGGATCGAGGCATCGTGACGGTTCACATCATGCGGGTCCTGATGATCGTGTCCGTGATGATGGAGATGATGATGTCCGTCAGCGCCATGGTGATGGTGTTCAAGGTGGTGGTGCGCGTCATGCGCATCCTCGTCCCGCAGCCAGCGGCCAACGTCGGCGATCTTGCTTGCCGGATCGTAGAGGCCGTTGACGAGGACACCCACCTGCCCTGCTTCGACGCTGTCGGCATCCATCAGCGCCGCGCGCGGATTGAGCGCATCAAGACGCGCTTCCAGCACCCCCGACACCTCCGATGAAGCCATCGTCCGCTTGGAGAGAATCAGCCGATCAGCGACCGCGACCTGCTTTACCGCCTCCTCGTGATTGTCGAGGGTCTGCGAACCGTTGACCACATCGACCACCGTCACGATGCCATCAAGGTCGAAATTGGTGGCGATGATGGGGTTACCCATGATTGCCTGCATGACGGGCGCGGGGTCGGCAAGACCCGTCGTCTCGATCACAACGCGCTTCACCGGCTTGACGCGGCCGGTCTGCACCGCGTCCATGAGGTTTGCCAGCGTATCGACCAGCTCGCCGCGCACCGTGCAGCACAGGCAGCCATCCGACAGCTCGATGATCGAGTCGCCAGAGCTTTCCACCAGCAGGTGATCGATGCCGATATCGCCGAACTCATTGATAATGACAGCCGCATCCTTCATCGCCGGATCCTTGAGGATACGGTTTAGCAGCGTCGATTTGCCGGCGCCAAGAAAGCCGGTCAGGATGGTGACCGGTATCCGATCGGAAGCAGCGCTCATCTCAAACTGACCTTAGAAGGAGGTGGCCGGACGTGGCAGCGGCACCGGCACGTTGGCAACCGTCCCTGCGGTCTCCGCGGTCGCCAGCTTGTCCGGCTGTGGTTCGTTCTGGCCCGGAATCAGTCCCGCGAAGACGAAGTTCGGCTCGTGGTCCATTTCCTGGATATAGGGCGACTGGACCTTCATCCGGCCGACCTCGTCGCGCGTTTCGCTGCGGACCTTGGCACCCTTGGCGCTGCAGATATCGGCGGAAATGTCGGTGACCTGATCCTGGCCCGGCCCGTAAGGTCGCAGCGAGGCGAGCGTGTCGGGAGCGGAAAACTGCGAGGTGAAGCCCTTCTGCAGCAGGTCGGCGGACGCATCCGCACGGGCCGCAAGGCTGTCGGTGCCGAGGACGACGGAGATCAGCGTGCGGCCGTTGCGGGTCGCCGAGGCGATCTGGTTGAAGCCCGAGGCGCAGATGAAGCCGGTCTTCATGCCGTCGGCGCCTGCGAAACGGCCGATCAGGGCGTTGATGCTCGGCACATTCTTGGTGCCCGTCGTGATGCCTTCAAGCGAGAAATATCCGGCATATTGCGGGAACTCGCGGCGCAGTGCGACGGAAAGAACGGCAAGATCGCGCGCCGTCGTATACTGGCCCTTGCCCGGCAGGCCGTTCGGATTGACGAAATGCGAGTCCGTCATGCCAAGCTTCGCCGCCTCGGCGTTCATCTTCAAGACGAAGGCTTCCTGTGTGCCGGCGACCGCCTCGGCGACGGCGACTGCGATGTCATTCGCCGACTTGACCATCAGGATCTTCAGCGCGCTGTCGAGCGTCAGCTTCTGACCGGGCTTGAAATACATCTTTGCCGGCGGCTGGGCGGCCGCCCGCTTGCTCATCACGATAGGCGTATCGAGGCTGATCTGACCGGCGCGAACCGCATCGAACACCGTATAGACGGTCATCAGCTTGGTGAGCGAGGCCGGGTACCATTTGCGGAACGCCTCGTCGTGCTCCAGCACGCGGCCGCTCTGGACATCAACGAGAATATGCGGGTTCGCATAGGCTTGGGCGGAGGCCGAAAGAGTGATAGCGGCTGCGGAAGCTGCGATTGAGAGCGGCCGCAAGGCGGCAAGCAAACGATTCTGGCGCGTCGACACGGTTCGTCCTTAAAGATGTCCGGAAGTCTCGAAAGTTTCCCCTATTTAACGTATATGGCCATGACATGGCAAAGGGCCTTGACTAAGTTATTTCTGCGGCATCGTGTCCCCGCGACCCGGTTCCGTCCCGTTTCGATTTCACGACAGGAAAGCTGACATGCCGATTTTGAACAGAGCCGCCGAACTTCAGGACGAGGTGACCGAGTGGCGCCGGCATATCCATGCGCGTCCCGAACTTCTCTTCGCGGTCGAGAACACCGCCGCTTTCGTGGCCGAGAAGCTCAAGGAATTCGGCGTCGACGAGATCGTCACCGGCATCGGCAGAACAGGCGTCGTCGGCCTGATCAAGGGCAAGGGCGAAGGCGCTCGCACCATCGGCCTGCGCGCCGACATGGACGCGCTGCCGCTCACCGAAATCACCGGCAAGCCCTGGGCGTCGACGACGCCCGGCAAGATGCACGCCTGCGGCCATGATGGCCACACTGCCATGCTGCTCGGCGCGGCGAAATATCTTGCCGAAACGCGCAACTTCAACGGCAGTATCGCCGTCATCTTCCAGCCGGCCGAAGAAGGCGGCGGCGGCGGCAATCTCATGGTCAAGGACGGCATGATGGAGCGCTTCGGCATCGAAGAGGTCTACGGCATGCACAACCTGCCGGGTCTTCCGGTCGGGCACTTCGCCATCCGCAGCGGCGCGATCATGGCCGCCACCGACGAATTCACCATTACTATCAAGGGCCGCGGCGGCCACGCGGCACAGCCGCACCGCACGATTGACCCGATCGCCATCGGCGCGCACATCGTCAGCAACCTGCAGATAATCGCCTCCCGCAGCGTCGACCCGTTGCGCTCGGTGGTCGTCTCGGTCACCAAGTTCAACGCCGGCTTCGCGCACAACGTCATCCCGAACGACGCGACGATCGCCGGTACGGTGCGCACGCTCGACGAGGAAGTACGCGACCTTGCCGAAACCCGATTGAAGCAGATCGTCAACGGCCTCGTTGCCGCCCACGGCGCCGAAGTCGATATCAATTTCAACCGCAACTACCCCGTCACCTACAATCACGCGACGGAAACCGGCCACGCCATCCGCATCGCCGGCGAGATTGCTGGCGCAGGCAACGTGAATGCCGAGATTGACCCGATGATGGGCGGCGAGGATTTCTCCTACATGCTGAACGCCCGCCCCGGCGCGTTCATCTTCATCGGCAACGGCGATACGGCGGGCCTGCACAACGCCGCCTACGATTTCAACGACGAAACCATCGCCCACGGCATTTCCTACTGGGTGCGGCTCGCCGAACAGCGCCTCGGCGCCTGAAATCCGACTTTGTCCAACAGATGCAAAAGAGCTTGGCTTCCGGCCAAGCCTTTTGTATGCATGACGCTCAAGTGGTCCCGTAGCTCAGCAGGATAGAGCATCAGATTCCTAATCTGAGGGTCACGCGTTCGAATCGCGTCGGGATCACCACTGTTTTCAAAGACTTAATTGGCATTACACCTCCCTGTCAGAGGGCAGAGGAAGCAGAATGTAATGACCGTGTAATGCGAAGTTCAGCTTTCCAAGCCCGACGGCTCTATACACAAGGGAAGCTTGCTTCTTTAAATGAGCTGCTCCTGACTGCAACTTACCGTTCTCTTTCGCCAGTCGAATCACCTCTCCTCCGCTGAGGGCGGACCGGGGAGAAGCCCCGGTGGCTGCAATAGTGCATAGCACCCTGACATACGATCCAGCAAAGGACACGGCCAGCAAGCTCATTGATATCCTTTTCGCAAAGGGTCTTATTCCCCCGTTTTGGCAGACGCAGTTCTCTTCCTTGAGATGCCTCCTTGAAAGCAGTGTTCCGACTGGCGGGAATAGGTTGAGTGGTCATGGACAAGGTGCCACGCCAAAGGCAGTCCCTGATTACCTAACGGCCTATATGCTCCACATGACTGCTTCGACTCTTGTCTTCCTGACGACGGCAGAAGAAGAGCTTCCGTAAATGGAGATCAAAGACCTTGTTGGGCTAGAGAAACCAGCGACGCTGCTCCATGGAATGTCCGTTCATCGGACGTTAAGCATGAGCATGCAATTCGTGCGGTCGGCGGGGGGTTAACCTCGACGGAGGCACTATGAAGAAACTGGTCTTGTCCGTGGTCACCGCAGCGATAGCGGCCAGTAGCGTCCTTGCTGTGGCAGAAACAGCGGCGGCTCAAGAATGGCGTCAACCATATTACGACAGTCCGCCGCCCCCACGCAGACATCACCACCATGACAATGGTGCGGCGATTGCAGGCGGCTTGGCTGCCGGCGTGATCGGCGGCCTTATCGGTGGCGCGATCGTCAACAACAACAGCGGGCCGCGCTACATCGATCCGCCGCCTCCGCCACCTCCGCCGCCGCGCTGCTGGTTTGAGGACCGCGACGTTCGTAACGCCTATGACGGCGGCTGGCACACGGAAAGCGTTCGAGTCTGCAGCTAGTCGCTCGGGCGGCGAGCAAGGCCGGGAATTATTCCCGGCCCACGCGGCCACCTAAAGCCTTGTCAGAAATGTCTCCAGCTCCTCGGCCTCAACAGGCACGCGATGACGTTCCTCCGGATAGGCACCGCTGGCGATGTCGGCGGCGTATTCGCGGAATGCCGCGATCCGTTCGGCCTGGATCCGATCATATTCGGTCGCAAGGTTGCGATAGACCTTGGCATGGCGCGGACAATGCCCGCGGTTGAGGCCGAGCACATCCTCGGAGAAGAGATATTGCCCATCGCATCCGCTGCCGGCGCCCATTGAGATCATGAGCATGGAGGTCCGTTGCGAGATCGCCGCGGCCACTTCGGCCGGCACGACCTCGATCTCCGCGCAGAAGGCGCCGGCGGCCTCCAGATCCTTGACCTGCTTGTAGACGAGAGCCGCCGTTTCGGCCGTCTTGCCGACCGCGCGAAAGCCTCCGGTCCAGGTCGAGTGCGACGGAACGAGCCCCGTGTGCCCACAGACCGGAATATGCTCGTCGCGCAGCCGCCTGATCGTCTGCAGGCTTGCGGCACAGTAGATGGCGTCAGCGGAAGCTGCTCGCATTTTCACGGCGCAGCGCAGGATCTCATCCGTGGTGGCGCCGCTTTGACCATACTCGCCGCCGGGGATGGCGAAGCGCCCGGGGGCGGCATCGCGAAATCGCGGATCGAAGAGGAGTTCGGGCGGAACGGAAATCAGATCGATGCCGGCAGCCTCGGCCGCTTCGGCCTCCTCGAGCGATACGACGCGCAGCATGCTGAGCTGCCGCTTGCCCTTCATCGCCAGGAGGTCATGCACAGTCGGACGCACTTGTTTGCCCATTGCTAATACCTTGAGAATGGGGTCGCCAGTCAGGCGGCCAGGAGGGATTTCAGTTTGACGCTGCTTGCGACCAGTGCCGCCGGATCCGGATGAGCACGCGCCGCGATCAGCATCGCGGCAAGCCGGATATCGCGGGCGACCGCGTTGCCGCGACCGATGCCGCTGGCGGCAAGCAGCCGGCCGGCCTGGTCGAGATGGAAGAGAATGAAGGCGCCATCGCCGAGGTCGCGGCGCAAATGCTGGACGGCGCCCTCCGCCAAACCGGCGATCTGCAGCGTTACATCATATTGGTCGGACCAGAACCAGGGCACGGCCGAAACGACTTCGCCAAGCCCCATCATGTTGGCGGCGGCCAAGGTCCCCTGCTCCTGGGCGTTCCGCCAGGATTCGAGCCTTACACGCCTGCCGCCATAGATCGCCAGCGGGAAGGAGCAGCAGTCGCCGGCCGCGTAGACATCGGGCGCCGAGGTGCGAAGGAATTCGTCGACGGCGATGCCGTTGTCGATCTGGAGGCCGGCGCGAGCGGCAAGCTCCATATTGGGAGTGGCGCCAATTCCGACGAGCACGAGATTTGCCTCGACGATGTCGCCGTCGGCCAGTTGAATGGTGGCTCTTTCGTCGTCTTGCGTGATCGCCGTGATTGCCACGCCGCAGCGGATGTCGACGCCCTCGAGCGAATGCCGTTCGCAGATCACCCCTGCGACCTCCTCCGGCACACCGCGCTTCAACACGCGTTCCAGGCCCTCGAGAACCGTCACGTCAGTTCCAAGTGCACGTGCCGTCGCGGCAAGTTCCAAGCCGACAAAGCCGCCACCAATGATCACGATATGCTTTCCAGGCACCATCGCCTTGCGAAGTGCGACCGCGTCGGCATGGGTGCGCAGCAGACGGATATGCTTGCTATCCTCGGCAATTCCAGGAAACGCCCGCGCACGGGCGCCGGTCGCGAACAATAGCTTGTCATAGGCAATGGTACGGCCATCGGAAAGCGCAACGGCCTTTGCATCGGGATCAACGTCCTGAACCGTCACGCTCGTCAGCAGGCTGATGCCGACTGCGGCATATTTCTCAGGCTCGGCGATGAATTTCGGTTCCACAGCCCCTTCCTCAGTAGCTTTCGAAAGCGGCGGCCGCTCGTAGGGCGCGAGCGCTTCGCTTCCAATCAGCGTGATCTCGCCATCAAACCCTTTTTCGCGCAGGGCAAACGCCGCGCGTGCGCCGCATTCCCCTGCCCCGATGATCACGAAATGGGTCATGGCAGGCTCCTCAGATCGAAATGAAGACGGCGCCGTCTTCGACCTTCACGGGATAGGTGCTGAGATTGACGCAGACCGGCGCGCCCTTGGCCTGCCCCGTCTTATAATTGAAACGGCCATTGTGCTTGGGACATTCGATGATCTCGTCCATGACCAGGCCGTCGGCGAGATGGACGTGCTCGTGTGTGCAGAGGCCATCGGTCGCGAAAAATTCGTCGTCAGGGCTGCGATAGACGGCAAACGTCCTGCCTTGATGGTCGAACCGCATGACATCTTCCTCGTCGATGTCCTCGACAGCACAGACCTCGATCCAATTTCCGCTCATCTTGTCCTCCCAGAACTTCGTGTTTTGTGCTGCGCTATTGGGCGGCCGGCGCAAGCTCGGCGTGGAATTCCTCGCGATAGGGCCGCGCGGTCGCCGGCAGCTCGCGCCTCAGGAAATAGTCCTCATTGCGCAGCTGCCGTAGGAACGCCGGGATCATCTCGCGATAGCCGGACCACATCGACGGGTTTGCCGCCGGCAGATCGTGCTTGATCATTGCGTGCAGGCGCGGCAGCGCGTGATAGGGCACCATCGGAAACATGTGATGCTCGACGTGGTAGTTCATGTTCCAGTAGAGGAAGCGGCTGACCGGGTTCATGTGGACCGTGCGGCTGTTCAGGCGGTGGTCGATGACATTGTCGGCAAGGCCGCCATGCTGCAGCAGGCCGGTCAGCACATGATGCCATGCGCCATAGAGCCGGGGCAGACCAATCAGCACCAGCGGCAGGATAGACCCCATCGCAATCGCCGTGGCGATCGTGACGACATAGATGGCAAGCCAGATACGGGCGATGAAGATGGCGCGCGGCTGCTCCATCTTGGGGATGAAGGTCTTCTCCTCCGCGCTGATGACACCAAAGGCATTGCGCAGCATGTCGACCATCGCATGCCAGACATCGAGAATGCCGAAAAAATTGAGGATCAGCCGCAGCAGGTCCGGCGGGCGCATCACTGCAATCTCGGGGTCGCGGCCAACAATCACCGTGTCGGTGTGATGGCGCGTATGGCTCCAGCGCCAGGTCACCGGATTGCGCATGATCATGAAGCAGGCGACCTGATAGACGCCATCGTTCATCCAGCGCGTCTTGAAGGCCGTGCCGTGGCCGCACTCATGCCAGCGGCTATCGGACGCCGAACCGTAAAGCACCCCGTACGCAAGGAAGAACGGCACACCGAGCCAGGAGCCCCAGAAATAGATACCAAGTCCGGCAAAAACGATCATTGCACCGAGCCAGATGATCGTGTCGCGGATAGCAGGCGCGTCGGAACGCTGCATCAGCGCCTTCATCTCCTTGCGCGGAACATCCGTGTGATACCACTCCGCGGCCGCCAGCCCCATCTCGACGGCCGTCCGGCCGCTTTCGCCGAGCAGGCTGTAGTCTCGCTTCCTCGTCTGATCCGCCATCGCAACCTCCCGCATGCCATCCCTCCCGGCCTGTTCAAACGAGAATATGTTGACTTTCACA
Organism: Rhizobium sp. BK060; assembly: GCF_014193145.1. Lineage (NCBI taxonomy): Bacteria > Pseudomonadati > Pseudomonadota > Alphaproteobacteria > Hyphomicrobiales > Rhizobiaceae > Rhizobium > Rhizobium sp. BK060. The sequence continues at coordinate 49,364 of NZ_JACHYW010000008.1, forward strand.
CAGCGACAATGCAGCCTTGATGTATTCTATCAAAACCCATCATTAGGACCACATCACAATGATGGATTCTTGCAAGGATCAAATGGTGAAGCGACCAACGATACAGGATCTGGCGGATGCTTCCGGCGTCAGCGTCGCGACGGTCGATCGTGTGCTGAACGGTCGCCATCGCGTTCGCGAGGAGACGGCCCGGCGTGTCTATAATGCGGCAGCGTCGATCGGCTATCATGCCGTCGGCCTGCTCCGGCAGCGCGTGTTTCAGGATCTCCCGCATCACCGGCTGGGCTTCCTCTTACAGCGTCCGACGCAGTCGTTCTATCAAACGCTCGCCCGCGAAATCGAGCAGGCGGCCAACGCCAACACATCGTCACGCATCACCGCGCAGATCGAATATGCGACGGCGTCCACACCTGCCGCGATCATCGAAAAGCTCAAGCTTCTTGCCAGCCGCAATCAGGCGATTGCATTAGTCGGTCCGGACTATCCGGCCGTCACCGCCGAGGTCGAAGATCTGAAAGCCAAAGGCATCGCTTCCTTTTCCATTCTGTCTGATCTCGCCAGTGGCGTCCGCCAGGGTTATGTCGGGTTGAACAATCGAAAGGTCGGCCGCACGGCCGCCTGGATGATCGCAAAGGCCGCCAAGAGACCCGGCAAGGTCGCCTGCTTCGTCGGCAGCCACCGCTATCACGGACATGAGCTGCGCGAGATCGGCTTCCGCTCATACTTTCGCGAGAATGCGCCTGATTTCGAGGTCCTTGAGACACTGATCAACCTCGAAACCCCGGAGATAACGCACGAGGCCACCGTCAATCTCCTCAAGGAGCATCCGGATCTCGTCGGATTCTACGTCTGCGGCGGTGGCATGGAGGGTGCAATCTCCGCCGTCCGTGAAGAAGGCCTTGCCGGCAAGCTTGTCGTGGTCGTCAACGAACTGACACCGGACTCGCGCGCTGCACTCGCCGACGATGTGGTGACCATGGCGATCGCAACCCCCGTCAAAGGCCTCTGCAACGAGCTGATCACACTGATGACCTCTTCCCTTGGGTCGGAGAGCGATGCGGTTCCGGGGCAGTCGTTCCTGCCTTTCGATATCTACACTTCAGAGAACATCTAGCCGCTCGTCACGGCATTCCATACCAACGAACGGCATCGGTCAGCAGTAAGTGCATTCAGGTGTGTGTCAGTTTCATGACGCAGTAAGCCGCTGCTGCGGTGGACTAAATGTTCGCCTGTGCGAACAAACAGGCATCGAGGGCCGCCCTCTTGATACAACCGTCGCCTTATCGGCCAAGAATCGGCAGCATTTCGCTGTCCGCCATCACCGGGCTATATCTCGTCCTGTTTACGAACCGGACGTTCTGGGGCAAGGTCCACGCCGATCTCGCCACGACGCCGACAGCGGTCGCCGCACTTTACATTGCAATATCGGTTCTGTTCGTGGCCATCGTCACGGCTTTCTCGGCAAAATATGTCATCAAACCAGTTCTGATTTTCCTGGTACTCGCGGCGGCACTGGCAGCGTGGTTCACCGACACCTTCGGCGTGATCGTCGACAGCGACATGATCCGAAATGCGATGGAAACGACGCCTGCCGAGGCCAATCACCTGATTACGCCCGGCTTTCTCCTGCATGTCGTATTGTTCGCCCTCATCCCGATCACGCTGATCCTTTGGGTCAAGGTGGTTCACCGCCCCGTGCTGCAGAAGCTCTTATGGAACAGCGTGACGATCGTCGGCTGCCTGTTGGTATTCGGCGCCGTCGCGGGCGTCTACGCCAAGGAGTATACCACAGCGATCCGCCAGCACCGCGACATCGTGAAGAGCCTGAACCCCGTCACCCCGATTGTCAGCGCCACACGATATTTCATGCAGGCCGGCAAAGAGGCCAGGCTCGTCGTCAAGCCGCTCGGCACCGACGCCAGGGTCGTCCCTGTCGTGGACGTGCACAAACCACGGGTGACGATTATCGTTGCCGGCGAGACGGCGCGGGCGATGAACTTTTCGCTCGGCGGCTATCACCGCGACACCAACCCCGAGCTTCGGAAGCAGGGCGTCATCTATTTCCCGCAAACGACGAGCTGCGGCACGGCGACGGCAACGTCGATACCTTGCATGTTCTCGCAGTTCACGCGCGCAAGCTTCACCCATAGCAAAGGCATCGAGAACGAAGGCTTGATGGATGTTCTTGCCCACGCAGGCATCGACGCGACCTGGTTCGACAACAACACCGGCAGCAAGGGCGCCGCAGCGCGCATCAATTATGTCGACCTCGCAAAATCGACGGATCCGCGGTTCTGCAGGGACGGCGAATGTCAGGACGGCATTTTTCTGGACAAACTGGACGCATGGCTGAACGGCGTGACCAGGGATAGCGTGCTTGTGCTGCATCAGATCGGCAGCCACGGGCCGGCCTATTATCTGCGTTACCCTAAGGAATTCCGGAGGTTTACGCCTGAGTGCGAGACGGCGGAGCTGGCGAACTGCAAAGACGACATGATCGTCAATGCCTATGACAACACCATCCTCTACACCGACCATTTCCTTTCGACCGTCATCGACAGGCTCAAGGCCCGGAGCGACAAGATCGCCAGCGGTTTGATCTACATGTCGGATCACGGTGAGTCGCTGGGCGAAAAAGGCCTCTACCTTCACGGCGCACCCTATATCCTCGCCCCGGAGGAGCAGACTCACGTTCCGTTCCTCGTTTGGCTCGACCCGGATTTCACCGCTTCGATGGCGCTCGACAAGGCATGTCTTGCCCAGTCGACGGCACAGCCGACATCCCATGACAACCTGTTCCACAGCGTGCTCGGGATGATGAATGTCTCGACACGCGCCTACAACGCGAAGCTGGACGTCTTTGCCGGCTGCAGGACAGGCCGGACCTCCTAGCGGCTAAGAGCGCGCCGCCCACGAAAGGCCGCGACGAAGAATGAGGCGCATGTAGGGATGATCGAACTCGCTCGCTACATGGCCAAGTGCCGAGTAGAACACGCGTCCCGAGCCGAACTGGCGCTTGAAGGCAACAGGCATTATGACGTTCCGGGCGGCCGCATCATACTCGCCTGAAAAGCTCGTCGTCGCCAGAATCTCGACCGACGGATCGTAGTGAAGATAATACTGCTCGGACCGATAGTCGAAATCGGGTACCCCTTCCATCACAGGGTCGTGCTGGCGCGTAATGCTGACGCGAAAATCGATGATGTTGCCTGGATGGGCGACCCAGGTCACCCCGGAGACATAACGGAACGGCGCGCTCTCTTTGAACGAGGTCGCAAGTGCGCCGTGATGTCCACCGAGCCCGAGACCGCCGCGCACCGCTTCCACCAAGCCATCAGCATGTGCTTTCTCGATCTTCTCGCCGGTAATGACGGGCACAAGCAGATCGGCTTTCGCGATCGCGGCTGAGCCGAAGATGCTAAGGTCGCCGGTCACCTCGACGGCAAAGCCATCCTCCCGCAACAGCTCCCCGACGCGGTGCGCGCACGCTTCAGGTTGGTGACCGCTCCAACCGCCCCAGACGATGATCGCTTTGCGCATACGCACCTCCCTTGCCAAAAGCATCGGCCGAGGAGTTCACACAGACGGCCGACCTTCTCCTTACGACAGGACGGCCGATAGAAGCCAGTGCAAGCCTTTGCCGATCACATTTTCTGACCGTAATCCGAAGCGGGAACTTTCCGACCTAAACGGCGTTGGGGGATAAAGAGAGGAGTGCTCGCCATGGGCATGAAACTGACGTTGCTTGCATTCGCATATCTCATCGTCAGCGGCCTGTTGCTCGCGACCGCCTATAAATCGACAGGGCCGATCACGACGCCCAAGACGGACAGGGTCGCGGTTTTCGAGATGGAACGCTTCGCGGGCTGACATCTCACTGCGCTATCTTGATTTCATTGCGTACCGGCGTCGTCCCGGCGATTGCCTGTGCGACAGCAGTCGCGCGCGCAATCTCCGGGGCTGTGGCAACGATGCCCGTCAGCACCACGGCATGATCGTCCAGAGTCACCTTCACATCCGCGGCATCAATCCCACCGGCTACAGCCAGGGCATTCCCCACGGCCTCCTCGAGCGCTGCGTCCTTATCCGCCCCAGTCTCCGGTTCGTAGGGCTCGCCAAAGAACGTCGGTTGCTTGAAAACCATTCTTCCTTCCTCCTGTCTCGATAGTTGCAAAACGCGGCAACTGGCCAGTTGGTTTCGCCCCGAACCACCCGACGGATGAAAGCTGCTGACATTGAGATGACTGCGTGATTTCTGCTGCGCCGCACACTTGCCGCTTATTTCAATCCCCTGTACAGCCAGAGCCAATGCAAGTGTTTTGGCGAAATCACCGATGATGGCAGGCGGAAGCGCGCCCAGGCGCCTCAGTATTTTTGGCTCAACCGGCTCGATCGGACAAAATACGCTCGACGTCGTCGAGCAATTAGGCGGACGGGACTGCTATGAGATCTCCGTCGTAACAGGCAACGAGAACGTCCGGCTTCTGGCGCAGCAGGCCAGGTCCGCGGGTGCCAAGCTTGCGGTCACGGCCAGCGACGGCAAGTATCACTCTCTGAAGGAAGAACTGTCCGGCAGCGGCATTGCCGTGGCCGCCGGCATATCCGGCCTTGCGGAAGCCGCAGACCTCGATGCGGATTGGGTCATGGCCGCCATCGTCGGCACCGCGGGACTGGCGCCGACGCTTGCCGCCGCCCGCAAGGGCGCCACGATCGCGCTTGCCAACAAGGAATGTCTGGTGTCGGCTGGCGACCTCTTTGTCGATGCCGTGGCAAAGGGCGGCGGGCGGCTGATCCCTGTCGACAGCGAACACAGCGCGATCTTTCAATCTCTTGACGAAGACCAGCGGCACGCTGTCGAACGGATCATCCTGACAGCTTCGGGTGGGCCCTTCCGCACCTGGTCACGCGCCGAAATGGCGAATGTGACCGCAGCGACGGCGCGAGCACACCCCAACTGGTCGATGGGGCTGAAGATCTCGGTCGGAAGTGCCTCGATGTTCAACAAGGCGCTGGAGATGATCGAGGCAAAGCATCTCTTCGGCGTTCATCCGCACCAGATCGAAGTGATCGTACACCCGCAATCGATCATTCACTCCATGGTCGGCTACACGGATGGATCGATCATCGCCCAGCTCGGCAGCCCCGACATGCGGACGGCGATCGGCTACGCCCTCGACTACCCGCGCCGACCGACATTGAACGTCGAGCGGCTGGATTTCGCCAAGCTCTCCCGCCTCGACTTCGAGGCGCCGGATGAAGAGCGCTTCCCGGCGCTGAGGCTGGCGCGTACGGCGCTGGAACGTGGCGGCCTACAGGGCGCCATCATGAATGCGGCCGAGGAAGTTGCGTTTCACGCCTTCGTCGAGGAGCGGATCGGCTTCCTGGCCATGGCCGACATTGCCGAAGCGGTCATGGATAAGATGATCGCAACGGGCGAGGCGAAGACGATGGACGACGTCTTTGTCGCCGATGCGGAGGCCCGCAGGCTTGCCGCGGAACTGGTAACCCTCAACGAAAAGGCCGCCTGAGGCGGCCTCACTTTCTCGGATAATGCCTTTAGGCCACGTGCCGCGCCAGGGCGCAGCGCGACCAGAGCGAATGCAGGGCATCGACGAGATGCTCGATGTCGGCGTCGCTGTGCAGCGGCGTCGGGGTGATGCGCAGGCGCTCGGTCTTCTTCGGCACCGTCGGGTAGTTGATCGGCTGCACATAGACGCCGCAATTGTCGAGCAGCAGGTCGGAGATCCACTTGCACTTGGCGGCATCGCCGACCATCACCGGGACGATATGGCTCGGATTGGGCATATGCGGGATGCCACGCTGATCGAGCAGCGCCCTCAGCTTGCGGACCCGATCCTGATGCCGCGCCCGCTCGAAAGGGCTGACCTTCAGATGCTGGATCGAGGCCACCGCACCGGCGGCGAGCGCCGGCGGCAGCGCCGTCGTGAAGATGAAGCCGGAGGCGAAGGAGCGGATGAAGTCGCAAAGTGCGGTCGATGCGGCGATGTAGCCGCCCATGACGCCGAACGCCTTGCCGAGCGTGCCTTCGATGACCGTCAGGCGATCCATCAGCCCTTCGCGCTCGGCAATGCCGCCGCCGCGCGGTCCGTACATGCCCACGGCATGCACTTCGTCGAGATAGGTCATCGCGCCGTACTTGTCGGCGAGATCGCAAATCTCCTTGATCGGCGCGATATCGCCGTCCATCGAATAGACGGATTCGAACGCGATCAGCTTCGGTGCCTTCGGATCGGCGGCCGCCAGCTTGGCTTCGAGATCGTGGATGTCGTTGTGCTTCCAGATCACCTTCTCGCACTTGGCATAGCGGATGCCTTCGATCATCGAGGCGTGGTTCAGCGCATCGGAAAAGATGATGAGGCCGGGGATCTTGGCGCCGAGGGTGCCGAGCGCGGCCCAGTTGGACACATAGCCCGAGGTGAAGATCAGCGCCGCTTGCTTGCCGTGCAGGTCGGCCAGCTCGCGCTCGAGCAGAACGTGGTAGTGGGTAGTGCCAGAGATATTCCGGGTGCCTCCCGCACCCGCGCCACAGTGATCGATGGCGTTCTTCATCGCCTCGATCACCTTCGGGTTCTGACCCATGCCGAGATAGTCGTTGGAGCACCAGACCGTGACTTCTTTCGGGCCGTCCGCCGTGTGCCGCGTGGCGCGCGGAAAGCTGCCGCGGTGACGCTCGAGATCGGCAAAAACGCGATAACGGCCTTCGCTGTGAAGCCCGTCCAACTCGTTTTTAAAGAACGCTTCGAAATCCATCATCTGCTCCAGTATCGTGCGAGCGTTCTTGCCAACGGACGCGCGCACGTCAACCCCTTCCCCTCCGCTTTACCATCAACTGCGGCAAAAGGCCCATAGTCTTGAATTATCTTAATTCGAAAAAGCTGGTTTTGGCCAGACGCAGCGAAGGATCGCGAGGCACCAATGCCACCTCGCGATCAGACTGGTTTCGTCAGCCTGCCTCGGCGACAGCGCGTTTGGCCATCACTTTGATCAGGTTGGCGCGGTATTCCGCGCTGGCATGCAGGTCCGACATCAGCCCGGCAGGATTGACATCGACGCCTGCCACAGAGCCCGGAGACCAGTTGGCGTTGAGTGCGGCTTCCATGGCCGTCTCGCGAAAGACGCCGTTCGATCCGGCCCCCGTGACGGCAACCCGCGCGCCGCCGGCCCCTTTGGCAACGAAGACCCCCGTTATCGCATAGCGCGATGCCGGATTTGGAAACTTCGCGTAGCCGGCCTTGTCAGGCGCCTCGAAGCTTATCGCCGTCACCAGTTCGCCATCCTCCAATGCCGTCTCGAACAGACCGGTGAAGAAGTCATCGGCGGGCATCTCACGCTTGTTGGTGATGATGTGGGCATTCAACGCCAACATGGCGGAGGGGTAGTCGGCCGCAGGGTCGTTGTTGGCGATCGAACCGCCGATCGTACCCATGTGGCGGACATGCGGATCGCCGATCGTACCGGCGAGGTCGCAGATCGCGGGACAGATCGCACGCAGAGCCGCCGACGCGGCGACTTCGGCATGCGTCGCCGCCGCCCCGATGGTCACCTTGCGACCATCGACTTTGATGCCCTGCATCGCCGGAATATGCCTGAGATCGACGAGGTCGCTAGGCGCGGCGAGGCGTTGCTTCATCGTCGGGATCAGTGTCATGCCGCCGGAAACATATTTGCCTTCCGACGTTCCCGAAATCATCCTGACGGCTTCATCGACCGAGGACGCGCGCTGATAGTTGGTCTGATACATCGTCGTTCCTCCTCAATGAACCGCGCGTGCCGCCATCCACACCTTCTGCGGCGTGGCCGGCATCGTCAGCATGTTGTTGCCGATGGCATCGGTGATGGCATTGATGAGTGCTGGGGGGGACCCGATCGCGCCGGCCTCGCCGCACCCCTTGATGCCGAGCGGGTTGCTCGGGGACGGCGTCACCTGATGCGAGACCTTGAACGACGGCAGGTCGTCAGCGCGCGGCATGGCGTAATCCATGAAACTTGCCGTCAACAGCTGGCCGTTTTCGTCATAATGCACGGCCTCGAGCAGGGCCTGACCGATACCCTGTGCGATACCGCCATGAACCTGCCCCTCGACAATCATCGGGTTGATGATGTTGCCGAAATCGTCCGCTGCGACGAACTGGATGATCTCCGTCTTGCCCGTTTCCGGATCGACTTCGACTTCACAGATGTAGCAGCCGGCCGGGAAGGTGAAATTGGACGGGTCGTAGAAGGCGGTCTCCTTCAGCCCCGGCTCCATGCCGCCCGGCAGATTGTGCGCGGTATAGGCAGCAAGCGCCACCTGGAACCACGGGAGGCTCTTGTCGGTACCGGCAACTTTGACCTCGCCGTTCTCGATGACGATATCGCCCTCGTCGGCCTCCATCAGATGGGCGGCAATCTTCTTGGCCTTGGCTTCGACCTTGTCGAGCGCCTTGACCACGGCAGACATACCGACGGCGCCTGAACGTGAGCCGTAGGTGCCCATGCCCATCTGCACCTTGTCGGTGTCGCCATGCACGATCGACACGCTCTCCAGCGGAACGCCGAGACGATCCGACACGAGCTGCGCGAAGGTCGTCTCATGCCCCTGGCCGTGGCTGTGGGACCCGGTGAGCACTTCGATCGTGCCGACCGCATTGACCCGCACCTCGGCCGATTCCCACAGGCCGACACCGGCACCAAGTGAGCCGACCGCCTGCGAGGGGGCAATTCCGCACGCCTCGATGTAGCAGCTCATGCCGAGACCGCGTTTCATCCCACGGCTCGCCGCTTCGGTCTTGCGCGCCTGGAAGCCGTTCCAGTCGGCGGCCTGCATCGCAGCATTGAGGGATGCTTCGTAATCACCGGCGTCATAATTCATGATGACAGGCGTCTGATGCGGGAAGGAACGGATGAAGTTCTTCCGCCGCAGCTCGGCCGGTGAGATGCCGAGCTCGCGTGCGGCCGTTTCCATCGTCCGCTCGAGCAGGAAGGTCGCCTCCGGCCGGCCGGCACCGCGATAGGCATCAACCGGTGCGGTGTTGGTATAGACCGTACGCACATTGGCATGGATCGCCGGAATATCGTACTGGCCGGACAGCAGGGTCGCGTAGAGATAGGTCGGAACCGCCGACGAAAAGAGCGACATATAGGCGCCGAGATTGCAGATGGTGTCGACCTTCAGCCCGATGATGCGGTTGTCGCTGTCAAAGGCCATTTTCACCTTCGACACATGATCGCGGCCATGTGCGTCCGTCAGGAAGGCCTCCGTGCGATCGGAATTCCACTTCACCGGCACGCCCGTTTTCTTGGAAGCCCACAGACAGACGATCTCTTCTGGATAGATGTAGATCTTCGATCCAAATCCGCCGCCGACATCGGGGGCGATCACCCGCAGCTTGTTCTCGGGCGCGACATTGTAGAACGCGCTCATCACGAGGCGCGCGACATGCGGGTTCTGGCTGGTGGTGTAGCAGGTATAGTGATCTTCGGCGGCGTCGTAGATACCGAGCGCAGCGCGGGGCTCCATCGCATTGGGCGACAGGCGGTTGTTGTGAATCTCGATCTCGGTGACGTGTGCCGCTTCGGATATAGCCTTGTCGGTTGCGGTGCCATCGCCAAGTTCCCAATCGAAGATCAGATTGTTCTGAGCTTCCGGGTGAAGCTGCGGCGCCCCCAATTTCAGCGCCTCGACCGCCTCGACGACAACGGGCAATTCCTCATAGTCGACGACGACGGCTTCTGCGGCATCCCGTGCCTCCGCAAGGGAATCGGCGACAACCACGGCGACGGCATCGCCGACATAGCGGACGGTCTCCACTGCCAGCGGGCGCCAGGCCCCCATCTTCATCGGCGAACCATCCTTCGAATGGATCATCCAGCCGCAAATGAGGTTGCCAATCCCGTCGGCGAGCAACTGCTTGCCATCGAGCACGTCGATGACACCGGGCATGGCTTTGGCGGAGGCTGCATCGATCCCGTTGATTTTGGCGTGTGCATGCGGACTGCGGATGAAATAGGCGAATTTCATGCCCGGCACGACCATGTCGTCCGTATAACGGCCCTTGCCGGTCAGGAACCGCTTGTCTTCCTTTCGTGCGACGCGTGCACCAATTCCTTCAACACCCATGATGTCCTCCCAATGGGGTTTCGGGCCTGGCATTCCGCCAAAGAGAATCGTGTTCGGCAGTCAGCCAGACAATTCCTGAGAGCTATTCGGCCGCCTGCTTGGCAACGCCATGCATCTGCTCGTTGGCAGACAGGACGGCTTTGACGATGTTGTGGTAACCGGTGCATCGACAGATATTGCCGTCGAGCTCGTGGCGAACCGTCTCCTCGTCCAGGTGACCGCCGTGACGCGAGATCATGTCGACGGCCGTCATCACCATACCAGGCGTGCAAAAGCCGCATTGCAGGCCGTGATGCTCCTTGAAGGCGGCCTGGACAGGATGCAATTCGCCGTTGCTGGCAAGCCCCTCGATGGTGGTGATCGTCGACCCCGACGCCTGGACGGCAAGGATCGAGCAACTCTTCACCGACTTGCCATCCATGTGAACGACACAAGCACCGCATTGGTTGGTATCGCAGCCGACGTGCGTTCCCGTCAGACCGAGTTTTTCGCGAATAAAATGGACAAGAAGCGTGCGCTCTTCACAGTCGCCACTCACTGCCCGGCCGTTCACCGTCAGTTTCACTTTCGCCATGATTTCCTCCTCGCGCCTCCTCCAGGCACGGACGGTATCATTTGACTTTTTCGCTTTGGGATCAACCACTACTTTAGGGAGGCTAATTAAATTCGGCGCGTTCGGTTGCGCCGAATTTAGGCGAAAGTTGCAACGCCAATTGTGCGAAAAACCAAACGCCGAAAGGGTTGCTCTTTTTGCGCCACAGTTTGACGATTAGCATGACAAAAACAAGAATCAGGGACGGCCACCGCTCTTTGAGGGCGACCAACCTAGGAGAAGAATTTGATTAAGAAGATTGCTGTATTCGCTTTGATTGGACTTTCGATCGCAAGCTGCACGCCGACACAGCAGGGCGCCGGCATCGGTGCAGCATCCGGCGCGATCATCGGGGGTGCGGTGACGGGAAATGTTCGCGGAGCCGCCGTCGGTGCGGCTATTGGCGGCGTTTCGGGCGCCCTTATCGGTCGTGTCGCTGAGCAGCCGGGACAGTGCTACTATCGCGACGAGTATGGTCGCCGCTATATCGACGATTGCCGCGGCGGTTATTGAGCCGACGCAAAATCATCCCGAAATCCCGGGTTCGCAGCCCGGGATTTCTGATTTTTTCCACCATTTCAGCGCTTAAGCGATTTAAAACGGTACACGCCGAGGAAATTTGCCGCTAAGGTTGCCGCCGGCCGGGGGGCGCGAAGCTTAATTCCAGTGTAACCAAAAGCGGCGGATGCAAACTAGAGGGACGGTACCGAAACCGGGTATAGCGTATCGGCGCGCAGGCACCATGTTGGTCGTCGCGGCTGCGTTCACGTTTTCGCCGGCGCTCATCTCGGAGGCTTTCGCCTTCAAGCTTTTCGGCATCACTTTGTGGGGCAAGGACGACGAATCGGCCAGCGACCAGATACCGGATCCGGTTCGTTACGACGTGACGCTGACGACCGACAGCAACGATGCCGATCTCAAGGAGGCACTGGAAAACAGTTCCCGTCTCGTCGGCGACAAGGACCGGCCTGTCTCCGGCGACCTGGGCGTCGTTGTCAAGGCCAGGGACGACCGCGAACGGCTGATCGCCGCTCTCTTCGAGAAGGCCCGCTACGGCGGCGTGGTGACGATCAGCGTCGATGGCCGCGAGATCGACGCCCTCCCGCCCAATCCGACCTTCAATCGCTCACGCCCCGTCCCTGTGACGATCAATGTCGCCGCAGGCCCTGTCTTCAAGGTCCATGAAGTGCAATTCGGCGGGGACGCCGCACGCCGCGATCCGGCGGATTACGATCTTGCTCCAGGTGAAACGGCCGGTTCGCTGACCATCATCAAGGCTGGCGACAAGATCGTCGAGCAGCTGAAAAGCGAAGGCCGTCCGCTGGCCAAGTTGACGACCCGCAAAGTCATAGCCGACCACAGAACGAACACAGTCAACATTGTGCTCGCCGCCGAAGGCGGTCCGGTCGCGCCGATCGGCGACGTCGGCGTCAGCGGCGAAAAAACCGTTCGACCGGGCTTCATCCAGCGCTATTCAAGGCTGAACAGGGGTGAACAGTATTCGCCGGAGACCTTGAAGAAGGCGGGAGACCGGCTACGCGCATTGGGCGTCTTCTCCAGCGTCACCATCCACGAGGCAGACGCACTGGCGCCGGACGGAACATTGCCGATGACGATCGAAGTGTCGGAAGGCAAGCAGCGCTACCTCGGCGTCGGCGCCCAGTATTCGACAACGGACGGCTTCGGCGTCAACGGTTACTGGGGTCATCGCAATCTCTTCGGAGAAGCCGAAGCGCTGCGCATCGAAGGGTCAGTGGGCCGATTGGGCGAAACGACCAATATCGGCGATCTCGACTATTCCGCCGGTGTCGCCTTCACCAAACCTGGCGCTTTCTCTCCGGCCGCGACCTTGCGGGCGAGCATCCTGGCCAAGACTGAGAACCCCGACGCCTACGCCGCAAAGCTCGTCACTGCCTCTCTCGGGCTCTCTTACGAGCTATCCGATCTGGATACGATCACGGGCTCCGGTGAGGTAAGCTGGGAACGCGATGACGATGCCTTCGGCAAGAACAGCTACCTGACCTTCTCTTTGCCGTTTCAGTATGACCGCGATGCGCGAGACAACAAGTTCGATCCGACCGAAGGCTATCGGGCGATGCTGAAAGCGACGCCGAGCTACGAGGCCTACAATGGAACCTTCTTCTCCGGTTTCGAGGGCTCGATTACCGGATATCAGGGCCTGGGAGCGGAAGACCGCATCGTTCTCGCCGGAAAGCTTTCCGCGGGCTTTCTTCTGGGGGCAGACGATCTCCAGAATATTCCTGCCACACGTCGATTCTTTGCCGGCGGCGGTGGTTCGGTTCGCGGCTATGGCTACCAGGAAATCTCGCCGCGTAACGCCGACAATGAGGAGACTGGTGGCGCCTCTTATGTCACTGCCTCGTTCGAGACCCGAGTGAAGATCACGGATACGATCGGCATCGTGCCATTCATCGACGTCGGGACGGTTTCAGCCGACATAGCGCCCGATTTTTCCGACATTCGGGCCGGTGCGGGCATCGGCATCCGCTATGCAACGCCGTTTGGTCCGCTGCGGCTTGATTTTGCGGTACCGCTCAACAAGTACGAGGATGGCACGGATTATGGCATCTATGCCGGCATCGGTCAGTCATTCTAACACACTCGCGGCTCACTGCGCTCGTGCGCCTTGAGCCGCCATAGAAACGGAGTAATGTCCGCGACCATGCAGACACTGGCGAAAATCTTGAATTGGATCGTGCGGCTGCTCGGCTATTCCGCTGGGGCCGCCCTGGTCCTGCTTGCCATCGCCATCGGTATCTTCGGCTTCACATCCTTCGGTGCACGCATCGTCGCCGACAGGGTCGCCTCGAGCCTCTCCAACCGGGACATGACCATCAAGGTTCAGGACCCAGAGGGGCTGCTGACCGGCGGGCTGCGTGCCAGCCAGATCGTACTTTCCGACACAAAGGGCGTCTTCGCTCAGATCGACGGCCTTGCCATAAACTGGAATCCCCTGACTCTCCTCACCGGCAGGTTCCACGCCAGAAGCGTCGAAGCCGCGGCAATCCACGTGCTGCGACAGCCCGTCCGCACGCTCCCCTCACGTCCGGCTGCGGCAGGCGAAGCCGACAGTGGCTTTTCGCTGCCGATCAAGATCGACATCGACAAGATCGCCTTGCCGGAGATCAACCTCGCCCAGCCGCTGATCGGGCGGGCCTTCTCGCTTGCAGGGGACGGCAGCGTGCGCGCCGACAACGAAGGCGGGAGTGCGTCGATCAACGTCCACCGTCACGATGCTCCGGATGCAAAGCTGATCGCCGATGTTGCTTTCATGCCGGATCGCAATCAGTTGCGGCTGAAGGCGAAGCTGACGGAACCGAAGGGTGGGCTGCTCGCGGGACTGCTGGCACTGCCCGGCAACCCGGCCGTCGAAATCGACCTGACGGGAGACGGACCGATTTCGGATTGGCGCGGCCAACTCCAGGCCGCTCTCGACGGACAGCAACGCGCCTCGATCGAAGCACGCCACACGCTGACGCCGGAGAGCCTCCATCACCTTGACCTCAAGGGCGGCGGCGACCTCAGCTCCCTGCTGCCGGCTGCCTTCCGCCCCCTCTTTGCGGGCCAGACGAACATCGACCTCGCCGCGAACTTCGATAACAGAGGCAAGATCGATATCCAGACCGGCAATTTGGCAACCGGCGCCGTAGTGATCGCTGCATCGGGCACTCTGGATCCGAAGGGCAAGAACAGCCTGAACGCCAATCTGTTGGGAACGTCAGGCCCGGTCGATTTCCGCTGGCCGTTAGCCGAAGGCGAAGCCCGCTTCCTGATCTCCGGCGTCAATCTTTCGTTGACGGGCGATGCCAAGGCCTCCCGCCTCAACGCGAGCGCTTCGCTCGATTCCGCCGTGCTGCCACAGGGGACGATGGGCAACGTGAAGCTGACGGCAAAGAGCGACAACTTCAATCTCGCCGGCCGCTCGGGAAGCGTTCAGATTACACTCGCTGCAGGTGACACGTCGTTCGTCAATCCCGACATCAACCGGGCAATTCAAGGCCCCGTCACGGTAACGCTACCGCTGCAAATCTCGGCCGATGCGCTTGGCTTCAACGGCGCGACGATCGAAAGCGCAGCTACGAACGCAAGCCTCAACGGTTCCTACAAACTGAGCGCCAGCTCGCTGACCGGCAACGTCAAGCTGACTGTCCAACCTGCGGCGCTGCCGCCTGCGGTCGCAACGCGTTTCAGTTCACCGATTGTGATCGAGGGCCAGGTTGCAGGAACGGTTCCCTCGAAGTTCAACATCTCGAACCTCTCCATCAAGTCGAGCGCTCTCGAGGCTACAGGCGGCGTGGTGCTCGACGAGGACACGCTCGATGCCAATCTCTCCGGTCGCGTTCCAAATGTTCAGGCGCTACTTGAAAGCGCGACAGGCGAGCTGACCTACCAGCTGAGCGCAAAAGGCAATGTCTCCGCTCTCGCCGTGGCAGCTGATATCAAGGGCCCGTCACTCGTGATGGCGGGCCGGCAGGTCAAACAGCTCGACATTAACGTTTCGGGAACGGCGGACCCGAAGGCGCCACAGGCGGAGATTACCGCCAAGGGCACGATCGACGAGCAGCTAATCAATGCCGGCACCGCCGTTCAAGTGGTGGACGGGAAAGTGCAGCTTCCTTCGATCGTCGCCGACGTCGGCAATAACCGCCTGACAGGCCACGTCGAACTATCTTCTGCTTTCCAGCCGACCGGACAGGCGACGTTCGACTTTCCGGACCTCGGCCTTCTCGCTGCGCTTGCCGGTCAGAAAGCGGAAGGTGACCTGAAGGGCTCCATCGATATTGCCAACGACAACGGCAAGATTGCACTCAAGATTGTCGCTTCCGGCAACGGCTTGAAGCGCGACACATTTGCCGTCGTCAAACCCGACATCAACGTTTCTGTCAGTGACCTGAAGGCCTTTGCCGCGAACGGCACGATCAAGGCAGAAGAGCTTGCCTCCGGTGCTAACAAAGCCGAAGGACTGGCGCTGAATTTCGCCCAGCAACAGAACCGGACAAACTTCGATCTCGGCGCCACCTATGATGCCAGTCCCTTGGTCGCATCTGGCAATGTCGAGCTGAACGCCGGCACAACGCTGCTTCGCCTCGACCGTTTCTCTGCGAAGCCGCGCAACATTCCAGTGGAGCTCGCATCACCGTCGGCGGTGTCAATCAGTGGCGGTACCGTAACGCTGAGCGCGATGGAGTTGACGACCGGCGACGGCTCGGTTCACGTGACCGGCACAGTCGGCGAAACTCTCGATATCAAGGCTGACATACGGGATCTGCCCGCAAGCCTTGCCAATAGTTTTGTCCCGAAGCTCGATGCCGCAGGCACGATCTCGGGCAAGGTTGCCGTGACTGGCACGCCGGCAGCGCCGATAGCCAACTTTGACCTGGATTGGAAAGATGCCGCCACCAGCCAGACAAAGGGCGCCGGCCTGTCGCCGCTGGCGATCGGTGCAAACGGGACCTTTGCCAACAGCACGCTCGATTTTCAAACGCGCCTCAGTGGCAAGGGCGGCGTATCGCTGAAGGCCGGCGGTAGTGTCGTGACCGGCGGCCCGAATGCGCAGTCGCTGAAAGTCGATGCCGATATCGTCAACATCCCGGCCGGATTGGCGAATGCATTTGTTCCTGATCTTGCCGCCGAAGGCTCGATCTCCGGCAACGTAACGGCAGCCGGAAAGCTGCCTGCCCCTGCGTTCGACTTCAAACTGAATTGGAAGAACGCCGCAACGAGCCAGACCAGAAGTGCCAAGCTCTCGTCGCTTGGGCTGACGGCGAGCGGCAACCTCAAGGACAATATTCTCAACTTCGACGCTGACGCACGCGGTAGCGGCGGTATGTCGCTAGAGGCGACGGGCAATTTCGTCGTTGCTGGCGCCGACGCTCAGACGCTGAAACTCGACGGCCAGCTTGCCAATATTCCGGCGGCACTCGCCAACAGCTTTGTCCCGAATCTTGCTGCGGAAGGCATGATATCGGGAACCGTATCGGCCTCGGGCAAGTTGCCGACGCCGACAGCAACCTTCGATCTGGCTTGGAAGGATGCAGCAACCAGCCATACCAAGGCAGCCCGCCTAGCCGGCATCAGGTTGACGGCAAAGGGAAACTTCGCAGATGAAAAGTTGACCGTCCAGAGCGACCTTAGCGCGAACGGCGGTGTGGCGTTGAAGGCGTCCGGCAACGTCTCGCTGGCAGGAACGAAAATCTTGAACCTCACTGCCGATGCGACGATACTGAACGTTCCCGCGAGCCTGGCAAACGCCTTCGTTCCCAACCTTGGCGCCAGTGGCACGATCTCCGGCATGGCATCCGCTTCCGGAACGCTTCAGCAGCCGACGGCAAGCTTCGACCTCACCTGGAAGGACCTCGCAACCACCCAGACGAAGGCGGCACGCCTCTCTGCCCTCGCACTCGGCGCCAAGGGCACATTCGCGAAAAACACACTCGATTTCGAGACGAATCTCGACGGCGATGGCGGCTCTGCCCTGAAGGTGAAGGGCAAGCTTACGGTTGAGGGAACGGTCGTGAAGGGTCTGCAGGCAGATGCGACGCTCAGCAACCTTCCCGCCGCGCTGGTCAACAATTTCATGCCTGATCTCGGTGCCGAAGGGACGATCTCGGGCACGGCGACAGCCTCTGGCTCGCTCCCGATTCCTGCCGTCGATTTCAAGCTCGACTGGAACAATGCTGGAACCCGTCAGACGAAGGCTGCCGGCCTTTCCGGTCTTCGGTTGAACGCTGCCGGCAACCTTGCCGACAACAAGATTTCCTTTGACGCGACGCTGAACAGCAGTCGCAGTACCTTGCTGAAAGCGAAAGGTACGGCGAACCTGCAAGGCGCCAGCGTCCAGGGCCTCTCGGTCGACGCCGACATCGTGGATCTACCTGCAAGCCTCGCCAATGGCTTCGTCCCGAACCTCGGCGCGCAAGGAACGATATCAGGCACCGCGAAGACCTCAGGGACGCCGAACAGCCCGATCATCGATTTCAAGCTGGACTGGAAAGACGCCGCAACGACGCAGACGAGGGCATCCGGTATCCGGCCGCTTTCGGCGAACGCGAACGGAAAGCTAGTGGATGGCAGGCTCGATTTCACGACGAATTTGAGCGGCAACGGCGTGTCGATGAAGGCCGGAGGCAACTTCGTCATCGCTGGGCAGAATGCCCAATCGCTGGCCGCAGATGCCGATATCTCCAACCTGCCTGCTGGCCTTGCTAACGCATTCGTGCCCGGGCTGGCCGCCGAGGGCAACATTTCGGGCTCGGTCAAGGTATCGGGCAAGCTGCCTTTGCCGGCTGTAGACTTCAACCTCGACTGGAGGGGTGCTGCCACCAGCCAAACCAGAAGCGCCGGACTTTCGCCGTTGAGCATCACTGCAAACGGAAGGCTGAAAGACGACCGGCTGACGATCGATACCAATCTGGCCGGCGACAGCGGACTCTCCCTGCGGGGCGGCGGCAGCGTTACGATTACGGGCAATCGCGCGCTCGATATGCGCTTTTCCGGTAATCTGCCATTCGCCGTGCTCGGTACGCAGCTTGCCGCCCGGGGCTTCGTTGCCGAGGGCACCGCCAGTCTCAATCTGCAGATCAGTGGAACCGCCACCGCGCCGTCCATCAACGGCACGGTAACGACCAGTGGCGCAAGGATCGTCGATGTCCGCCGCAACTTGGCGATCAACAGTCTGACCGCGGATATCCGCTTTAACGGCAACGAGGCGGTGATTTCGCGGCTCACCGGTCAACTCGCCAGCGGCGGCAGCGTCTCGGTGTCCGGCAGCATTGGGATACAGCCGGCCTCCAACTTCCCCGCCAGCATCGACGTTAAACTCGACAGGGCGGTCTATGTCGATGGAACGCTGGTGGTGGCGACTGTTGACGGCACGCTCGGTTTGCGCGGTCCGCTGCTTGCCAACCCCACTTTGAACGGCAGGCTGCGGCTGGAGAGAGCTTCGATCACCGTCCCCGAGAGGCTTCCGACCTCGCTGCGCGAGATCGACATCAGACACGTAAACGCCCCCAAGGCGGTTCTGGCGCAGTTGCGCGACGAGACACAACAGGGCGCTCGTGCAAAATCCAACACCATCAATCTCGATCTTCAGCTGGACGCTCCCTCACAGATCTTCGTGCGTGGCCGCGGCATCGACGCCGAACTCGGCGGCAGCGTCACGATCAGGGGAACGGCGGCAGAACCGATCGTTTCGGGCGGCTTCACCATGCGGCGCGGCCGCCTGACAATTTTGAACCGACGGCTCGATTTCACCAACAAAAGCCGTATAACATTTGCCGGCGATCTGACGCCTGCGCTTGAGATGGAAGCCAGTTCGACCTCCGGCTCCACGACGCTGACAGTCGATGTAACCGGGCTGGCAACCGACCCCTCGATCACCTTCTCTTCGTCTCCAGCCCTGCCGCAGGACGAGGTTCTGGCGCAGCTGATCTTCGGGCAATCGATGTCGCGACTGTCGCCGGTTCAGATCGCCCAGCTCGCCGATGCCGTGGCCCAGTTGGCCGGCGGTCGTTCCGGATCGCTGTTCCAGGGCCTCCGCAACCAGCTTGGCGTCGACGATTTCGACATCAGTACCGATGCCAAGGGCCGCACCAACGTCAGCGTCGGCCGCTATCTCAACGACCGGACCTATTTCGAACTGCAGCAGACCACCGGCAAGGGCGGCGCGAAGGCGATTATCAATCTCGATGTCGGCCGCGGTGTGAAGCTGCGCGCCGGCGCGGGTGGCGACGGTGCCGGTGAAGCCGGTATCGTCTACGAGCACGAATACTAGAAGCTGGCCTTCCTGGTCTTCAGCAGGATGTTGGTTTCTGTCGTATTGATGCCATTGATCAGCCGGATGCGGCGCAGCGTTTCGTCGAAGGAGACGAGATCGCGGTCCTCAAGTTCGGCAATGAAATCCCATTTCCCGTTGGTGCTGTGCAACGCACGCACCTGCGGCAGACCGCGAAGCTGATCGGCGACCTTGTCCGCAAGCTTGCCCAGCACCTCGATCATGACGATCGCGCGCACGCCGGCCGCGCGGGTTTCATGGCCGGTGCGGACGGTGAATGCAGCAATGGTGCCGTTGGCAACCAGCCGGTCGATGCGCGCGGCGACCGTCGCACGGGATGCACCGGTCATTGCTGCTAGCGAAGAAACCGAAGCGCGCGCATTGTGTCGCAAAGCGCTGAGAAGTTCCTGATCAAGATCGTCCATGGCTTTCACTTTGTCGAAATGCACTTATCAAACTGATCAATGATAGCGCATAATTGGCACTTTTTCATCTATTTGTCGCCGTGCCGATATTTCAATATGCTTCCGAAAACGCGAGCTGGAGAAAAAGCATGCAGCCACAGGCAAGATCGGTCACGCTCATCGGAGCACCGCTGGAAGAGGGTTCGGGACGCAGAGGTGCCGCCATGGGTCCGGCCGCGCTTCGCATTGCAGGCGTCGATCAGACGCTGGTCGATCTTGGCTATGATGTGGTCGATGCCGGCGACGTGCATGTCGTTCCGGCGCGCGATCTCCCGAACCATCCGAAGGCACACAATCTGCGCGTCGTCGGCGCATTTACCCGCGCGCTCGAAGCCGGTGTCTATGAGGCCGCGGCCGCCGGTCGATTTCCGCTGATCCTTGGCGGCGATCATAGCCTGTCGATGGGCACCGTATCCGGAATGGCGCGCTACGCGGCCCAACACGGTCGGCCACTCTTCGTCCTCTGGCTCGACGCTCATTCCGATTTCAACACGCCCGCCACTTCGCCCTCCGGCAACATCCATGGCATGCCGGTCGCCTATTTCTGCGGCAAAGCCGAACTTGCCGAGATTCTGCCGAAGGAACGTTCGTTCGTTGATCCGCGCAACGTCTTCCAGGTCGGGATCCGGTCGGTCGACGCGCCGGAGCGGGAGCTCATCAAGGAGCATGGCGTCAATGTCTTCGACATGCGCTGGCTCGATGAACAGGGTGTGGCGGCGACGATGCGTCAGATCCTTGGTATGGTCTCCAATGCAAACGGCCTGCTGCACGTAAGCCTTGATGTCGATTTCCTCGATCCGGAGATCGCGCCTGGCGTCGGCACGACGGTGCCCGGCGGCGCGACCTTCCGTGAGGCGCATCTCATCATGGAGATGCTCTGCGACAGCGGCCTCGTCTCCTCGCTCGACCTCGTGGAGCTGAACCCCTTCCTCGACGACCGCGGCAAGAGCGCCCGGATCCTGGTGGAGCTGACGGCAAGCCTCTTTGGCCGCCGCATCTTCGACCGTCCGACCCGGGCCGCCTGAGGAGAACCGACATGAGCAATTCCAAGAACCTGATCGACACCGAACAGCGCCTCGGCGCCCACAATTACAAACCGCTCGATGTCATCCTCACCCGCGGTGAAGGCGTCTACGTCTGGGATACGGATGGCAAACGGTATCTCGACTGCCTGTCGGCCTATTCGGCGGTGAACCAAGGACACTGCCATCCGAAGATCCTGGCAGCGATGGTCGAGCAGGCCGGCAAGCTGACGCTGACCTCCCGCGCCTTCCGCAACGACCAGCTCGCACATCTTTATGAAGAACTCGCGGCGCTGACCGGCTCGCACAAGATCCTGCCGATGAACTCGGGCGCCGAAGCGGTCGAAACCGCCATCAAGGCCGTGCGCAAGTGGGGCTACGAGGTGAAGGGCGTGCCTGAGGGCAAAGCCGAAATCATCGTCTGCGCCGACAATTTTCACGGCCGCACGCTCAGCATCATCAGCTTCTCGACGGACCCCGACGCGCGCACCGGCTTTGGCCCCTACACGCCCGGCTTCCGGACGATTCCCTTCGGCGATGCCGACGCGTTCGCCGCCGCGATCAACGAGAACACGGTCGCAGCGCTGATCGAGCCGATCCAGGGCGAGGCGGGCGTCATCATCCCGCCGAGCGGCTACTTCAAGCGCGTGCGCGAACTCTGCACCGAAAACAAAGTGACGCTTATCCTCGACGAGATCCAGACAGGTCTTGGACGCACCGGCAAACTGCTGGCCGAAGAGCACGAGGGGATCGAAGCCGACGTGACGCTGATCGGCAAGGCACTCTCCGGTGGTTTTTATCCGGTCTCGGCAGTGCTCTCCAATTCCGAGGTGCTCGGCGTCTTGAAGCCAGGGCAGCACGGCTCGACCTTCGGCGGCAATCCGCTTGCCTGCGCCGTCGCGCGCGCGGCATTGAGGGTGCTGACGGAAGAAGGCATGATCGAGAACGCCGAAAAGATGGGCGACTATTTCCTGGAAGGACTGCGCTCCATCCGCTCCAACATCGTCAGGGACGTGCGCGGCCGCGGGCTGATGATGGCGGTCGAGCTCGTGCCGGAGGCGGGCGGCGCTCGCCAATATTGCTACACGCTCAAGGATCGCGGCCTGCTTGCCAAAGACACGCACGAGAACACGATCCGCCTCGCCCCGCCGCTCGTAATCACCAAGAGCCAGGTCGACTGGGCCGTGGAGCAGATCGAAAAGACCCTTGCCTAGCGCTAGATTGCCGCAAGAGACAACTGGTGCGCCGGCTATTTGAAACCTAGGGTGAGCCCGATCGAATGAGTCGAGCTCGCTTGTAAGGGAACATATGGCCATCGACCTATGGAAACGCGCGCCGGACCGTTGCCCGCTTGCGGTAGCGCATCGCGGGGGCGCAGCGCTGGCTGCAGAAAACAGCATCTCTGCCTTCAAGGCTGCTGCGGCTGCCGGCGCCGACGCTATAGAGACCGATGTCCGGTTGACGTGGGATAGCGTCCCCGTTTGCGTTCACGATTCGGATCTCTATCGACTTTGCAATGACCCACGGGCCGTGTCAGATCTGGACCTTGCGACACTGCGCAGCCTGCTGCCAAGCGTAATGACCCTTGGGGAAGCCCTGGCAGCCTCTGACCCTTTGGGCATCCTGTTGGACATCAAACTGAGCCACGAGGAACCGATTGCGCAAATCATCGCCGAGGTTGCGCAGCTCGGTGCCATGCGACGCGCGCTCATTGGACTGCGTAGTATTGCGCTGATCGGCGCCGCCCGTCGTTTGTCGAACGACATCGCGATCCTCGCCTTTCTCGAGGATCCCGTCTGCGCTGGTGCGGCACACGCAGCCGGAGCGGACTGGTTCAGATTGTGGCAGGGGTCGGCGACAGCAGCATTGTCTGACGCCGTTCGTGAGGCGGGAATGCGTGTTGCTGTCATGGTTGGGCAACCTCGTTCGGTCGCACTCCCGGAATATCCGCCCTTTCCGGTGGGCCACGTCGATCAGCACGGCCTCGAGCGCATCCTCGCCATCGCACCGGACGCAATTCTCCTTGACGATCCACGAATGATGACGCGACGCACCACTTCCGACTAGCCAAAAATCAGCTGCCTCAGTTTAGATTTAGGCAACACTCTTCCATTAAGGTCCGGAGTAACCGTATCGATACTCCTCCTCAGGAAGAGCACGCGCGGTTTGAAGGCAAAGTCCATCTGCGCCAATGGTGGTGCGGTTGCTTCTGCCCTGGCTTTTGACGGTTGGGACAATACTTATGGCTACGATCAATTCCACGAACTTCAGCGGCGATACGCTGGAGATCATTGCCTTCAGACTGCACGATCAGGAATTCTGCGTTAAGACGACGACGATCCGCGAAATCCGCGGCTGGGCACCATCGACGCCGATCCCGCACGCGCCGGCCGACGTCATCGGCGTCATGAACCTCCGCGGCTCGGTAATCCCGATCATTGATCTCGCCTTCAAGCTCGGCATGAAGAGCACGGTCGCCAACGAGCGCAGCGCCATTGTCGTGGCCGAAGTCCACAATATGGTCATCGGCATGCTGGTCGATCGCGTCTCGGACATCCTGACGATCTCCTCCAGCCAGGTTCAGCCGGTCCCTGAAGTCACGGCCTCCTTCGATCGGGCTTTCTGCGAGGGCATCATCGCCTCGGAGAACGGCATGATCTGCTTCCTAAACCTCGCCAAGATGTTTAAGGAAAGCGAGACAGACGATCTCGCCGCCTGATATCAGCCCCTTGCCGATATAAAAAGCCGCCCTCAAGGCGGCTTTTTGTTGACGGATACAATCGCAGGAGGGCCGTAGCGCAGACTGGCCCGACCGATGCAGGCGGCAACGCGTCGCTGTCGGCTTCCAGCGCCCGCCTTCGCCACCGAGGTCCTAGTTGGGTGCGCCCGCTACCGGTTCTGGCCGTTTGATCAACGGTGCGGCCTGGATAACGAGTGGGCTGAGGCCATGGGTGTCACCCTCCAGGATTTCGAAGAGTTGACGCCGCATGCGCGGCTCCCAGAATTTGTTGATATGCGTTGCCACGCCCTGCGCAGCTTCACTCTGCGGCTGGCTCTTGAAGAAGATCGCGATCTGATTGGCCATATAGACAAGTTTGGACTGGGTATCATGCGACATCGGAAATGCTTCCTGGCTGGATGCGGTGCGGATGCGTGAAAATCTCGAAGTCCTCGCCACGCACCAAGGCGACGAGGGTCATGCCGGCTTCATCGGCCGTGCGAATGGCAAGGGCCGTCGGCGCCGAGATGGCGACAAGAACGGAACTGCCGAGGATGGCCGCCTTCTGCACCATCTCGACGGAAAGGCGACTGGTCACGGCAACGATGCCGTCGGCTCCGGATTGCTGTCGAGCGATCACCGCGCCGCAAAGCTTGTCGAGTGCATTGTGACGGCCGACATCCTCGCGCACCGCAAGCAGCCCCTTGCCCGGCAGGTAGAAGCCCGCGCCATGCACCGCCCGAGTCTCGCGATGCAGCGGCTGTGCGCCATTCAGCAACGAAACCGCTTCGACGATGTCTCGATAGGTCACTTTGAGTGCCACCGCGGCCACATCCGGAACCTTGCGGACGGCTTGTTCGATCGACTCGATGCCGCAGAGCCCGCAGCCGACTGGCCCGGCCATGCTGCGGCGGCGAACTGTCAGCGCCGCAGCAATCTCGTCGACCAGAGCGATCTGGACGTCGATGCCCTTCTCACTCTCGACGATCTCGATCCCCGCGATCTGCCCGCTATCGGAAATGATCCCTTCCGTGAGGCTGAAGCCGATGGCGAAATCCTCGAGATCGCCGGGCGTTCCCATCATCACGGCATGCGTGCTGCCGCCGTAGGAGAACGCGATCGGCACCTCCTCGGGAACGATCCGCTCGCCCGGCATGACGACACCGCCGCTGCGGGCGGTGCGCTTGACGGCGACGCGGGTCGGGCGGTCAATCATCACTGCGCGGGCTCCAGCTTGCTCACAATCCGGCGGCTCTGGCGTGCCTGCTCGTCGTAGTCGCGCTGCCAGTCGGTCGGGCCGTTGGAGGGCGAGACCTGGACCGCCGTCACCTTGTATTCCGGGCAGTTCGTCGCCCAGTCGGAGAAGTCTGTGGTGATGACGTTCGCCTGCGTATCCGGATGGTGGAAGGTCGTGTAGACGACGCCGGGCGCGACGCGGTCGGTGATCAGGGCACGCAGCGTCGTGTCGCCCGAGCGGCTCGTCAGCTTCACCCAATCGCCATCGCGAATACCGCGCTGTTCGGCGTCGTGCGCATGGATCTCCAGGCGGTCCTCGGGATGCCAGACGACGTTATCCGTGCGGCGCGTCTGTGCGCCGACATTGTACTGGCTAAGGATGCGCCCGGTGGTCAGCAGCAGCGGGAAGCGCGGCCCGGTCCTCTCGTCGGTCGCAACATATTCGGTGCGGATGAACTTGCCCTTGCCGCGGACAAACCCGTCGACATGCATGATCGGCGAGCCTTCTGGATGCGCCTCATTGCAGGGCCACTGCACGGAGCCCATCTTGTCGAGATAGTCATAGGAGACAAGCGCGAAGCTCGGCGTCGTCGCGGCAATCTCGTCCATGATCTCGGAGGGATGCGCGTAGTTCCAGGCAAGGCCCATGGCCTGCGCCATCTTCTGCGTCACCTCCCAATCGGCATAGCCGTTGCGGGGGCTCATGACCTTGCGAACGCGATTGATGCGGCGCTCGGCATTGGTGAAGGTGCCGTCCTTCTCGAGGAAGCTGGAACCGGGCAGGAAGACATGCGCGTAGTTCGCCGTCTCGTTCAGGAAGAGGTCATGAACGACGACGCATTCCATGGCAGCGAGGCCCGCGGCGACGTGCTTTGTGTCGGGGTCGGACTGCAGGATATCCTCACCCTGCACGTAGAGCCCCTTGAAGGTGCCATCGACCGCAGCATCAAGCATGTTCGGGATGCGCAGACCCGGCTCATTGCTGATCTTGACACCCCAGAGCTTCTCAAAGATATCGCGTGTCGCGTCGTCGGAGATGTGGCGATAGCCAGGCAGTTCATGCGGGAACGAGCCCATGTCGCACGAACCCTGCACATTGTTCTGGCCGCGCAGCGGGTTCACGCCGACACCGGGACGGCCGATATTGCCGGTGACCATGGCGAGGTTGGCGATCGCCATGACCGTCGTCGAGCCTTGGCTATGTTCGGTGACGCCGAGACCGTAATAGATCGCGCCATTGCCGCCGGTGGCATAGAGACGCGCCGCACCGCGCACCAGATCGGCTGGAACGCCGGTGAACTTCTGCGATGCTTCCGGGCTATGATGCGGCTCGGCGACGAAGCTTGCCCAGTCCTCGAATTCGGACCAGTCACAACGCTCGCGGATAAAGGCTTCGTTGAACAGCCCCTCGGTCACGATCACATGCGCAAGCGACGTCAGGATCGCGACGTTCGTGCCGGGCTTCAGCGGCAGGTGATAGGATGCCTCGACATGCGGCGAGCGCACGATATCGGTGCGGCGCGGATCGATGACGATGAGCTTGGCGCCTTGCCGCAACCGCTTCTTCAAGCGCGAGGCGAATACCGGATGCCCGTCGGTCGGATTGGCGCCGATAATGACGACGACATCGCTCTTGTCGACGCTGTCAAAATTCTGCGTGCCCGCCGACGTGCCGAACGCCTGGCCGAGGCCATAGCCGGTCGGCGAATGGCAGACACGGGCGCAGGTATCGACATTGTTGTTGCGGAAACCGGCGCGCACCAGCTTCTGCACCAAATAGGTTTCTTCGTTCGTGCAGCGAGACGATGTGATGCCTCCGACAGAGTCGCGGCCATACTGATACTGGATGCGGCGGAACTCCGACGCGACATGCGCGAAGGCCTCGTCCCAAGTCACTTCGCGCCAGGGATCGGTAATCTTCTCGCGGATCATCGGATTGAGAATGCGGTCCTTGTGGCTGGAATAGCCGTAGGCGAAGCGGCCCTTGACGCAGGAATGGCCGCGGTTGGCCTGCCCATCCTTCCAGGGCACCATCCGCACCAGCTCTTCGCCGCGCATCTCCGCCTTGAAGGAACAGCCGACGCCGCAATAGGCGCAGGTCGTGACGACGGAGTGTTCCGGCTGGCCGATCTCGATCACCGACTTCTCGATCAGCGTCGCCGTCGGGCAGGCCTGGACGCAGGCGCCGCACGAAACACACTCGGAGGATACAAAGTCCTCGTGCATGCCGGCCGAAACACGCGAATCGAAGCCGCGGCCTTCGATGGTCAGCGCAAAGGTGCCCTGCACTTCCTCGCAGGCGCGAACGCAGCGCGAGCAGACGATGCACTTTGCCGGATCGAAAGTGAAATAGGGGTTGGACTCGTCCTTCGGTGCCCATTTGAGGTTGAGATCGCCATTGTTGCGCACCTTGACGTGATTGTCGCCATCATAGCCATAGCGCACGTCCCGCAGACCGACCGCACCCGCCATGTCCTGCAACTCGCAATCGCCATTGGCCGCACAGGTCAGACAGTCGAGCGGATGATCGGAGATGTAAAGCTCCATCACCCCGCGGCGGACATCCTTCAGTCGGCTGGTTTGCGTCGAGACCACCATATCAGGCGCAACCGGCGTCGTGCAGGAGGCCGGCATGCCGGCGCGCCCCTGCACTTCCACCAGACAAAGCCGGCAGGAGCCGAAGGCTTCCATCATATCGGTGGCACAGAGCTTCGGAATCTCGATGCCGGCATCCATCGAGGCGCGCATGATGGACGTCCCCTCGGGCACCGTCACTTGGTTGCCGTCGATGGTGAGCGTCACCATGGTTTCGGAGGTCGAGGCCGGCGTGCCGTAGTCGGTTTCGTGGACGAGAGGCATAGTCTTACTCCGCCGCTTCGATGAGAGGTGTGGGAACGAAGTCTTCCGGGAAATGTGTCATGGCGCTCATGACGGGATAGGGCGTAAAGCCCCCGAGCGCGCAGAGCGACCCGAACTTCATGGTGTTACAGAGATCGGCGAGCAGTTCCCGGTTCTTTTCCGGCTCGATGCCACGCGCGATCTTGTCCGCCGTCTCGACGCCACGCGTCGAGCCGATCCGGCAGGGCGTGCACTTGCCGCAGCTTTCGACGGCGCAGAACTCCATCGCGAACCGCGCCTGTTTCAGCATGTCGGCCGTATCGTCGAAGACGACGATACCGGCATGGCCGATCAATCCATCCTTGGCCGCGAAAGCTTCATAGTCGAATGGCGTGTCGAACAACGAGCGTGGGAAATATGCGCCGAGCGGACCGCCGACCTGGACCGCCTTCACCGGCCGTCCGGATGCGGTTCCGCCTGCGATGGCATCGACCAACTCGCCAAGCGAGATGCCGAAGGCCGTCTCGAAGAGACCGCCATGCTTCACATTGCCGGCGATCTGGATTGGGATGGTCCCGCGCGACCGCCCCATGCCGAAATCGCGATAATAGGCCGATCCCTTGTCCATGATCACGGGCACGGATGCGAGCGAAATGACGTTGTTGATGACGGTCGGGCAGTCGAAAAGACCCTTGTGGGCCGGCAGCGGAGGCTTGGCCCGCACGATGCCGCGCTTGCCTTCGAGGCTGTTCAGAAGCGCTGTTTCCTCGCCGCAGACATAGGCGCCGGCGCCGGTGCGGACTTCCATATCGAAGGCCTTGCCGGAGCCGAGCACGGAGGTGCCGAGAATTCCGGCGCTGCGGGCAATGTCGATTGCCCGGCTCATCGCCGCAATCGCATGCGGATATTCCGAGCGGGTGTAGACGAAGCCCTTGGTCGCGCCGGTCGCAAGGCCTGCGATTGCCATGCCTTCGATCAGCACGAAGGGGTCGCCTTCCATGATCATCCGGTCGGCGAAAGTGCCGCTGTCGCCTTCGTCGGCGTTGCAGACGATATATTTTCGCTCGCCCGGAGCATCGAGAACCGTCCTCCACTTGATGCCTGTCGGGAAACCCGCACCGCCGCGCCCGCGCAAGCCGGAATCGGTGACCTGCTTGACGATGTCGGCGGGCAACATCGAAATCGCCCGGCGCAGGCCGGCAAGGCCGCCATGGGCTTCATAGTCATCCAGAGAAAGGGGGTCGGTGATGCCGCAGCGTGCGAAGGTAAGGCGCGTCTGACGCTTGAGGAACGGCAACTCCTCCACCTCGCCAAGACAGAGGGGGTGGTCGCCGCCGGCGATCAATCCGGCATCGAAGAGCGAAGCGACGTCCTTCGCCTTGATCGGCCCGTAGCCAATCCGTTTGCCGGCGACTTCGACTTCAATCAGCGGCTCCAGCCAGTGCATGCCGCGTGAGCCGTTGCGGACGATCTTCGCGTCGAGACCGCGAGCGGCAATCTCCTCGGAGATTGCCCTGGCAACGCGCTCGGCACCCAGTGCCAGCGCGGCAGCATCACGGGGAACATAGATTCGGACGGTCATCGACGCGCCTCCGAAATCAGCGCCTCGAGATCGGCGACATCCACCCGACCATGTACTTCACCGTCCATCATGGCGGACGGCGAGCACGAACAGAGCCCGAGACAGAAGACAGGTTCGAGGGTGATCGCTCCGTCCGGCGTCGTGGCGTGCCAGTCGATGCCAAGCAGCGCCTTGACGCGGTCGGCCAGTGCATCGCCGCCCATCGATTGGCAGGCCTCGGCGCGACAGAGTTTCAGCACATGCCGGCCAGCGGGATGATCGCGATAGTCGTGATAGAAGGTGACGACGCCGTGCACCTCCGCGCGCGAAAGATTGAGCTCCTTCGCAATGACAGGCAGCGCCTCTTGCGGCACATAGCCGAATTCATCCTGGATCTCATGGAGGATCGGCAGCAGTGGGCCTTCGAGATGCTTAAGCTGATCGATGATCGCGGTGGCACGTGTTGCGATATCGCCCTTGGCGACATGAATATTCATCAGCAGCTCTCCCACGGCCTGCAAGTTACACGTCGCGGCCTAGGCAGGCGGATTTTCTTCAGAACCCTGTGGCCGACAGAACCGCTCGCGTTCGTTCATTATAGAACTTTCTCAGGGATGGACGAAGCGATCAATAACGCTGTTCCGTCAAACGATAGAAAATTTCTATCAAGATTCCGGCTCTTCAGCGAGAATCCGAGCCTCGTGCAACAAGGCGGACACCAAGGGCGTGAACGGCTCGCGATGCGTCGCAACCAGACCAACAAGATGGTGCGCAAGCGGCTCGACAATCGGAATCATGCGTATTTCGGCAGGAAAGCCAAAGGATTTCGCGACATTGCGGGGCATGATGCTGGCCCAGCGTCCGGTTCGGACATGCGAGAACAACACGATCATCGAATTGGATTCGAGCGTCGGATGCGCCGTCATGCCGGCCTCGGCCAGGTGATGATTGATGATACGGCGGTTCTGCATGTCCGCCGTCAATAGACAAAGCCGAAGGTTACCCACTTCCTTCCAGGTGACGCTATCACGATCGGACAGAGGACTGCCAGCGGCCGTAATCAAATTGTAGTGCTCGGCATAGAGCGGCACGCTGGTCACGCGTCCAAGCGGCTCGTTTTCCAGGTAGGTGATGCCGGCGTCGATCTCGAGATTCTCCAGCATGCTGAGCACCTGCAGCGAGTTGCGCGAGACGATGGAAAAGGTCACATCAGGATGCCGCTCCTGAAATGGCGTCGTGATGCGCGGCAGCATGGCGAGCGCTGTCGGGATCACAGCGATCCTGATATGCCCCGACAGGCCCTTGCGGGCCGCCCGCATCTCTTCGCGCATCGTGCGGGCGTCGCCGACAATGCGGCGCGCCCATTCGAGCACGCGCTGACCCTCCGGCGTCAGCCCCTGGAAACGCGAGCCGCGCTGCACGAGCATGACGCCAAGCTGGTCTTCGAGCTGGCGGATGGCAGCCGACAGCGTTGGCTGCGAGATACCGCATTCCTCCGCGGCACGGCCGAAGTGCTTCTCATTGGCGAGCGCAATAAAGAATTCCAGCTTATCGATCATTCGGTCTCTCTGCCGAGCTGCGGCACGCCGCCACCTTCAAATCAGAGAGAGCAGTCGGCAAGGCCGATTGTCAATTGTCCTGTGTTCCTGGAAACATCGCGAACAGAAAATGCAGCAGCGTGGTCGTGTCCGGATGAGCAACGCTGTAATAGATCATACGACCGTCACGACGGCTGAAAACGAGCCCGTCCAGTCTGAGGCGCGCCAACTGCTGCGAAACCATCGCCTGTTGAATGCCGAGGCTTTCCTCGAGCTGGCCCACCGTCTTTTCTCCCTCCGTCAGGAGGCAGAGAATAATCAGTCGCGTGTGATGGGAGAGCGCCTTGAGGAAGTCGCTCGCTTCCCGCGCCTTCGCAGAAAGCTTCTGCAGATCCCGATCGGCCATGCCTGCTTTCGATGTATGCAAGCGCATTCTTTATCTCTGGTTGCACAAACAATATGTATGAAACGGAATCATAACATATTCGCAGCAGCCAGCGGTTTGGATCTGTCAAAATGCCAAAAAAAGTCCCGGCAACTCAGCAGATGAGTTGGCCACCATTGATCTCAAGCACTTGGCCCGTGATGTAACCGGAAAGCAAAGGCGCCGAAAGGAAGAGGTATGCGGGCGCACAATCCTCGGAGGTGCCCAGTCGCTGCAGGGGAATGGTCCTGCGGGTCTGCTCTAGCTTATCTGGCGACGAGTACCGCTGGTGGAAGTCGGTTTCGATCGTTCCAGGCGACACGCAGTTCACGCGAATGCCGTCCGGCGCGAGCTCTCTTGCGAGCGCTTTGGAGTAGGTTGCGACAAATGCCTTTGACGCCGAATAGATAGCCGAGCCGGGGCTGCCGCCCGTCGACGCGGAAATGGAGACCGTGTTGACGATTGCCGCATCCTGCGATGCTCTCAGTGCCGGAATGAGGGCGCGCGTTACCTCGACGACAGATGTCTGATTCAGCCGCACAATCGTCTGGTACTGCTCGTCGGTCAGATCGCCTGCCGGAAAGCGGCCGACCATGGTTCCGGCATTGTTGATAAGCACATGGACACGGTCAAAGGTTGCAAGGACCTTCTCGGCAAATCCGCTGGTGCCGCCCGGCGTTGAAAAATCGGCGGTCACGAGAAAGGCCCGGCGGTCTTCTTCCGCCGTCAGCAGGAAATCAGGCAAATCGCGCTCGGTGCTGCGACCGAGGTGCACCAATACCCTCGCCCCGCAGTCGAGAAACTGCCGCGCCACTTCCAGACCGATACCCCTCCCCCCACCGGTGACAACCACGTTGCGGTTTTCGAACAGCTTGGGGTGAAACATCCAGTCCTCCACGGCGTGACCGAGCCGTATGCGGCTCTCGCATTGTTCTGATGCAGCGGGAAACGTTGCCTAGTCGCAGGTTTCCAGCAGACGCGGACCCGGCCCATCTTTTGCCAGCCGATCATCAGGATTGCGCAGCGGGCAGCTTTCAACCGAGAGGCAACCACAGCCAATGCAATCCGTCAACCGGTCGCGCAGGGCAATGAGGCGACTGATGCGCGTATCAAGATCCTCCTTCCAGACGGCCGACAGGCGCTGCCAGTCCGTAGCGGTCGGCGTGCGGCCCTGCGGCAGCGTATCGAAAGCAGCCTGGATCTCGGCCAAGGGAATGCCGACGCGCTGCGCGACCTTGATGATGCCAAGACGGCGGAGCACATCGCGGCCGAAGCGGCGTTGATTGCCGCGTGAACGGATGCTGGAAATGAGGCCTTTCGCTTCGTAGAAATGCAGCGCAGAAACGGCAAGCCCACTGCGGTCGGCGACTTCACCGACTGTCAGTAATTTCCTGAAGGGATTGGTGAAGCCTTCTTCCATGGCGCGGACCTCAAGTTTTCTTGAGGTAGTCTAGTCACGCACTTTACAGGCGTCCACTTGCCATTCTTTTCGCAACCACGGGAACAAACAAAAAAGCGGCCCGAAAGGCCGCTTCCAATTAGCGGAATGTGGAGCCGATCAATCCTGGGTGATCACACCCCGCAGGTGCGTCAGTTCCATGATGTAGTGTTCCAGACGCGATTTGTGCTCGTGATGCACGGCGTCTGCGATCTCTCTCTGTGCCGCTTCGATGCGAAGCGTCAGTTCGTCCTTCGAGAGATCCTGAACGATGACGGCGGACTCCGCCAACAGCGTGCAGCCGGTCGGCAGAATGTCGGCGAAGCCGCCAAAAACCACGTAGTCCTGCTTCGAGCCATTGGCCGAACGAACGCTGACGATACCCGGCTTGATGGTCGTCATCGCCGGGGCGTGGTTGGCCATAACGGTCATCTCGCCGTCGGTTGCCGGAATGACAACTTCGGTCACCATCTCCGAAAGGAGCAGGCGCTCGGGAGACACGAGTTCAAAATTGAAATTGTCAGCCATCAGTGACTTACCTTCTCGGCGGCTTCTGTATCTTGCAAATTGGTCCCGCAGAACGGGCAGTGCACTATCGCCTGATCAAGATATCCAAGACCTTCCTCGGTCTGGATCAATCCCACCACCATCATCAGCTTGCCATCGTCCGATCTATAGATCGTCGGCGCTGCCGGAGCGGGAAGCTCTGCTGCGACTTCCCGAAGGGCGTCGCAGCAGAAGATCTCGTTGTGAGCCTCGCTCATCAGGCAGCTGCGGACAGCTTCTTGGCCTTCTCGATGGCTTCGTCGATCGAGCCGACCATGTAGAAGGCAGCTTCCGGCAGGTGGTCGTATTCGCCGTTGACCAGGCCCTTGAAGCCCTTGATCGTGTCTTCGAGCGCGACGAGCTTGCCTGGCGAACCGGTGAAGACTTCAGCAACGAAGAACGGCTGCGACAGGAAGCGCTCGATCTTACGGGCACGGGCAACGGCCAGCTTGTCCTCTTCGGACAGTTCGTCCATGCCAAGGATGGCGATGATGTCCTGCAGAGCCTTGTACCGCTGCAGCGTCGACTGAACCTTACGAGCCACTTCGTAGTGCTCTTCGCCGACAACGATCGGGTCGAGCATACGCGAGGTGGAGTCGAGCGGATCGACGGCCGGGTAGATACCCTTTTCAGCGATCGAGCGCGACAGAACGGTCGTTGCGTCCAGGTGGGCGAACGAGGTTGCCGGAGCCGGGTCGGTCAAGTCGTCGGCAGGAACGTAAATGGCCTGAACCGAGGTGATCGAGCCGGTCGTCGTGGTCGTGATGCGCTCCTGCATCTGGCCCATATCCGTGGCGAGCGTCGGCTGATAGCCCACGGCCGACGGAATACGGCCAAGTAGAGCCGACACTTCGGAACCTGCCTGCGTGAAGCGGAAGATGTTGTCGACGAAGAAAAGAACGTCCTGGCCCTGGTCGCGGAAGTTTTCAGCAACCGTCAGACCGGTCAGAGCCACACGAGCGCGGGCGCCAGGCGGTTCGTTCATCTGGCCGTAAACGAGGGCAGCCTTGGAGCCTTCGCCGCCGCCATGCTTGTTGACGCCGGATTCGATCATTTCGTGGTAAAGATCGTTGCCTTCGCGGGTGCGCTCACCCACGCCAGCAAAGACCGAGTAACCACCGTGCGCCTTAGCGACGTTGTTGATCAGTTCCATAATGAGAACGGTCTTGCCGACGCCGGCGCCGCCGAAGAGGCCGATCTTGCCGCCCTTTGCGTAAGGGGCGAGAAGGTCGACGACCTTGATGCCGGTGACGAGGATCTGCGCTTCCGTCGACTGATCGACGTAAGCCGGAGCGTCCTGGTGGATGGCGCGCTTGGAGGCGGTGACCAGCGGACCAGCTTCGTCAACCGGCTCACCGATGACGTTCATGATACGGCCAAGCGTTTCCGGGCCAACCGGAACGGCGATCGGTGCACCGGTGTCCGAAACGGACTGACCGCGAACCAGACCTTCGGTCGAGTCCATGGCGATGGTGCGAACTACGTTCTCGCCGAGGTGCTGCGCAACTTCGAGAACCAGGCGGTTGCCGCCGTTGCTCGTTTCAAGCGCGTTCAAAATCGCCGGCAGTTCGCCTTCGAAAGCAACGTCCACGACTGCGCCGATAACCTGCGTGACCTTGCCGGCAGAGCCTGCCGCAGTCTTCTTGGGGGTAGCTGCCTTAGCCATCTTCTTACCCTCTTTCCCTAACCTCAGAGCGCTTCCGCGCCCGAAATGATTTCAATGAGTTCCTTGGTGATCTGAGCCTGACGCTGACGGTTGTAGTTGAGCGTCAGCTTATTGATCATTTCACCAGCGTTGCGCGTCGCATTGTCCATCGCGCTCATCTTGGCGCCCATTTCGCCGGCGACGTTCTCAAGGAGCGCGCGGAAGATCTGGACGGAGATGTTGCGCGGGATCAGATCCTCGAGGATCGATGCCGGATCCGGCTCGTATTCGTAGACCGCGCCAGCGTGCGCCGCATCTTCGACAACGGCCGTAGGAGCCGATGCCGGGATGAGCTGCTGTGCCGTCGGAACCTGCGAAATCACCGACTTGAATTCGGAGTAGAACAACGTGCAGACGTCGAACTCGTCGGCTTCGAACATCTCGATGATGCGCTTGCCGATCTGATCGGCATTCTCGAAACCGACCTTCTTCACCTCACGCAATTCCTTTCGCTCGACGATGAGCGAAGCGAATTCACGGCGCAGAACGTCGTAACCCTTCTTGCCGACGGTAAAGATCTTGACGGTCTTGCCTTCGGCGAGAAGCTTGCGAGCGTGATCGCGCGCAAAACGCGAGATCTGCGAGTTGAAGCCGCCGCACAGGCCACGTTCGGCGGTGCAGACGACCAGCAGGTGAACCTGGTCCTTGCCGTTGCCCGTCATCAGAGCCGGCGCACCGTCGGCCTCCGTCATCGCACCAGCGATGTTTGCCAGAACGGCACCCATGCGCTGCGAGTACGGGCGGGCGGCCTCGGCCGCCTCCTGGGCACGCCGAAGCTTCGCCGCGGCGACCATTTTCATCGCCTTGGTGATCTTCTGCGTCGCCTTGACGGAGGCGATCCGGTTTTTCAGATCCTTAAGTGAAGGCATCCGTTATCCGTCCTTTGGGTCCGATTAGGCGAAGGACTTCGCGAAGCTATCGATGGCAGCCGTGAGCTTGCCCTTCGTATCGTCGCTGATTGCCTTGTCCGTGCGGATCGTGTCGAGGATAGCCGAGCCTTCCGAGCGAAGGTACGACAGCAGGCCCTGCTCGAACTTGCCGACCTGTGCGACTGGGATCTTGTCGAGGTAGCCGTTAACGCCGGCGAAGATCACCGCAACCTGCTCTTCCGTCTTCAGCGGCGAGAACTGCGGCTGCTTCAGGAGTTCGGTGAGGCGTGCACCGCGGTTCAGCAGGCGCTGCGTCGAGGCATCGAGGTCGGAGCCGAACTGAGCGAAGGCGGCCATTTCGCGATACTGGGCGAGTTCGCCCTTGATCGAGCCGGCGACCTGCTTCATCGCCTTGACCTGAGCGGCGGAGCCGACGCGGGAAACCGACAGACCGACGTTAACGGCCGGACGGATACCCTGATAGAACAGGTCGGTTTCGAGGAAGATCTGGCCGTCGGTGATCGAGATCACGTTGGTCGGAATGAAGGCCGAAACGTCGTTGCCCTGGGTTTCGATGACGGGCAGAGCCGTCAGAGAGCCAGCGCCCTTTTCGTCGGAGAGCTTTGCAGCGCGCTCGAGGAGACGCGAGTGCAGGTAGAAAACGTCGCCCGGATAAGCTTCGCGACCCGGCGGACGGCGCAGCAGCAGCGACATCTGGCGGTAAGCAACAGCCTGCTTGGACAGGTCGTCATAACCGATCAGCGCGTGCTGACCGTTGTCACGGAAGTATTCGCCCATCGTGCAGCCGGCGAACGGTGCCAGGTACTGCATCGGAGCAGGATCGGAAGCCGTTGCGGCAACGACGATCGAGTACTTCATTGCGCCGCGTTCTTCGAGAACCTTGACGAACTGGGCAACAGTCGAACGCTTCTGGCCGATAGCGACGTAGACGCAGAACAGCTTCTCGCTGTCCGGGCCGTTGTCGTGGATAGCCTTCTGGTTCAGGATCGTGTCGAGAATGATCGCGGTCTTGCCGGTCTGGCGGTCACCAATGACGAGCTCGCGCTGGCCACGGCCGACCGGGATGAGCGCGTCGATAGCCTTGAGGCCAGTCGACATCGGCTCATGAACCGACTTGCGCGGAATGATGCCCGGAGCCTTGACGTCAACGCGCGCGCGGCGCGTCGAATTGATCGGGCCCTTGCCGTCGATCGGGTTGCCGAGAGCATCGACAACGCGGCCGAGCAGCTCCGGACCAACCGGAACGTCAACGATGGCGCCGGTCCGCTTGACGGTGTCGCCTTCCTTGATGTCGCGGTCCGAACCGAAAATAACAACACCAACGTTGTCCGATTCCAGGTTCAGCGCCATGCCACGGATGCCACCGGGGAACTCGACCATTTCGCCTGCCTGAACATTGTCCAGACCGTAAACGCGAGCGATACCGTCACCGACGGAGAGAACCTGACCGACTTCCGAGACTTCTGCCTCTTTGCCGAAGTTTTTGATCTGGTCCTTGAGAATTGCGGAAATTTCCGCAGCGCGGATATCCATCAGCCGACCTCTTTCAATGCAAGCTTAAGGGTAGAGAGTTTCGTACGAAGAGACGTATCAATCTGACGGGACCCGACCTTCACGATCAGACCACCAAGAATTGACGGATCAACCGTGACGGCAATCGCCACGTCCTTGCCGGTGACGCCCTTGAGCGCCGCCTTCAATTCGGTTTCCTGCGCTGCATCAAGCGCATGGGCCGAGGTTACCTCGGCAGTGATTTCGCCACGCTGGCTTGCGGCGATGATGCGAAAGGCCTTGATCATGCCCGGGAGGGCAAAGAGGCGGCGGTTACGCGCCACGACCTTCAGGAAATTTGCGAAGAAGCCGCTAATTCCAGCCTTCTCACTGATGGTAACGATCGCCTTGAGCTGGTCGTCGGCCGAGAAAACAGGGCTCGAAACGAAACGCTTCAGGTCGTCGCTCTCGTCGAGCATCGCCTGGAACCGGTCGAGATCCTTGGTGACGCTTTCGACGGCGCCCTGCTCGAGCGCCAGATCGAACAGCGACGAGGCATAGCGCTCTGCAACACCAGAAGTAAGCTGGGATGTGTCTGCCACTGGCCCAAATTTCCCTGATTTCAACTCAAGAATCCGGTCGCCGGCGGGCGCCTGACCTAGGATCTTGAATTCGTTATGATTTCCCCCAGAAATCGCAAGAGAAGCCTCTTGCTTCTTCCGAAATTCGGGGTCCGTCTAACATAGGATGTTCGGACTCGCAACACGCGTAACGCCCGAATACGGCTTTCCCATCGATTTCTAACGCAAAAATGCTCAAAGCCCAGCAACAAAGAGCTCGGCACGAGAGATATCCGCTCAACTCAAGCGGAAAAGAAACCGAAAACATAGGCGAGTGGCAGTGCTGCCAAAACGATTTGCACAACCAGAAGTAAATAGTTGAGAATTGCGCTCCCCTTATCTGAAAGGAGCGAGATGATCCGCGCAAACGCCGCCATGGCGAAGGACGCGCCAAGCGCCATGTAGATCCAGTTCTGCGCCAGCATAATGGCCGAAAGACCGAAGCCGAGATAGAAGCCGCCGACGGATCGTTGTTCGGCATATCCGTCACGCCGGCCCTCGCGCGGCATGAGGCCGAACAGCCGCATCGCATAGCCTGGTGCAAACATGATGACAAAGCCCGCCAGCGCCGTGAATGTGGCTGCTGCGAAAGCGAGCTGTTCGCCCAACTCCGTTGGAAAATAAAAATCCATTCGACCGACCCCGAATCCCCTGCTTCGCCGTCCTTATGGCATGATTGCCGTACCCGGCAAAAGCCCGTCGGAACACCATCTACAGGAAGCTTTGCGGGTCCACATCGAGCTGCACATGCACCGACCCGCGCTCCTTCGGCGCTTGCGCAAGCATGGCCCTGAGAAACGCTTGCATGTCTGAATTCCGCCGCCCATGCACGAGAAGCCGGAAACGATAGCGGCCTCGAACCAGCGCAAGCGGCGCTTCCGCAGGCCCGAGCACGGAAATGCCGGAAACATTGGGGGCGGCGTTTCGAATGCCGCGGGCGTGGTTTTCCGCATCGTGGCGGGTTTCCGCCGAGACGATGATCGACGCCAGCCGCCCGAACGGCGGCAGGATGGCACGCTCGCGCTCGGCTATCTCGCGCTCGTAAAAGGCGCTGGCGTCGCCCGACACGATCGCCTGCATGACGGGATGTTGCGGCTGGTAGGTTTGTAACAGGCCGTGGCTCTTCAGGCCGGTACGGCCGGCGCGGCCCGTGACCTGCGACAAGAGCTGAAAGGTGCGCTCGGCAGCGCGCGGATCGCCATTGGCAAGCCCGAGATCGGCATCGACGATGCCGACTAGCGTCATCAGCGGGAAGTTATGACCCTTGGCGACAAGCTGCGTGCCGATGACGATATCAGCTTCTCCCTTCGCGATGGCCTCGAGCTCGAGCCGCAGCCGCTTGACGCCGCCCATCATGTCGGACGAGAGCACGATCGTTCGCGCTTCAGGAAAATGGCGCTCCACCTCTTCGGCGATGCGCTCGACACCCGGCCCGCATGCAACGAGGTGATCGAACGTGCCGCATTCCGGGCAGGCTTCGGGCGTCCGCTCGGCATGACCGCACTGATGGCATTGCAATTGTCTCTTAAACCGGTGCTCGACGAGCCAACTGGAACACTGCGGGCACTGGAAGCGGTGGCCGCAGACGCGGCAGAGCGTTAGTGGGGCATAGCCCCGCCGGTTGAGAAAGAGAAGCGCCTGCTGCTGCTTTTCGATCGTCTTGCCGATCGCCCGGATCAGGACAGGCGACAGGAAGCCGCCGCGCTCGGGCGCATGGCGACGCATGTCGATAAGGTGCAGATCCGGCAACGCTGCATCGCCGAAACGGGTGGGCATGTGAATGGTGCTGTAACGCCCGCTCTGCCCATTGACCTGGCTCTCGACCGAGGGCGTGGCGGACACGAGAACCACGGGGAAATCGCCAATGCGAGCGCGTACGACCGCCATGTCGCGCGCATTGTAATAGACACGGTCCTCCTGCTTGTACGCCGGGTCGTGCTCTTCATCGACGATGATGAGGCCAAGATCCTCGAACGGCAGAAACAGCGCCGAACGCGCGCCGGCAACGACGCGAACCTCGCCCGTGACTGCCTGACGCCAGACCTTTTCGCGGGTGCGTGGTGCCAGGTCGGAATGCCATTCGGCGGGCTTTGCGCCGAAGCGATCCTGAAATCGCTCCAAAAAGCTCGCCGTCAGCGCGATCTCCGGCAAGAGGATCAGCACCTGCTTGCCGCGCTTCAGTGTTTCCGCGATCGCCTCGAAATAGACTTCCGTTTTTCCCGAACCGGTGACGCCGTCGATCAGCGAGACCGCGAACTCACCCTTTCGAACTTCGGCGAGAATCTCGTCTGCGGCGTCCTTCTGCGGGCCTTCAAGCCGTGCTGACACGAAATCTGGATCCGGTTTGGCGACCACCGGCGGCGGCGGCAGGAACACCGTCTCGAAAACACCCTGGCTGACTAGGCCGTCGACCACGCTTGTCGAGACGCCGGCGGCATGCGCAAGCCCGCTTCGCGTCCATGACAGACCATCACCGGCGATATCAAGCACACGGGCGCGTGCCGACGTCATCCGCTCCGGCTCGCCGCCGACGAAGCGCAGTCCTTCCACCATCGGCTCCGGCTCGAAGGCGTTGGGTGCGCGCAGCGCCATACGCGCCACGAGACCAGGGGGCGAAAGTGTGTAACTCGCCACCCAGTCGATGAAATCGCGCATCTCCTTGGTCAGCGGCGGGCAATCGAAGACATGGCTGATCGGCCTGAGCTTCTTCGGATCGACACCGTCTTGGCCGCCATCCCAGACGACGCCGATCACCTGCCTCGGACCGAGCGGCACCTGTACGACCGAGCCCGGTTCGACCGCCATGCCCTCCGGCACGGCATAGGAATAGGGCTTCGGCGCAGGCATGGGAACGAGCACCGGAACCGTGCGGTTGGCCGGCGGCGTCTCAAACAGCGCTCCAAAGAGATCGGACGAATCTGTGCTCATCGGGCGAGACCATGCCCGGATCGGCTTAAAAAGAAAACCTGGAACATGATCCGCGCTGTCTCACTCGTTCTCGTCGATGACGCCGGTGAGCCGCATTCCTTCAATCCAGGTGGCACCGTCCTGCCGCACGACATGGCGGGCGCGTGCACCGCATCGCTCGCACACGGCAGCCGCCAGCGGCTCGGAGTGGGTGACGATCCAGATCTGGCTGCTTCGCGCCGCGTCCGCGATCATGTCGGCCAGCGGCAGCAGCATGTCCGGATGCAGGCTTGCCTCCGGTTCGTTCAGTGCAATCAGCGGCGGCAGACGATATGACATCAGCGCGGCCGCAAGCCCCAGAAAGCGGATCTGCCCGTCCGACAGCTCGCGCGGCTGAAACACACGGTTCGCAAATTCCGGGAAGGAAAGGCCGAACTCCGCCGTCTCCTCGGGCAGCGGCACGACAAGCCGCGCACCGCCGAGGGCGGCGACGACGGCCCGATCGAGATCGACGGTATCTTCACGCGTATGTACAAGCGTCGCGAAGACTGCGGCAATGTTGGCGCCATCCTCGTCCAAAAGCGGCGCTGTGACGGCAAGACAGGGGGCGCGCAGCGGCGAAGAGCGGTCCGTGCGGAAGCCGTGAAAGAAGCGCCAGCCGTCGATCGCACGCCGAAATGTTCCGATCTCGGGATAGTGGCCGGCATCGCCGAGCAGCGCGATTGCCGTTTCCGAGG
The DNA here is from genome assembly GCF_014193145.1 of Rhizobium sp. BK060. Taxonomy (NCBI): domain Bacteria; kingdom Pseudomonadati; phylum Pseudomonadota; class Alphaproteobacteria; order Hyphomicrobiales; family Rhizobiaceae; genus Rhizobium; species Rhizobium sp. BK060. The sequence goes on from NZ_JACHYW010000008.1 coordinate 91,006, forward strand.
TCAGCGCCTGCTCAGGATAGTCCTGCATCCGCCCATTCTGGTCGCGAACCGAGATGGCGGGGCCAGCGCGCTTCATTATCGTGACCGGTCGCGTCCCCGTCTCGATCGAAAGCTCTTCGGCCTTGATCTGCGGCTCGAAGGGAAACCCTGCCGCAGCGCTCGGCGGCCGCAAGCCGGCTTCGACACGATAGCGGAAGGTGATCGCCCTTTCCTCGTCGAGAAGTTCGGTTTCCAGACGGATACGGAACGGCCCGTCGGCGTCCCGTCGCGGCCCGGACCAGAGCGCCGAGAACATGCCACCTTCTGCAGCGATCTCATGCGCCAGGCGCCCGCGCGTTGCCGCCTGGATAAGCTGCAGCGCGCGGTAGAGGTTGGACTTCCCGACCCCATTCTCACCGATGAATAGATTGATGCCCGAAAGATCCATGCGGATCGATCGCAAGGACCGGTAGTTCTGGGCAAACATCGAGCGGAGCAGCATGCCTCGCTTTAACCTATCCGGTCAGGGAATTGAATGGGCGCCGGCCAGCACCGGCTCGGCCGGTCGGACCAGAGGCACGAACTGCGCGTCGTCATCCATATCGAGGGCGCGCGCCGTATGGTCTTCCAATGCCTTGGTCACCTCGTTGATGTCGCCGTCGAGATGCTCCACCGGGATCAGGTTGCCGACCACGAAGTCGAACCGGTCGCCGCGCTTGTTCAGAAGCTCGTGAAAGACGGTCATATCCCTGAGCTCCGTTGACCACTTTGCGAGCCAGTAGAAGAGGCCCGAATTCCGTGCCGTCATATGCACCGGCAGGATCGGCAGGTTGTACTTGCGGGCAAGCCCGACAGCCGAGGTTTTCCACGGACGCTCGTTCAGCCGTCCGTTCGCCCAATAGGCAATCCGCCCGGACGGAAAGAGAACCGTTGCCTTGCCTTCCCTGACCGCACGGTTGGTGATCAGCAGCGTCTCACGGGTCTTGAGCTTGCTCTTATACTCTTCCCGCCATTCGACCGGAATAATGACCTCGGCAAAACGCGGATTGACACGTATGGCATCGCGGTTGGCGAACACCATCATGTCGGGCCGCTTGTTCTTCAAGAGATCGAAGACGGCCACCCCATCGGCAATGCCGGTCGGATGGTTGCTGACGAGGATGAAGCCGCCGGTATCAGGAATGCGTTCACCATGCCTGACATTGATCTCGAGCTTCAACAGGTTGCTCATGTACTCGAAGCACTGGAAGCCTGGCATGTTCGCGACGTCGTTGGCGAAGCTGATGGCCCTGTTGTAGCGCAGGAGCGTATGGAGAAAGGGCCGCATGATCGGCCAGAACGGGTGCTTGACGATTCTCTGTCCGCGCTCGGCGATCAACGTGTCAACGATATGTCCCGGCTTGCCATGGGAAACGAGGGCAATCGCTTCCGCGAATTGTCCGAAAGCGGTCGTGGGGTGGCGCCGTGGCATGCAAGATCCTGCGTCGTTGGGAAACCAGTTACGTCGATTAATATGATGGAACCATGACAACCACTTGGGCGGTATTAGCAATTCCATAACTGTCGGTCCTTCAGAATTGGCAGCCGGATTGGCAAATTCAAGGGCCAGACACGTGAACGAACTCCTGATCATCGCCGACCCGCGCCTGATGGCGGAACGCACCGCCTGGCTCGACAGCCTGGCCAGCGAGCGCCGCCTTTCCGAGCATACGCTCGATGCCTACGAGCGCGACACGCGCCAGTTCCTTACCTTCCTGACCGGTCATCTCGCGGGACCCGCAACGCTGAAGGATATCCATGCGCTGCGGCCCGCCGACTTCCGCGCATTCCTCGCCGCACGTCGCAAAGAGGGATCCGGACCCCGCTCGCTCGGCCGCAATCTCGCCGGTTTACGCTCACTGCTGCGTTACCTCGAAAAAAAGGGGCTGGTGAATGCAGCCGGCGCCGGTGCGATCCGCTCGCCGAAGCAGCCGAAGTCGCTGCCGAAGCCACTTTCCGACAGGCAGGCCATCACCGTCGTCAGCGACGAAGCGCAGCTACACGAAGAGCCCTGGATCGCGGCACGCGACGCCGCCGTTTTCACCCTGCTCTATGGCTGCGGCTTGCGCATCTCCGAAGCGCTCGATCTGACGCCTGACGACTTCAACCGGGGAGCGGCGACGCTGCGCATTACCGGCAAGGGCAACAAGACCCGCCTCGTGCCGCTGCTTACCATCGTCTTCGAGGCAGTCGAGAAATACCGGTCGTTATGTCCCTATCATCTTGAAGGCAACGAGCCTCTCTTCCGCGGCGCGCGCGGCGGCAAGCTGCAGGCGGCGATCATCCAGCGCACGATGCAGAAGATGCGAAGTGCCTTCGGCCTGCCCGAGACAGCGACACCGCACGCGCTGCGGCACTCCTTCGCGACCCATCTTCTGGCGGGCGGCGGCGACCTACGAACCATTCAGGAATTGCTCGGCCACGCCAGCCTTTCCACCACCCAGGTCTACACCGGTGTGGATTCATCCCGTCTGCTGGAAGTTTACGACCGCGCCCATCCTCGGGCGTAATCTTTTGTTAACGGCTTCTCTTAAAGGAATATCCGCACGCGAAGCGTAAAGTTTGGCGATCACAGTGACCGGAACACCATCATGACGATTTCCATCGGCCACCGCAGCCTGCACATCGCATCGCCGGGCAATCTCCTGCTTTGGCTGATCGCTGCATTTCACATGCTGCTCGCTGCAACGCTGATCGCCGTGCTGTTCTCGGTCTCACCGGCAGCTGCCGCAGAAGACGCCAGCTGCACTGGCCGCAACATCCTCACCGATCTCAAGCAGCGCGACCCAGCCCGCTACGCCGAAGCGGTCAAGGAAGCGGACGCCGTGCCGAACGGCAAGGGCATTTTCTGGAAGATCGAAAAGCCGGGCGTGAATCCGTCTTGGCTGCTCGGCAGCATGCATGTCACCGATCCACGCGTGCTGACGCTCCCGCCGCGCACGCAGGCGGCCCACGATGGTGCCGACACCATCGTGATCGAATCCGACGAGATCCTCGACGAGAAAAAGGCTTCCGCCGCTCTGCTGATGAAGCCGGAGCTGATGATGTTCACCGATGGGACGACGATCGAAAAGCTCCTGTCCCACGACGACTATGTTCGTCTGGAGGAAGGTCTGAAGCAGCGCGGCATCCCGCTTGCCGCGGTCTCGCGCATGCGCCCCTGGATGATATCGAGCGTCGTTGCCCTGCCCAGCTGCGAAATGGCCCGCAAGGCGAAGGGCGTAAAGTTCCTTGACCAGAAGATCGCCGCGGACGCCGTTGCCGAGGGCAAGCAGGTCAAGGGTCTGGAAACTCTTGCCGAGCAGCTGCAGGCAATGGCCGAGCTGCCGACCGAATTCCACATGAAGTCGCTGATCGAGACGCTGGCCTTGGGCTCCAGGATGAACGACGTGGTGGAGACCATGACCGATCTCTACCTCTCCGGCGATATCGGCATGACCATTCCGATGCTGAAGACCGTCTCGCCTGACGGTAAGGACGAGGACGGCGACTACGCCGCCTTCGAGCAACGCATCATTCTCGACCGCAACAAGGTGATGGCCGAGCGTGCAGCCCCGATCCTTGCCAATGGCAACGTCTTCATGGCCGTCGGCGCCCTGCATCTGCCGGGCGAAGGCGGCGTGATTGAACTGTTGCGCAAGCAGGGCTTCACGGTGACGGCCGTCAACTAGCTCCCGACGGTCATTCGCCTGAGAACATTGGTCTTCCAGTAGAACTGATGGGCGAGCGCGCCAGCGACATGCGCGGTGATCACGGCCCACAGGACCGCCTTGAAGATACCACCATGAAGCTCGCCGGAAATATTGACCCCTAGATAGTACGCCGCCATGCCGGTCAGCGGCAGGAGGAAGATCAGCAGGTAGAGCGCGGCATGTGCGACCTTGGCGCCAATCCGGAATATCTTCGGTTCCGCCGCCGGCTCAGCGGGCGCACCCTGAAAAAGGCGCAAGCAAACACGAAGGATTGCCAGAATGAGAATACCGATGCCGACATAGGCATGCACATTGGCAGATGCAACCTGATCAACCGATGGGATGCCACCCCGACGGACCGTCCGGTTCCAAGCGTTCATACCATCTGGAAAGAGCAGGTTGAAAAAGATCATGAGCGCCATCACCCAATGCAGCAACCTCTGCGGCAGGCTATATGCATCACGAGAATCGGTAGGCATGTCTCTATCCTCAAAACAGCAATTAGAACTGTTCTAAGGTAAATGGGCCGCCTGCTGTGAAGCAAGCGGCCCGTCCCGTATTGCCAAAATTTAATATTACATATGGATCGGCTTGAAGAAGGCGGCGAGAGCCGCTTCCTTGACCGCTTCCGACATGGTCGGGTGCGCGTGGCACGTGCGGCCGAGATCTTCCGCGGAACCACCGAACTCCATCAGCACGGAGATCTCGTGGATCATCTCGCCCGCACCAAAGCCGACAATGTGGCCGCCGAGGACACGATCAGTTTCCTTGTCGGAAAGGATCTTCACGAAGCCATCGGTCGCCAGCATGGCGCGGGCACGACCGTTGGCCGTGAACGGGAACTTGCCGACCTTGTAGGCGACGCCTGCGGCCTTCAGCTCTTCCTCGGTCTTTCCGACGGAAGCGACCTCCGGCTGCGTGTAGACGACGCTCGGGATGACGTCGTAGTTCACATGGCCATGCTCGCCGGCGAGGATTTCGGCGAGTGCCACGCCTTCGTCTTCAGCCTTGTGGGCCAGCATCGGCCCCTTCACCACGTCGCCGATTGCGTAGATGCCGGGAACGTTCGTACGGAAATGACCGTCGATCTCGACGCGGCCACGGTTGTCGAGCTTGACGCCTGCTTCTTCAAGACCGAGGCCGGCCGTGTAAGGAATGCGGCCGGTCGCGATCAGAACGACCTCGGCTTCCAGCGTCTGCGCATCGCCACCCTTGACCGGCTCGAACGTTACCTTGGCACCCTTGCCGCCCTTTTCGACGCCCGTCACCTTGGAACTCAGGTTGATGGCCACGCCCTGCTTGACGAGCATCCGCTGGAATTGCTTGGAGACTTCGCCATCCATGCCGCCGAGAATTGTATCGAGATATTCGACAACGGTGACCTTGGCGCCGAGGCGCGACCAGACCGAACCGAGCTCGAGGCCGATGACGCCGCCGCCGACAACGATCATCGTTTCCGGCACTTTCTCGAGCACGATCGCGCCCGTCGAGGAAATGATCACCTTCTCGTCGATGTCAACCTTCACACCCGGAATGCCGGCCACGTCGGAGCCGGTGGCGATGACAATGTTCCTGCCTACGATTTCTTGCACCTTGCCGTCTTCGCCAGTCACGGAAACCTTGCCAGCCGATACGATCTTGCCGGTGCCCCGGAAGGCATCGATCTTGTTCTTCTTGAAGAGGAAGGCAACGCCGTCGACGTTCGACTTCACCGTCGCATCCTTGTGCGCCAGCATCTTTTCGAGATTCAGCTTCGGAGCGGCTACCTCGATGCCAAGCGCATCCATGCCGTGGCCGGCCTGATGGAACATTTCGGAGGCATGCAGCAGCGCCTTGGACGGGATGCAGCCGACGTTCAGGCAGGTGCCGCCGAAAGTCGCGCGCTTTTCAACGACAGCGACCTTGAGGCCAAGCTGCGCCGCCTTGATGGCGGCGACGTAGCCGCCGGGTCCGGTTCCGATAACGATCACATCGTAGGACATTGTTTCTTTCCCTTTTCGTTATTTGCTTAGTCAGCCGCGCGGGCGAGCGCGAGGCGGAATCCGAAGCCGACCAATGCGGCGCCGGTGATGCGGTTGAACCATTTGCCGCTTGCGATGAAGCGGTCGCGAATGGGCTTGACGGTGAAGAAGGTCGACACGCCGGCGAACCAGGCGACGAGCGCTGTGGCCATGCCGATGCCGTAGCTGAACTGGATCAGCGCCGGGGTATCGTGATGCACCAGCGTCGAGAACAGCGACAGGAAGAAGAGCACCGGCTTCGGATTGAGCGCGTTGGTGATGAAGCCCATGCCTAGGCATTCCAGCGCCGAGATCGGCTTGCGGTCTTCCTCCGTCACCTCGATTTCATTCACGTTGAAACCCGGCTCGCGGAACGATCTGATGCCGAGGTACACCAGATAGGCGACGCCTGCCCATTTGATCATGGCAAACAGCATCAGCGATTTGGAAACGATCAGGCCGAGGCCGAGGATCGTGTAGCTGATGTGAAACAGCAAAGAGAAACCCATGCCAAGGCCGGTCATGATAGCGGCACGACGGCCATGCACGATGCTCTGACGCAGGATGACGGCGAAGTCAGCGCCTGGCACAACGATGAAGATTGAAAAGACGGCCATCAGGCCGAGAAATTCGAGAGGATATTGCATGAGAAAATGGTCTCCGCGTCCTAACGGCCGCCGCTTACATTGAGTATGGCGCCCGTTATATAGGAAGCCGTCGGCGAAAGAAGGTAGAGGACCGCATCGGCGATTTCCTCCGCCGTACCGGGCCTTTGCATGGGGATGCTCGGCGCCAGGTCGCGCGCGCGGTTCGGCAGGCCGCCGGACGCATGAATGTCGGTATCGATGACGCCGGGACGGATGGCGTTCACACGCACGCCCTCGTTCGCCACTTCTCGTGAGAGACCGATGGTGAAGGTATCGATCGCGGCCTTCGACGCGGCGTAATCGACATACTGCGAGGCCGAACCCAGAACCGCTGCCATCGACGAGATGTTGACGATTACGCCGCCTTTACCGCCATGCTTCGACGACATTCGGCGGACGGCCTCGGCCGCGCAGAGAATCGAGCCGGTCACATTGATCCGCATCATCCGCTCAAGGCGTTCGACGCTCATCTCGTCGACGCGCTGCTGCGTATCGACGATGCCGGCATTGTTGACCAGTCCATCCAGCCGTCCGAAATGTCTGTCGACGGCCTGGAACATCAAAGTGATATCCTGCGCGCTTCCGACATCGCCCTTGATCGCGATAGCGTCGCCACCCTCAGCCTTGACATCGGAGACAACAGTGTCGGCAGCAGCGCGGTTCGCGGCGTAGTTCACCGCGACGTTCCAGCCCTGGCGGGCAGCAAGCCGGCAGACCGCAGCACCGATGCCCCGGCTGCCGCCGGTGACGAGAAGGACCGGTCGTTTTGTCATTTCGCGCACTCCTTGAATGCCAGGACGTCCCACGGCGCAACACTCGCCTTGTCGTTACCCCAGATCTGCGATCGGCGGATCGACGGACCGAGGCCTGGCAGAAAGACGCTGTCAGCGGCAGCCGCAGCTTCAGGCTGAAGGTTGTCGATCTCGCCCTTGGCGTTTGCGCCGTAGACTGTGCCCTGCCAAATTGTGCAGGCGTCAAGATCGGTGCCCGTCACGTCGCCGCCTGGGCATTTAAACATCAGGATACCGACGGCGCGCTCGGGATCGTCCGAGGGCATGACGTAGCCGTCGAGTTCGATCGAGGTTTTCAGCACTTTCAGCGTGAACCGGTTGCTGGCAGCCGCCGCTTCCGAATCGATCGGCGTGAAGCGCAGCTCGTAGGCGCCATCCCTGTCGGCATAGACAGCGCTCGCCTGCCGGCAATCGGAAGCGCCGACAGCGGCCGCAGGCAGCGCCAACAGAAACGCGAACGAAACCCCGACCCTGCCTTTGGCAAGGGGAGGCATGATCGTCATACGCCCTGTGGAAATTGCCAGCGACATCGCGCGCCCCGCCGAGGTGAAAAGGGCCGCTCATGCGGCCCAGTCGATTGCTTAGAGATCGAGAACCAGACGTTCCGGGTCTTCCAGGCTTTCCTTGACCCGAACGAGGAAGGTCACGGCTTCCTTACCGTCGACGATGCGGTGATCGTAGGAGAGCGCGAGATACATCATCGGACGGATGACGATCTGGCCGCCGACGACAACCGGACGGTCCTGGATCTTATGCATACCGAGGATACCGGACTGCGGAGCATTCAGGATCGGCGAGGACATCAGCGAACCGTAGACACCGCCGTTGGTGATCGTAAACGTGCCGCCCTGCATATCGGCCATCGAAAGCGAGCCGTCGCGAGCAGCCTTTGCCAGACGCGCCAGTTCCTTCTCGACTTCGGCAATCGACATCTGGTCGGCGTCACGAATAACAGGCACGACGAGACCCTTGTCCGTGCCGACGGCCATGCCGATGTGGCAGAAGTTCTTGTAGATGATGTCGGTGCCGTCGATCTCGGCGTTGACGGCCGGGAGCTCCTTCAGCGCATGCGTGATCGCCTTGGTGAAGAAGCCCATGAAGCCGAGCTTCACGCCATGCTTCTTTTCGAAGACGTCCTTGTACTTGGCGCGCAGATCCATGACGGCCTTCATGTCCACCTCGTTGTAGGTGGTCAGCATGGCGGCGGTGTTCTGTGCGTCCTTCAGGCGCTTGGCGATCGTCTGGCGCAGGCGCGTCATCTTCACGCGCTCTTCGCGAGCGGCGTCCTCGAGCGTCGACGGGCCGCGGGCAGCAGCCGGAACGGCAGGGGCCGCAGCGGCCGCCGGGGCGGAGATGCCCTTGGCAACAGCGGCGATCACGTCGCCCTTCAGAACCTGGCCGCGTTTGCCGCTGCCGTCGACCTGATCGGCCGACAGGCTGTTCTCGGCAAGCATCTTCGCAGCAGCCGGTGCCGGCGGCATGGCGGATGCGGAAGCAGCCGGCGCAGCAGCAGCGGCGACCAGTGCAGGTGCCGCGGCAGCAGGTTCGGCGGCCTTGGCAGGAGCGGCAGCAGGAGCCGGAGCAGCTGCAGCACCGGCGCCTGCGGCGATCTGGCCGAGCAGTGCGCCAAGACCGACGGTTTCGCCAGCCTGGGCAACGATTTCAGACAGCGTCCCCGAAGCGGGAGCCGGCACTTCGATGGTCACCTTGTCGGTTTCAAGCTCGAGAATCGGCTCGTCGGCCCTGATGGCGTCGCCGACCTTCTTGAACCAGGTACCGACGGTTGCCTCGCTGACGGATTCACCGAGAGTTGGAACGCGGATTTCTGTGGCCATTGTTCAAATCCTGATTTGCTTGTGTTCGTTTATTCGTTTCCGGCAACAGATGGCCGGAGAATGATCGAGGGCATTGGCAATATGTCAAAGCGAAAGCCGTAACCGGACTGGATGATCGGATCGGCATCGGCAAGCGCTTGCGCCGCCTTTTGATCCACTGCCGAAACGACTGCCATGCCCCAGGCTCCCTCACCTTCGAAGACGGGACCGACGGCAATCGCCGATCCCTCTTCTGCGTTTTGGTGCCAATAGGTCACATGGCGCTTCATCGCGGCCGTTTCCTCCCCGGTCGCATCATGCGGAAAACGGGGACGAGGCGGCACAAGTCTGAGGAAGAAATATGCCATCGCCCGATCCCTTAGCCGCCCAGCGCATCCTCGAGGAATGCGGCGAGCTGCGACAGATGCTTGGACATCAGACCCGTCGCCGGCGAAGCGGCGGCCGGACGACCGGTGTAGCGGACGCGCTGGTACTTCGCATCGATATGGGCGAGCACCCATTCCAGATACGGGTCGATGAACGACCATGCGCCCATGTTCTTCGGCTCTTCCTGGCACCAGACCATCTCTGCGTTCCGGAAGCGGCTGAGCTCGTTGATGAGCGCCTTTGCCGGGAACGGATAGAGCTGTTCGACGCGCAGCAGGTAGATGTCGTCGATGCCACGCTTTTCACGCTCTTCCAGAAGGTCGTAATAGACCTTGCCGGTGCACATGACGACGCGGCGGATCTTGTTGTCCTTCTGCAGCTTGATCGGGCCGTCCTTGATGACCTCCGCATCGTCCCAGAGCAGGCGATGGAAGGAGGACTCGCCGGCGAGTTCCGCAAGGCTGGAAACAGCCCGCTTGTGGCGCAGCAGCGACTTCGGCGTCATCAGAACGAGCGGCTTGCGGAAGTCACGCTTCAGCTGCCGGCGCAGGATGTGGAAGTAGTTCGCCGGCGTCGTGACGTTGGCGACCTGCATGTTGTCTTCAGCGCAGAGCTGCAGGAAGCGTTCGAGGCGGGCCGAAGAGTGCTCGGGGCCCTGACCTTCGTAGCCATGCGGCAACAGGCAGACGAGACCGGACATGCGCAGCCACTTGCGTTCGCCCGACGAGATGAACTGGTCGAAGACGACCTGCGCGCCGTTGGCGAAGTCCCCGAACTGGGCTTCCCAAAGGGTCAGCGCGTTCGGACGAGCCAGCGAATAGCCGTATTCGAAGCCGAGCACTGCTTCTTCCGAGAGCATCGAGTTGATGACTTCATAACGGGCCTGGTTGGGCGACAGGTTCGCAAGCGGAATAAAGCGCTCTTCGCTCTCCTGATCGTAGAGAACCGAATGACGTTGCGAGAACGTGCCGCGTTCGCAATCCTGACCGGAGAGACGGATCTTGTGGCCTTCGACCACCAGCGATCCGAAGGCAAGCGCCTCAGCCATCGCCCAGTCGAGGTTCTCACCCGTCTGGATCATGTTGGCGCGGTTTTCCATGAAACGCTGGATCGTGCGGTGCGCACGGAAGCCTTCCGGAATTTCCGACAGCTTGCGGCCGATATCCTTGAGCGTCTTCATCGGAACGGCGGTCTTGCCGCGGCGTTGCTCGTCGGCATTGTCAGCCGTGCGCAGGCCCGACCACTCGCCGTCCAGCCAATCGGCCTTGTTCGGCTTGTAGCTTTGGCCGGCGTCGAATTCCTGCTCGAGATGCGCGCGCCAATCGGCCTTCATCCTCTCGACTTCGCCGTCGCTGACGAGACCCTCGGCAACAAGGCGGTCCGCATAGATCTGCAGCACGGTCTTGTGAGCGCGGATGACCTTGTACATCTTCGGCTGCGTGAAGGACGGTTCGTCGCCTTCGTTGTGGCCGTAGCGACGGTAGCAGAACATGTCGACGACGACAGGCTTGTGGAACTTCATGCGAAATTCCATGGCAATCTTGGCAGCGTAGACAACCGCTTCCGGATCGTCGCCGTTGACGTGGAAGATCGGCGCCTCGATCATCTTGGCGACATCGGACGGATAGGGCGACGAACGCGAGAAGGCCGGATTGGTGGTGAAGCCGATCTGGTTGTTGATGATGACGTGCATCGTGCCGGCAACGCGGTGACCGCGCAGGCCGGACAGGCCGAGGATTTCTGCAATCACGCCCTGGCCGGCAAAAGCCGCGTCGCCATGGATCAGCAGCGGCAAAACCTTTGCGCGCTCGGAAAGCGGAATGGTGTCGCCTTCCCAGACGGTAGCGCCCATATCCTGCTTGGCGCGGGCCTTGCCCATGACGACAGGGTCGACGATTTCGAGGTGCGACGGGTTGGCCGTCAGTGACACGTGAACCTTGTTGCCGTCGAACTCACGGTCTGAGGACGCCCCGAGGTGATATTTCACGTCGCCCGAACCTTCGACTTCATCAGGTGCGTAGGAACCGCCCTTGAACTCGTGGAAGATGGCGCGGTGCGGCTTGCCCATGACCTGTGAGAGCACATTCAAGCGGCCGCGGTGAGCCATGCCGAACACGGCTTCGCGAAGGCCGAGATGGCCGCCGCGCTTCAAGATCTGCTCGAGCGCCGGGACGAGCGATTCACCGCCATCGAGACCGAAGCGCTTGGTGCCCTTGAACTTCACGTCGAGGAACTGCTCGTAGCCTTCGGCTTCGACCAGCTTGGCGAGGATTGCCTTCTTGCCTTCCGGTGTGAAGGCAACGCCCTTGTCCGGGCCTTCGATGCGCTCCTGAATCCAGGCCTTCTCTTCCGGATTGGAGATGTGCATGAATTCGACGCCGAGGGTCGAGCAGTAGGTGCGCTCGAGAATCTCGATCATCTCGGGCAGGGTGGCGTATTCGAGGCCGAGAACGTTGTCGATGAAGATCTTGCGGGAATAGTCGGCCTCGGTGAAGCCGTAAGCTACGGGCGACAGTTCCTTGTAGTCTTCAACAGGCGCGGCGATCCCGAGCGGATCGAGCTTGGCATGCAAGTGACCGCGCATGCGGTAGGCGCGGATCATCATGATGGCACGGACGGAATCGCGCGTTGCCTGCAGGATATCGGCGCCATCGGTCGGCTTGCCGGCGGCTTCCGCCTTGCCCTTGACCTTGGTCTCGATGATCTTTTCAACAGTGCCCCAATCACCGTCGAGCGCCGAAACGAGGTCGCTCTTGGGCTGCAGAGGCCAATCCTTCTTGCGCCAGGATGCACCCTTGGCCGCCTTCTTCACATCTTCCGGATTGTCTTCCAGCGCCTTGAAGAAAGACCGCCACTCCTCGCCGACCGAGTTCGGGTCTTCCTCATAGCGCGCATAAAGCTGCTCGATATACGAAGCATTGGCGCCATCCAGGAACGAGGTAATCTGAAACTGCTCGTTGGCTTCTTGCCGTGCCATGGTTACATGCGGACGCTTTCGTCCGCCTCCTGACTTGTGAATCCGCCGGATACTCGACCGGCTTGCCGCATCTGTCGTTAGCCGCCTGTCCGCGGCTCATTTCATTTCGAAGTCGAGATCCGGGCAGACAGTAAGAACCGCTGCCCGGGTTATAGATTGGATTAGCCCTTGAGGACTTCAACCAGCGTCTTACCGAGGCGAGCGGGGGACGGCGATACCTTGATCCCGGCCGATTCCATGGCCGCGATCTTCGATTCCGCATCGCCCTTGCCACCGGACACGACAGCACCGGCGTGGCCCATCGTACGGCCCTTGGGAGCCGTACGGCCAGCGATGAAACCCGCCATCGGCTTTTTGCGGCCCTTCTTGGCTTCGTCGATCAGGAACTGTGCCGCGTCTTCTTCAGCCGAGCCGCCGATTTCGCCGATCATGATGATCGACTGGGTGGCTTCGTCTGCGAGGAACATTTCCAGGACGTCGATGAACTCGGTGCCCTTGACCGGATCACCGCCGATGCCGACGGCCGTCGTCTGGCCGAGGCCTTCGTTCGAGGTCTGGAACACCGCTTCGTAGGTCAGCGTGCCCGAGCGGGAAACGATACCGACCGAACCCTTGCGGAAGATCGAGCCCGGCATGATGCCGATTTTGCATTCTTCCGGCGTCAGGATGCCCGGGCAGTTGGGCCCAAGCAGTCGCGACTTGGAGCGGTCGAGGCGAGCCTTGACGCGGACCATGTCCATAACAGGGATGCCTTCGGTGATGCAGGTGATGAACGGGATCTCGGCTTCGATCGCCTCGATGATCGCGTCGGCGGCGCCTGCCGGCGGAACGTAGATCACGGTCGCGTCGGCGCCGGTCTTTTCCTTGGCTTCGGCAACGGTCGCGAAGATCGGCAGCGAGGTGCCATCGACGCCCGACGACCACGATTCGCCGCCCTTTTTCGGATGAATACCGCCGACCATCTTGGTGCCGTAATAGGCGAGCGCCTGTTCGGTATGGAAGGTGCCGGTCTTGCCGGTCAGGCCCTGAACGAGAACCTTCGTGTCTTTGTTGACGAGAATAGACATTCTTTCCGGTCCTTCCAGATTAGGCTTTGATCGCCGCGACGATCTTCTTCGCCGCATCGTCAAGGTCGTCGGCTGCGGTGATCGCCAGGCCCGACTCGTTGAGGATCTTCTTGCCAAGCTCGACATTGGTGCCTTCGAGGCGCACGACGAGCGGAACCTTAAGACCGACTTCCTGAACAGCCGCGACAACGCCTTCGGCGATGACGTCACAGCGCATGATGCCGCCGAAGATGTTAACGAGGATGCCCTCGACCTTCGGGTCGGCGGTAATGATCTTGAAGGCCGCAGCGACCTTCTCCTTGCCGGCGCCACCGCCGACGTCGCAGAAGTTCGCCGGCTCCTTGCCATAGAGCTTGATGATGTCCATCGTCGCCATCGCAAGACCGGCGCCGTTGACCATGCAGCCGATATTGCCATCGAGGGCGACATAGGCGAGGTCCCACTTCGAGGCCTCGATTTCCTTGGCGTCTTCTTCGGTCTCGTCGCGCAGCGCCTTGACGTCGTCATGGCGGAACAGCGCATTGCCGTCGAACGACATCTTAGCGTCGAGAACGCGCAGGTGGCCGTCCTTCATGACGATCAGCGGGTTGACTTCAAGCAGAGCCATGTCCTTTTCGCCGAAAGCCTTGTAGAGCGCCGGGAACAGCGCCTTTGCGTCTTCGGCGGCAGCGCCGTCGAGCTGCAGCGCCTTGGAGATCGCAGCAACATCGGCAGCCGTGACACCGGCTTCCGGATCGATCGCAATCGTGTGGATCTTTTCAGGCGTGTCGTGAGCGACGGCCTCGATGTCCATGCCGCCTTCCGTCGAGACGACGAAGGCAACGCGGCCGACGGAGCGATCGACGAGCAGCGAGCAATAGAGCTCGCGAGCGATGTCGGCGCCGTCTTCGATGTAGAGGCGGTTGACCTGCTTGCCAGCTTCACCTGTCTGCGCCGTCACCAGCGTATTGCCGAGCATTTCCTTGGCGTGGGCAACGACTTCGTCGATCGACTTGGCGAGGCGAACGCCGCCCTTCGCGTCTGGGCCGAGTTCCTTGAACTTGCCCTTACCGCGGCCGCCGGCGTGAATCTGGCTCTTGACCACGTAAAGCGGGCCGGGGAGCGACTTGGCGGCAGCTTCGGCCTCCTCGACCTTGAGGATCGCCACACCTTGCGCGACCGGCGCGCCATAGCCCTTCAGCAGGGCCTTGGCCTGATATTCATGAATATTCATGGGTCTATTCCTGTTTGGATGACGTCAGCGCGTGGTCTGATTACTTGAGCGCAGGCGCGATGTTGATGCAGGCTTCGCATAGGCCGGCGACAGCGCCGACAGACTTGTCGAAGGCTTCCTTCTCGGCCTTGTTCAGGTCGATCTCGATGATGCGCTCGACGCCGCCGGCACCAATGACCGTGGGAACGCCGACATACATGTCCTTGACGCCGTACTGGCCGGTCAGCTGAGCCGCGCAAGGCAGGACGCGCTTCTTGTCCTTGAGGTAGGATTCAGCCATTTCGATCGCGGAAGCAGCCGGCGCGTAGTAGGCCGAGCCAGTCTTCAGCAGGCCGACGATTTCGGCTCCGCCATCGCGGGTGCGCTGGATGATTTCTTCCAGACGCTCCTTGGTGACCCAACCCATGGTGATAAGGTCGGTCAGCGGGATACCTGCGACCGTGGAGTAACGAGCGAGCGGCACCATGGTGTCGCCGTGGCCGCCGAGAACGAATGCCGTGACATCCTGGACGGAAACGTTGAATTCTTGGGAGAGGAACAGGCGGAAGCGCGAGCTGTCGAGCACGCCGGCCATGCCGACGACCTTGTTGGCAGGGAGGCCGGAGAACTTCTGCAGCGCCCAGACCATCGCGTCGAGCGGGTTGGTGATGCAGATAACGAAAGCGTTCGGGGCGTACTTCTTGATGCCGGCGCCGACCTGCTCCATGACCTTGAGGTTGATGCCGAGAAGATCGTCGCGGCTCATGCCCGGCTTGCGGGCGACGCCGGCGGTGACGATGCAGACGTCCGCGCCTTCGATCGCGGAGTAGTCGCTGGCGCCCGTCAGGTTGGCGTCGAAACCCTCGACCGGAGAGGACTGAGCAATGTCGAGGCCCTTACCCTGAGGAATACCGTCGGCGATATCGAAGAGAACGATGTCGCCCAGCTCCTTCAGGCCGGCGAGATGCGCCAGCGTGCCACCAATCATGCCAGAACCAATGAGTGCGATCTTGTTACGCGCCATTTCGCTGTTTCCTTTGCGATCAAAATTCGTCAGGCGACGCGCGGAGGGGGCATCGCCCAATGCCGCCATCGCATAGCCCCAAAGCCAAAAATTGGCAAACGATTATTTTTGAGCGAGGAATTTCAATCGTTTAGATCATAAAATTCTTACGTAAACGTAATATAAATTGTCACCAAAGCGTTTACTCGGCAGCCCGTCGCTCATGGTGCAATGCGAGATACTCGGCGCTGCGCATTTCGAAAAGACGCGAGACAGTGCGGTCGAACTCGAAGCCCTCGGTACCACGCGCTTGTGTCAACAAATTTTCAGGCATCGCTGCTGCGGAGACATAGAGCCGCACCGCATGATCGTAAAGCGTATCGACCAAGATGATGAAGCGCTTGATCTGATTCCGTTTGTCAGGCCCCAGCAATGGCACGTGTTCGAGGAAGATCGCATCGAAACGCTCTGTAATCGCGAGAAAGTCAGCCGGACCGAGCGGTTTTTCGCAAAGGTCGGCAAAGGAGAAGCGCGCGATGCGATCGACTGCAAGGGGAACGTGGATTGAGCGCCCTTTCATCGGAATTTCGAGCGGTTGCGCCTTTCGCCCATGCAGTGCCTGAGTCCAAGACGCTTCCATCGCCATGTCCGTGCGCTCGTCGATGGGCGTCAGGTAGACCGGCTGACTGTCGAGCTTCTCCATCCGGTAATCGGTCGGCGAGTCGAGGGTCACGATCTCGACATTCTGTTTCAGAAGGTCGACGAAGGGCAGGAACAGGCTTCGATTGAGGCCGTCCTTGTAAAGATTGTCGGGCTCGACATTCGAGGTCGCGACCAGCAGGCATCCGCGCCGGAAAAGTTCGGAGAAAAGCCGCGACAGAATCATCGCATCGGCAATGTCCGTCACGGTAAACTCATCAAAGCAAAGCAGTTCGGCTTCGTCATAGAGAGCAGCAGCGACGACCGGAATGGGATCGGCCTGCTTCGTTTCGCCCTGCTTCAGCTTCAGCCGGTGTACCGCAATGCGGTGGTGCACGTCGGTCATGAATTCATGGAAATGCGCGCGCCGCTTCTTCGCGCAGGGCGCCATCCCGAAAAACATATCCATCAGCATCGTCTTGCCGCGGCCGACGCTGCCGTGAATGTAGAGCCCCTTGACCGATTCCGACGGCTTCTTCTTGTTGGCGAACAACCAGCCGAGAGCGCTTGCCTTTGCCGCCGGCCGCCTCTGCTTCAGCGCCGACAGAACCCGGTCCAGACATTTCGCCACATGCATCTGGGCTGAATCGATTTGAAGCGCGCCCGAAGCCGTCAGCGACTTCAACTGTTCGCTGACGCTCAGGGAATAGTCTGGCATGGGTTGCATAAAGGAGGTCCGCCTATGCAGGATCGGCGGCCTTCGCCGCCTGATCTTTTAACGGCTGAGGCTGATCGGCTGGCCGGTATTGGTCTGGCCGCTAAAGGCGTTGTCGGCAGTCTTGTAGACGCTGCCTATCTGATTGCCGCTGCGGTCCTTCAGGATGACCTGCTTGCCCGTGACTTCCCAGGAGCCCATCGCCGTCAGTTCGCCGACGCAGCCGCGCGTACCGCCGCGCGAGCCGCTGCCAAGATTGGTCAGCGTCAGGAACATGTCGCAGGACCCGTTGACGCGCCAGCTGCCGACCATCGATTCCTTGGTGACATCCATCGCATTCGCGGCCATCGCACCGGGCTGGCCGCCGGCGACAGGCGCCGTGGTCGTGGGAGCGGCAGGGAACTGGGAAGAGCCGGAAGGCGGCGGAAGTTGCCCGCCCTGAACCGAAGGAACCGGCTGCGCCGTGAGCGGCGCCGGGGCAGAATAGCTTGCATCATTGTAAGCGGTGCGCTGGCAGCCAGCTAACGACAGAATAACCACGAGACCTGTCGCCATATGTCTGAACTGCATCATGATACTCCTGATTTTTCCAGTATTGTCCTGAAGTTGCCGCGCAATCACGGCGGAATTATCTTGAAAGGCTGTATTGAATCAAGCCAGCGCGAGGAGAAATTGTGTCGATGTGGGAGCAACGCCGTAAACCCGAGACAAATTTGGCGCAATCCCGGGCAAATCAAGGCTGCGTGATCGGATAAAGAAAAGGGCCGCATCTGCGGCCCTCTTGCTGGATCGATCAGACGCGGCGCTCGACCATCATCTTCTTGATTTCGGCGATCGCCTTTGCCGGGTTCAGACCCTTCGGGCAGGTCTGCGCGCAGTTCATGATGGTATGGCAGCGATAGAGGCGGAACGGATCCTCGAGATTGTCGAGGCGCTCGCCGGTCGCCTCGTCTCGCGAGTCGATCAGCCAACGGTAGGCCTGCAAGAGAACAGCCGGGCCGAGGTAACGGTCGCCGTTCCACCAGTAGCTCGGACAGGAGGTCGAGCAGCAGGCACACAGGATGCACTCGTAGAGACCGTCGAGCTTCTGGCGATCCTCGTGGCTCTGCTTCCACTCCTTGGCCGGCGTCGGTGAAACCGTCTTCAGCCACGGCTCGATCGAGCGATGCTGGGCATAGAAGTTGCTCAAGTCGGGAACCAGGTCCTTGACGACAGGCAAATGCGGCAGCGGATAGATCTTCACCGTGCCCTTGATGTCGTCGAGGCCCTTGGTGCAGGCCAGCGTATTGGTGCCATCGATGTTCATCGCGCAGGAACCGCAAATGCCCTCACGACAGGAACGGCGCAGCGTCAGCGTCGGGTCGATCTTGTTCTTGATATAGAGCAGACCGTCGAGCACCATCGGGCCGCAATCGTCGACATCGATGTAGAAAGTGTCGATCGACGGGTTCTGACCGTCATCCGGGCTCCAGCGGTAGACGCGGAATTCGCGGGTGTTCTTCGCACCCGCCGGCTTCGGCCACACCTTGCCTTCGCGCATCTGGGAGTTCTTGGGAAGAGCGAGTTCAACCATGTCCAGTTCCTCTTAGTACACGCGAGCCTTGGGCGCGATCTTCTTGGGATCGATGCCCTCTGCGATGAGCTCGGTGTGAACCGGGCGGTAGTCGAGCTTGACGTCGCCGGCGTCGTTGACCCAGGCGAGCGTATGCTTGCGCCAGTTGACGTCGTCGCGGCCGGCAAATGCGCCTTCGGTGTAGTCCTCTCGCGCATGCGAGCCGCGGCTTTCCTTGCGCGCCTCGGCGCCGTAGATGGTGGTGATGGCATTGGCCATCAGGTTCTGTAGCTCGAGCGTTTCCACGAGGTCTGAGTTCCAGATCATCGAACGGTCAGTGACCTTGATGTCTCGCATTTCCTGCCAGATGGCCGAGATGCGCTTGCAGCCCGATTCCAGCGATTCCTGCGTGCGGAACACGGCAGCGTCTTCCTGCATGCCGCGCTGCATCTTCTCGCGCAGCACAGCCGTCGGCGTGCTGCCGCTGGCGTGACGCAGGCCGTCGAAGCGATCCATGATCTTGTCGCAGGCAGCGACGTTGAGGTGCGGGATTGGGGCCGCACGGTCGATCACCTCGCCGGCGCGGATCGCGGCAGCGCGGCCGAAGACCACGAGGTCGATCAGCGAATTGGAGCCGAGGCGGTTGGCCCCATGCACGGAGGCACAGCCGGCTTCACCGACGGCCATCAGGCCGGGGATGATGCGTTCCGGATTTGAGCTGTCGGCATTCAGCACTTCGCCCCAATAATTGGTCGGAATGCCGCCCATGTTGTAGTGGACCGTCGGCAGGACCGGGATCGGCTCGCGCGTCACGTCGACGCCGGCAAATATCTTGGCGCTCTCGGAAATTCCCGGCAGGCGTTCATGCAGAACGGCCGGATCGAGATGGTCGAGATGCAGGAAGATGTGGTCCTTGGCCTTGCCGACGCCGCGGCCTTCGCGGATTTCCAGCGTCATGCAACGCGAAACAACGTCGCGCGAGGCAAGGTCCTTGGCCGAAGGCGCATAGCGCTCCATGAAGCGTTCGCCCTCGGAATTGACGAGGTAACCGCCTTCGCCGCGCGCGCCTTCGGTGATGAGACAGCCCGAACCATAGATGCCGGTCGGGTGGAACTGCACGAATTCCATGTCCTGCAAGGGCAGGCCGGCGCGTGCCACCATGCCGCCGCCGTCACCGGTGCAGGTGTGGGCAGACGTTGCCGAGAAATAGGCGCGGCCGTAGCCGCCGGTCGCCAGCACCACCATCTTGGCAGCGAAACGATGGATCGTGCCATCGTCAAGACACCAGGCAACGACGCCGGTGCACCGGCTGCCGTCTTCCGACATGATCAAGTCGAGCGCGAAATACTCGATGAAGAACTCGGCATTGTTGCGCAGCGACTGGCCGTATAGCGTGTGCAGGATGGCATGGCCGGTACGGTCGGCAACGGCACAGGTGCGCTGTACCGGCGGGCCTTCGCCGAAGTTCTGCATGTGGCCACCGAACGGGCGCTGGTAAATCTTGCCTTCCTCGTTGCGCGAGAAGGGCACGCCGTAATGTTCGAGTTCATAGACCGCCTTCGGCGCTTCCATGGTGAGATACTGCATGGCGTCGACGTCGCCGAGCCAGTCGGAGCCCTTGACGGTGTCGTAGAGGTGCCACTGCCAGCTGTCCGGCGTCATGTTCTGCAGCGAGGCGGCGATGCCGCCCTGGGCCGCGACCGTGTGCGAGCGGGTCGGGAAAACCTTGGTGATGCAGGCCGTGCGGAAACCCTGTTCGGCCATGCCGAGCGTGGCGCGAAGCCCGGCGCCACCGGCGCCGACGACGATCACATCGTATGAGTGATCGACGTACTTGTAGGCCTTCCCATTCTGAACGGGTGAAGTCGGTGCCATGATACGGTTATCCTACGAATGCAATTTTCAAAATGGCGAAGAGACAGAGCCCCGCCATCAGGATCGAAAAGAAGGTGTTCAGCATCAGCAGGCCGATCTTGGCGAATTCGCCATGTACGTAATCCTCGATGATCACCTGCATACCGAGCCGCATATGAATGGTGCCCGAGACGACCATCAGACCCATGACGACTGCAACAAGCGGGTTCGACAAGGCGCGAACCACGTCTGCGTAAGGCGCGCCTGCGTGAACGATCATGAAAATGATGAAGAAGAGGAAGAGCGGCACATTGGCAACCGCCGTGACGCGCTGGCGCCAGAAATGATCGGTTCCTTCCTTGGCCGAGCCAAGGCCGCGAACCTTGCCGAGGGGGGTGCGCATATCCATGAGAACAACCTTCAGAAGCGAATGAGGAAGCCGATCACCCAGACCAGCACGGTCAGACAGAGCGATATGACGATCGAAGCCTGAGCCATCTTGGTCGAGACTTCCTTATCGAAGCCGTAGCCGAGATCCCAGACGAAGTGACGCAAGCCGCCGACCATGTGGTGCAGCAGTGCCCAGGTATAGCCGAGCAACACGAGCTTGCCGACGATGCTGCCGAGTATCCAGTTGACCCAATCATAATAGGCCTGGCCGGTTGCAGCTCCGATCAGCCACCAGGCGACCAGCAGCGTGCCGACATAAAGTGCGCCACCAGTAATACGGTGGACGATCGACATAACCATAGTGGGGATTGGTTTATAAATTTGCAAATGCGGCGACAGGGGCCGGTTATTTGTGACATTCGCCATCAGAACCTCGCGGCGTCTTCTCTGCGCTCCCGGATTTCGGAGCATTCAAGGCAACCACACGAATGACAAATTTGTTTGTGTGCGTCGCATCAATGGCGACGTTTAATCACGGAAGCCCCTAACGACAAGTATAATTGCACCCCCAATTTAATTTAATCGATTTGCGTCTCTGGGTGGCGCGAACTGTGCTTGACGGCCCGGCCGGTGCTCGACGCAAGCGGCATGCCGCGACGTCTTCTGGACAACCGACGACTTTTGGCGCATTTTGCTGTTAACGCTTTGTTAACCATTTCATTTTCGGAGATCCGCGTGATGCTGAAGACTATCTCCACGCTCGTTTCACTTGTCGCCGCTGCTTTGATCGCGCTACCGACCTCGGCGGGCGATTTCGGCAAGAATTCGTTCTCTCGCCACGGTGGTAAGGGATTCGTCAGGCATCATGCACCCACCATCGTCGGCCGACCCTTTCGTGGATGGAACGATGGACGCATCCGTTTCTCAGATGGATACGGCCAGTTCGGCTATCGCCACGGCCGAACGCCTCTGATCAAGCGCGCTTCATGGCCGAATGGTGGCTACAATGGTTATCGCGGCTATGGCGGAGGTTATGGCGGCTACGGTGGACGCAACGTCATCGTCCTTGTTGCGCCACAGCTGGGCGGCGGAAACGCAAGCGGCACCTATGCCGGATCGTCCTACGTGTATGACAACGACGGCGGAACTTATGCGGTCGGCAGCGGCTACGGCCTTCCAGCACCAACGCAAACCACGACCCTTGCACCAATGGCCAAGGTCATCAACGTCACGGCGAAAAGCAGCAGCTGCTCTTACGAGGCAGGCGTCTGCGTTATCAGGCCGTGAAACGCCAGACAGTTGTTTTCTTCACCTCGCTATCCTCAAGCGCTCGCGTAACCGGCACCTGATAGACTGCGCAGAATTTTAGGCGGTCCTTGGGAAGATAGCTGCGACCCGGATCGCCGACGAGGACCGTAATGCCTTGGCGGCTGAGAGCTTCGAACCACGGAACGATCGCGGTGGCAAAGCCGCTGTCGTAGAAGACATCACCGGCGAGCAGAATGTCGGCCTCGACCTGGCCGCCAATCAGATCAGCAGCAGTGAAATCGACCTCGACCGCGTTCAGGCCGGCGTTCAGCCGCACAGCGGTTTCGGTCCACGGATCGATGTCGGCGGCAACGACCTTGGCAGCTCCCGCCATCTTTGCGGCAATCGCCACCAGGCCGGAACCTGTGGCGAAGTCGAGAACGCGCTTGCCGGCAACGATATCAGGATGGTCGAGTATGTAGCGCGCCAGCCCCTGACCACCCGCCCAGGCGAACGCCCAGAAGGGCGGCGGCAGACCGATTTCCGCAAGCTCCTCTTCCGTCTTCAGCCACAACTCATGCGCCTCGTCTGCCAGATGCAGTCGAATTTCCGGCACATGCGGCGGCGTCATCGGGCTGGTATTGGCGCGGATGAAGATCTCGGGATCGGTTCTCAAAGGCGGCTCAACGCGGCGGATTGTCGAGACCACCCAGCCGGCAGATCTCCAGATACTCCTCATCCGTCACCGGCTGGACCGAAAGCCGCATGGAGGTGACGAGCGACATCTTGGCGAACTTCTCGTTGGCCTTGATGTCTTTGAGCGAGACCGGCTTGGGGATGTCGCAAACAGCGCGAATATCCACGCAATCCCAGCGGTCGTCACCTTTTGCCGTCGAGTCCGGATGAGACAGAGCGCAGACTTCGACGATACCGACGATCTCGAGACCTTCGTTGGAGTGATAGAAGAAGCCCTTGTCACCCAGCTGCATCGCCCGCATGTTGTTGCGGGCGAGATAGTTGCGGACACCGGTCCATTCGGTGCCCTTCTCGCCGGCCGCCTTTTGCTGCTGCCAAGACCAGGAAGCAGGTTCGGATTTGTAAAGCCAGTGCGCCACGCTCATGCCTCCGGATTATTGAAGACCCAGTTGAAGGGCTTGATGTCGACGCTCTCGAAAAGTCCGGCCTTTGCGTAGGGATCGCTGTCCGCCAGGGCCTTGGCCGCTTCGATCGTGTCGGCATGAATGATAACGAGGCTGCCGCAGGGCTTGCCCTCGCCATCGAGAAACGGTCCAGCCATCTTCAAAACGCCTTCAGCATTGAGCTTGTTGAGATGTTCCACGTGGGCGGGCCGTGCCTCCATGCGGACATTGAGGTGATCGGGCTTATCCTTGCAGAGGAGAGCAAAAAGCATATCGGAACTCCTATTCAGTCGTAATCGGACGCGTCATGAGCTGATCGATGGCTTCGGCGATGCCGAGCTTGCCTTCGATGATAGCGGAAACGGCATCGGTGATCGGCATGCTGACATTCAGCGACTGCGCCAGACGCGATGCAACAGCGGCCGCAAAGGCGCCTTCAACGAGCTCGCCGTGGGCGGGATCGACTGTCTCGCCGCGGCCGAGCGCAATCCCGAAGCGTAGGTTACGCGATTGATGGCTGGTCGCCGTCAGCACCAGATCGCCGAGGCCGGACAACCCGCGCACCGTATCCGCCTGCCCGCCTTTTGCAACGACGAAACGGGACATTTCGGCAAGCCCGCGTGCAATCAGTGCCGCGCGCGCCGAGTCGCCAATGCCGGCTCCCTCGACGATACCGCATGCGATCGCCAGGACGTTTTTCAGTGCTCCGCCGAGCTGCACGCCGATCCGGTCAGACGATGCATAAAGCCGGAACGTCCGCCCGGAAATGGCGTGGGCCAGCCTTTCGGCGACGTCCATATCCGCCGCAGCAATTGCCATGGCCGTTGGCAATCCCTTCGCGATATCGGCCGCAAAGCCGGGTCCGGATAGGACAGCAATCGCGTGACCCGGTATTTCGCGCTCCAGCATGTCAGTCAGCAGATTGCCTGTTGCCCTCTCAATGCCCTTGGCACAGGTGACAACGATGGCATCGCTTGCGAGATAGGGCCGGTACTGTCTCGCCGCATCCGCCTGCGCCTGTGAAGGCATCGCGAAGAGCACCATGTCGGCATCGCCGATCGCATCTGGTTCGGCGGAAAAGGCAAGGGACTCCGGCAACGCGATGCCCGGCAAGACCGCATCGTGCAAACGTTCGGCCTTCAGGTCCGCGATCAATTCAGGATCCCGACCGACGAGTGTCACCGCGTTGCGTTCCGTCAAGGCGATCACCGCGGCAAGTGCGGTTCCAAAAGCACCGGCTCCGATGACGGCAATCTTCTCGCTCATGCTTTCGCTCCCCGCTTGCCGAAGCCAAGCAATGTCTCGGCGTTGGAATCCAGCGGCCAGCGCGAGCGCGGCTGCACATCGAGGTCATCCGGTTCGACGCCTGTCGCCATCCGCTCCAGGCCAGCCCAGGCAATCATCACGGCGTTATCGGTGCACAGCCGCAGCGGCGGCGCGACGAAACGAAAGCCATGCTTGCCGCAAAGCGACTGCAGGGTACTGCGAACCTCCAGATTGGCAGCGACCCCGCCAGCAACCACGAGGGCCGGCCCGCCGTCGACATTTGGGAACTCAGCCTTGAAGCGTTCCAACCCACGGCCGATGCGATCCTTCAGCGTCCGTGAGATCGCCTTCTGGAATGAGGCGCAGATGTCGGCGACATCCTGCTCCGTCAACGGCGCGATTTCTGTCGCCGCCTGGCGCACCGCCGTCTTCAGACCGGAAAACGAGAAATTGAGCTTGGCCTCTCCCACCAAAGGTCGCGGAAAATTGAAGCGATCCGGGTTACCGCTCTTGGCCGCGCGCTCGACTGCCGGACCGCCGGGATAAGGCAGGCTCAGCAGTTTCGCCGTCTTGTCGAAGGCTTCGCCGAGCGCGTCGTCGATCGTCGTACCCCAGCGTTCATATTGCCCGACACCGCGGACAAGAATAAGCTGGGTATGGCCGCCCGAAACGAGCAGCATCAGATAAGGAAAGGCGAGCCCGTCCGTCAGCCGCGCCGTCAATGCATGCCCCTCGAGATGGTTGACGGCATAGAGCGGTTTTCCGGATGCTTTGGCGATCGCCTTTCCGGTCATGAGGCCGACGAGCAGACCGCCGATGAGGCCAGGCCCCGAGGTTGCCGCGATGGCATCGATATCCGAGAGCGACACATTGGCACGTTTCAAGGCTTCGTCGATCAGCGTATCCAGGGCTTCGACATGGGCGCGCGCGGCGATCTCCGGCACGACGCCGCCATAGGCGCTGTGCTCCTCGAGTTGGCTCAAGACGACGTCCGAACGCACCGTCGGCTGCCCGTCAAGAGCTCGCTCGACCACTGCCGCCGCGGTTTCGTCGCAGCTTGTTTCGATGCCGAGGATGCGTAGAAAGGGCGCCATGAAACCTGATCGTTGATTGCGATGGGTCTTAAACCTGTTTACGAGGAACTCCGGTAACAACGGATCAATGCGGATGCAAACAAAACCTTTCCGGATCGGCACTCGAGGCAGCCCGCTGGCGCTCGCCCAAGCTCGCGAAGCGCGTGACAGGCTGATGGCGGCGCACGGGTTGCCGGAAGAGATGTTCGAAATCGTCGTGCTGAGCACCAAGGGCGATCGCATCACCGACCGCTCGCTGGCCGAGATCGGCGGCAAGGGCCTGTTCACGGAAGAGCTGGAGCAGCAGCTTGCGAGCGGCGACCTCGACATAGCCGTGCATTCCGCCAAGGACATGCCGACGCGGCTTCCCGAAGGGCTCTGTCTTTCCGCCTACTTGCCCCGCGAAGATGTCCGAGACGCGGTGATCGGACGCACAGCGCCGAAACTGATCGACCTACCCCACGGCGCGACCGTCGGCTCTTCGTCGCTTCGCCGACAGGCGTTGATCCGTCGCCTGCGCCCCGACATCAACGTTATTACCTTTCGTGGACTTGTCGATACACGGTTGAGAAAGCTGCAGGAGGGCCAGGTCGATGCGACGCTGCTTGCGCTCGCCGGATTGAAGCGCCTCGGCAAGGTCGACGTGATAACAGATATCCTCGCCGTGGAAACCTTTCCGCCCGCGCCGGCACAGGGCGCGATCTGCATCGAAAGCCGGATCGGCAACGCCCGCATCGATGACCTGCTTGCACCCATCAATGATGCGGCAACCTTCGATGCGGTTTCCTGCGAAAGAGCGTTTCTCACCGCCTTGGACGGCTCGTGCCGCACGCCGATCGGCGGCTATGCCATCTGTGAAGGCGATCAAGTCCGCTTCTCCGGCTTGATCATCACGCCGGACGGTCGCAATCAGCACGCCGTCAGCGTCGATGGCCACCGGCGCGATGCTGCTGCATTGGGCACGCGTGCCGGGCAGGAAATCCGCGCACGCGCCGGCAGCAGCTTCTTCGACGACTGGAGTTGACGTCCCGATGCGCGTGCTCGTGACCCGTCCCCAGTATTCGGGCGAGCGCACCGCCAAGCGTCTTCGCGAGCTGGGACACGAACCGATATCGCTGCCGCTGTCGCAGCCGGTTCACTACGTTGATACAGCGGTACGTGGCCTCGAGACGACCGAAGGCAGCATTGCAATCACCAGTGCTGAAGCGATCAGGGCGCTCGCTTGGCGAAGCGCTGAGTTCGCCGTTCACCTCGCACGCCCCGTCTTTGCGGTCGGGAAGGCAACCGCCGAAGAAGCACGCGCGTTCGGCTTCGTCTCCGTCACCGCATCCAGCGGCAACGGCCACGAACTTGCGCAGACGATTGCGGAGAGAGCTGGTGGCCCCGTTCTGTATCTGACCGGCCTGCCAAGAGCCGAAACCTTCGAGAAGCGAGCGCGCGAAATCGGCCTGGAGATCACTGTCGCCGAATGTTACCGGATGGAGCCGACACGGATCGCACCGCAGACGCTGGAAACGATCTTTGCACACCAACGGCCGGATGCGATCCTCTTCTACTCGCGTCAGACAGCCGAAAACTTCTTCGGCATGGTCGCGGCGCACATGAGCCCCGATGCGCTAGATGGGACGCGCCTTCTCTGCCTCAGCAAGTCCGTTGCGGAGGCAGTGCCGATGCCACTGCAGGGCGCCGTGAGCATCGCGACGATGCCGGAGGAGCGCAGCCTTTTGTCGCTCCTTTGAACGCTTAGATGCCCAAATTTCATCTAACCTCTTTCCTTGACTGGCATCACTGATTAGTTTCGTTGCGATGCATTAAGATGAGGATCTCATGGCACCAGGAAATCCGCCTCGCCACTCGAAGAGCACCGAAGAGCCGGTCACTATCGATCTGGACACGCAGGAATTTGCTTCTGCCAAGGATGCCGAAACGAAGGCCGAGGAGCCGACCGATGAACCGGACGCGAGCCCCTCAGATGAACCCGCAGCGCAGGCCGAAACGCCCAATGAGCCGCCGCCTCATGAAGCGCCAACAGCTGCTGAGCCCGTGGCTAATGAGCCGGTTCCTCCGGCGCCGCCTGCCTCGCAGCGGGGCAGCACGTCGTCCTTGGTCGCCGCCGGTATTGTTGGTGGTCTAATAGCATTGGTCGGCGCCGGGGCCATTCAATATGCCGGCTACCTGCCCAGCCCGTCCGCTCCCGCTGTACCATCTGCCGATGTCACCAATCTCTCCGCCGAAATCGACGGGCTGAAGCAATCGGTCGCCAATCTCACCGCTGCCCCCTCCACATCAGATAACAGTGCGCTGGAGCAGCGCATTGCGGCGTTGGAAGCGACCGCCAAAAACCCGACCGCTGCTGCCACCGACACGCCGGCAGTCGATGCGCTCAATCAGAAAATTGTCGACTTGACCGGCCAGATTGACCAGTTGCGTGGCGCCGTCACTCAGGCCTCGGAACAAAAAACCTCCGACAGCGCCGAAATGGAGCAACGTCTGGCTGAAGCGGAAAAGAAGCTCAATGAACCGCGGCAGGATGTCGCCGTCGCCAAGGCGATCGCGGCCGCGGCGCTGAAGGCGGCGATCGATCGCGGCGGGCCGTTCGTTGCCGAACTCGACACGTTTGCCGGCGTCTCCCCTGATGATCCCGCTACCACAGATCTGCGCAATTTCGCGGAGACCGGCGTTCCCTCGCGTGCCGAGCTGGTCCGCCAGGTACCGGACGTCGCAACGGCTATCGTCGATTCCGTTAATCAGACCGACTCCAACCAGAGTTGGTCCGACCGATTGATGGCGAGTGCCAAATCGTTGGTGAAGGTTCGTCCCGTCGGCAATGTCGAGGGCGAGAGCGTAGAGGCGATCGCCGCACGCATGGAGGACAAGGTGAAGAACGGCGACCTGCAGGGCGCCGCATCCGAATGGGCCAATCTGCCGGCTCAGGCGAAACAGGCATCCGCCGCCTTCAAACAATCGCTTGAAGCGCGCATCCGTGTCGAGGATCTGGTGGGCAGCGCCTTGTCCAAGGCCGTTTCCAACGCCGGCAAGGAGGGCTGAGGCATGGTCAGGCTCGTCATATTTGCCCTCCTCGTCCTGGCACTCGGCTACGGATTTTCCTGGCTGGCCGATCGCCCCGGCGATCTTTCGCTGATCTGGGAAGGACAGCTCTACCAGACCCGGCTTATCGTTGCGGCAAGCGCCCTGATCGCACTCATTGCGGCCGTGATGGTCCTGTGGTGGTTGCTGCGAACGCTGTGGATGTCGCCCTATTCCGTCACCCGCTACTTTCGTGCCCGCAAGCGTGATCGCGGCTATCAGGCACTATCAACAGGCCTGATCGCAGCGGGTGCCGGCAATGCGGTGATGGCGCGCAAGATGGTCGCACGCTCCCGCGGTCTGATTCGCGCCGATCAGGAGCCGCTGATCGCTCTCCTCGAGGCACAGGCAGCGCTGATCGAGGGTCGCCACGACGAAGCCCGGGCCAAATTCGAAGCGATGACCAACGATCCCGAGACCCGCGAACTCGGGCTGCGCGGACTGTATCTGGAAGCCAAGCGGCTCGGCGCCAGTGAGGCAGCGCGCCAGTATGCGGAGAAGGCTGCCGACAACGCGCCCTACTTGCCTTGGGCTGCCCAGGCAACGCTCGAGTATCGCAGCCAGGCAGGCCGCTGGGATGATGCGATGCGGTTGCTGGAGCAGCAAAAGGCAGGCCGCGTCATCGAAAGGGCCGAGGCTGACCGGCTTCGCGCCGTGCTGTTGACCGCCCGCGCCACCGAAAAACTAGAAAACGATCCAGCGGGCGCGCGCGACGACGCCACGCATGCGCTCAAGCTCGCCGCCGACTTCGAGCCTGCCGCAATTATCGCCGCGAAGGCGCTGTTCCGCGAAGACAAGCTGCGCAAGGCGGCGTCCATCCTCGAGCAGGCGTGGAAGTCCGCGCCGCACCCCGACATCGGCCGCACCTATGTTCGCGCCCGCAGCGGCGACTCTGCCGCTGACCGCCTGAAGCGCGCCGAGCGCCTGGAGGGGATGCGGCCAAACAACGTCGAATCCTTGCTTCTCGTGGCGCAGACCGCTCTCGACACCCAGGACTTTGCAAAAGCCCGCGCCAAGGCGGAAGCCGCTGCCCGTATCGAGCCACGCGAAGCCGCCTTCCTGCTGCTCGCGGATATCGAGGAGGCTGAAACCGGCGATCAGGGTCGTATTCGCCATTGGCTTGCGCAGGCCCTCAAGGCGCCGCGCGATCCGGCGTGGGTGGCGGATGGCTTCGTTTCCGACAAATGGCTACCACTCTCACCCGTCACGGGTCGACTGGATGCCTTTGTCTGGAAGGCGCCTTTCGACCATGTGGACAAAGCGGTCGATGAAAGCACGACGATCTCCATCGACAGCGCGCTGAAAACGCTGCCGCCCGTGCGCGAAGCTCGCTCCGAAAGCCCGGCCAGCGATCACCGTATCATCGAACTCGAGCGGGCTGCCACGATAGCCGAGGCGGCGCGTCCATCTCCGAAACCGCCGGCGCCAAGCAAGCAGGCGGCAGAAGCTGCAACTTCACCCGAACCGCGCCCCTTCTTTGGTGGCCTGCCGGACGATCCCGGCGTTCGCAATCCAGCGGCGGAGCCAGAACCCAAGACACGGCTTCGCCTTTTCTAGACAAACAGGACCTAAATGTTCGAACGCTTCCAGGAATTCTTTCAGAATCTGACTTCCGACAATGCAAAGAAAGGCTTCGCCCCCGATGATCCGCGCATCGCTGTGGCCGCGCTCTGCATGCAGGTCATGGAGGCCGACGGTCAGGTCAAGGACAGTGAGACGAAGCGACTTCGCAAGCTGCTGAAAGATCAGTATGGGCTAGACCGCAAGCAGCTCGATGCGCTGATGGCCGCCGGTCAGGAGGCAGAGAGCGATGCCGTCGACTACTACCGCTTCACCTCGGATCTCAAGCGCCACCTCAACACGGAACAGCGGCTCGAACTAATCGGAGTCCTCTGGGACATCGTCTATGCCGATGGCGAGCGCAGCGAGATGGAGGATGACGCGATCTGGCGGATCGCCGAACTTCTCGGCGTTTCCGCGCGTGAGCGGATCCAGAAGCGGCAGGAGGCAGCACGACGGGTCACGGATACCGAGGTGGTACAGGACGATGCCGACTGACCGTTTACCCGAGCACATCCAACCTCCGGTTCTGATTGTTCTGCATCAGGAGCGCTCGAGCCCTGGCCGGGTTGGTCAGTTGCTGGTCGAGAAGGGGTATCGGCTCGATATCAGGCGCCCGGCTCTCGGCGACAAGCTTCCCTCCACGCTTGCCGAGCACGCAGGAGCCGTTGTCTTCGGTGGACCAATGAGCGCCAACGATACGGATGATTTCGTCAAGACGGAGATCAACTGGCTCGATGTGCCGCTGAGGGAGAAGCGCCCGCTGCTCGGCATCTGCCTTGGCGCACAGATGCTGGTCAGGCAACTCGGCGGCAAGGTTCAGGCGAACGCCGATGGCTCCACCGAGATCGGTTGGTATCCGCTACGCCCCACCGAGAAGGGCCGACTGCTGATGCACTGGCCGAGGATGGTTTATCACTTTCACCGCGAAGGCTTTGACCTGCCGCACGGCGCGGAGCTGCTGGCGGAGGGAGATACCTATCCCAATCAGGCCTTTCGCTACGGCGGCCATGCCTGGGGTCTGCAGTTCCACGCAGAGCTGACGCGCGCGATGATGCACCGCTGGGTGGTTCACGGCGCCCATCGCTTCATTCTTCCGAACGCACAGCAGGGTCGTGAACATCTGGAAGGACGAATGCTCTTCGACGCGCCGCTGAAAGCATGGCTGAACGAGTTCCTTGACATCGTTTTCAAAGGCAAGGCGGCCAAGTCCGTCGCGACATCCAAGGCCGCCCTTCCCGCTTAGCAGCGTGCGCCCCGCACCGCGTCGTGCTAGAATCCACTCTGGCGATATTCACCAGCAAGAATGCGTTCCGATCCCGGATCAGATCTTGGAAATCTCCGTGCCCGAGCAATGACCAGCAAGCTATCTCCGGAGGAATTCCATGGCTAACTACGAGCAGAGACTTGCCGCGATGGGATTGGTTCTACCACAGCCCCTGAAACTGCCTTCCAACATGGTCCTTCCGTTTCCGTGGGTGAACGTGCGCGGCAATCGCGCGTTCGTCTCAGGCCATGGTCCGCAGAATACCGATGGTACGCCCGCCGGTCCGTTCGGAGCCGTTGGCGAAAACATCTCCATTGAAGAGGCTAAGGCATCCGCTCGGAAAGTAGCTCTTTCGATGTTGGGCAGCCTGAAGCGGGAGTTGGGCAGCCTTGATCGCATTTCCGGCTGGTGCCGCGTGTTCGGTATGGTGAATAGCGCGCCGCGCTTTGCCAATCCGCCCGCCGTAATCAATGGCTTCACCGAGCTGATCATCGAGGTGTTCGGACCGGAGGTGGGCAGTCACTCCCGATCCGCGATCGGCGTTGCCGGCCTGCCGCTAAACTTTCCGGTCGAAATCGAAGCAGAGCTCATCGTCTCGACCTGAAGGCCGTCACACTTGCCCTCGCCGCTCCGGCGCATCAAGCGTGTCGATCTTGCGCAGCTTCGAAAAGCTCGTTGCCCAAATTGCCGCCACGGCAAGTGTTCCAACGCCACCGATCACAACGGCGGGGACGGCGCCGAAAATCGAAGCCATTGTGCCTGCTCGGAATTCGCCGAGTTCGTTGGAGGCACCCACGAAGACCATGTTGACGGCATTGACCCGGCCGCGCAGTTCGTCCGGCGTCCAGAGCGCAATCAGGCTCTCCCGCACGTAGACGGAAATCATATCGGCCGCACCCATGATGGCCAGCGCTGCGATCGACAGTTCCGTACTGGTCGAAAACCCGAAGACGACAGTGCCGATGCCGAACAGGGCGACGCCGATGAACATGGCAATGCCGGCACTGTGCCTCAGCGGATAGGCAGCGAGAAAAATCGCCATTGCGATCGCGCCAACCCCGGGCGCCGAGCGCAGGAGGCCAAGCCCCCAGGGGCCGAGTGTCAGGATATCGCGCGCGAAAATCGGCATCAGTGCCGTCGCGCCGCCGAGCAGCACCGCAAAGAGGTCGAGCGATATGGCGCCGAGCACGACTTTTTCGGCGCGAATGAAGCGGAAGCCACCGAGGATCATATCCCAGCTCTTGGCTTCGCCAGTCGTCTTCTGCGGCGGTTTGGGGATCATATAGAGCAGCGCTGCGCCAAGGGCAGCGAAGACGACAGCGACGGTGTAAGCCGTATGAGGGCTGATGCCATAGAGGAGCCCGCCGAGAACCGGCCCCGTGATCGCCGCCAGTTGCCACGAAGACGAATTCCAGGCGATGGCATTCGACAGATCCTGCGCCGGCACAAGGTTCGGGGCCAGCGATTGCACTGCCGGCGACATGAAGGCGCGCTCGATGCCGAAAACCAGCAGAACGGCAAACACAGGCAACGGCGAGAACGTGCCGGTTATCGTCATCAAAAGCAGCGCCAGCGTACACATCGCGCTGACGAGCGAGCAGATGGCGGCGATCGCACGTCGATTGTGTCGGTCAGCGACGGATCCGGTGACAAGAATCAGGACCAGCGACGGCAGAAATTGCACGAGGCCGATCAGGCCGAGATAGATCGCGCTGCCGGTCTGGTCATACATCTGCCAGCCGACGGCGACACTGACGATCTGCTGCGAAAAAGACAACAGAAACCGTGCGAAGAAGAACCGGGTGTAGGACGGATGCCGGAACGCGGCAAAACGATCTCCGGTTGGCGAAAAGGACATGAAGGCTTTCCAAGACAACAGGCCAGACGCCAACGCGCGACGCCGCTGTTAAACATGATTTACAATGCGTTTCGAGACAGCACTTGCTCGTTTAGTCGCCAATGTCTACATGTCTGTCAACAACGAACTGGAGACGGCAATGCTTGCGCTTTTTCAAACCATTGATTTGGCGTTGAATCTCTACACTTGGGTGCTGATCGCCAGCGCTATCTTTTCCTGGCTGTATGCGTTCAACGTGATCAACTCTAGCAACCAGTTCGTCAATTCGGTCGGCATGTTCCTCTACAACGTGACCGAACCGCTGCTGCGACCGATCCGCCGCGTGCTGCCGAACCTCGGCGGCATCGACATCTCGCCGATCATCCTGCTGCTGATCATCTTCTTCGTGCGTTCGCTGATGTGGAATTCGATCTTCCCGCTGGTGGCATGAGCCAGCCATGGGCTGCGTTCACCGATCACATCTCTCTCGCACTTCGTCTGACCCCCAATGGCGGACGCGACGCAATTGACGGTGTGGAAATAGACGCCGAAGGCAAGTCCCACCTCAAAGTCAGAGTGACGGCCGTTCCCGAGAAGGGCAAGGCGAACAAGGCATTGGTCGCGCTGGTGGCCAAGTCGCTTGGTGTCGCAAAGTCATCCGTCAGGATCGCCTCCGGCGATACGTCGCGCAAAAAAATCCTCCGGATCGATGGCGACCCGGAGGATTTGATCAGGAAATCGAGTGCTCTCGTGGAGAGTTGATTACGCCTTTTCCTTCTTGGCGCGTTCGATCGCCTCGAGGATCAGCGCGCCGGCTTCCTTGGAATCACCCCAGCCGAAGATCTTCACCCACTTGCCGGGCTCGAGATCCTTGTAGTGCTCGAAAAAGTGCTCGATCTGCTTCAGCGTGATCTCCGGAAGGTCGGTAAAGTCCTTTACCTTCTCGTAGCGCAGCGTCAGCTTCGGCGACGGCACGGCGATGATCTTCTCATCCTTGCCGGAATTGTCCTCCATCTTCAGAACGCCGATCGGGCGCACGTTGATGACGCAGCCCGGAACAAGCGGACGCGTGCTGGCGATCAGGACGTCGATCGGATCGCCGTCTTCAGAAAGTGTGTGCGGCACGAAGCCGTAATTGCCCGGATAGGTCATCGGCGTATAGAGGAAGCGATCGACAACGAGCGTACCGGCTTCCTTGTCCATCTCGTATTTGATCGGGTGGCCGCCGACGGGCACCTCAACGATTACGTTGACATCTTCCGGCGGGTTCTTGCCGATGGAAATCGCGTCGATGCGCATAGAGCTTCCCTCTAAAGGTTAAGTCGATGGTTGCCAGATACTGGGAATCATCCCGCAAGGCAACACGCCAGTGTCGATTTGAGATCCGCCTGCGGGCGTCGGCAGACCGACGTTCAGGGCGATACGCGGCTTCCGTGTTGTTCCCGCGCAAACGCCGCACCGGCTCCGAGCAGCGTTCTTCGTCGGCCTGCTGGCACGTAGCGCAGGCGACGGGCGAGTTGCCTCAACCCTCTCCACAACTGGTGGCCAAGCATCATTCGACGCTGCAGCCGGTAAGCAAGGATGCCGGTCACGAGGCCTGATGCCACCGAGATCGCGACCGGCAGCGGCGCCGTGAAGATCTTGGGATTGCCGGTATCAAATATGACTTCCGGCAGGATACGATGCAGCAGGTAGATGTGATAACTCGCAGTTGCGATCGAAAAGGACACGGCAGCAAGCAGTGCCGGCAGCCTGACCCGAGGCAGATAGAGAAGAACCGCGAGCACCGGCACCTGCATGCCGTAAAGGATCCAGGAACCTGCCCAGTTTCCACCGGTATAGGCCATGAGCGGCATCACCGCGCACCCGGCGGCGATGACTGCAAGCCGTTTTCCCGCCGAATTCGCAAATGCCGCGCACCACCCGAAAACCGCAAGGTGCAGCACCCATGCAAGAGTGAATATCTGCCTTTGGCCAACTGGCCAGAGCGCTGGGATAACGAAGTGTGCGAGCACCGCAAAGGCCAGCAGCAGCATGCCGAAACGGAACGGATCCCTGACAGCGAAACGCCGAACAGGCGGCACCGCAAACAGGGTCCCCCAAAGCAGCAGAAGCTGCGCGAAGGCTTCCACGAACCAGTAGAGATAAGGCAGCATCTCGTGTCGCCCTGGCTGGGCGAAGCCGAGGTTTCCGACAAGAAACACCGAGGCCCATGGTATTGCGCCCCAGGCAATGCTGAAGCCAAGGACGACGAGGTAGTAGGGCCAGAGAACGAGACCGAGCGGCCGCAGGAAGCGCCTCAGATCGCCGGCGAAAAGCGCACTCGATTGGAAGCGTGCCAGTCCGTATCCGCACAGCACGAGCATTGTACCGGCACCGCCCGGAATCGGCCACGGCGTCGCGTGATGCAGCACGACCAGCAGAATTGCGATCGATTTCAGGAGGATATCGCTGGCGATCGTTCGTCGGGCGCTCGTCGAATGCGATAAAGCCGACAGAGCGCCAACACTCATCTTTTCCCAGCCATCCGGCACCGTGCCGAGCAGCCGCTCAAGACCAACGGTAAGCTCAAGGTAACGCAGCGAATCTCCGCCAAGCTCTGCAAAGTTGTCCTGGGGCGAAACCTGCAGCGGGAAGAACACCTCGCGAAACAGGCTTATGACCGTTGCTTTCTCGCGTGCCGGCGGCTCTTCCATGCGCAAGCGAAGTTGTTCGTAGTCGATCTTGCCGTTGGCCAGCCGTGGCAATTCCCTAAGGGCGATCGCACGCACCTGCGGCAAGCCGATACATGCAACCATCGCCAGCGCCTCACGAACAACTTTCTCGTCTTGCGGGCCCGTAAAGGCCGCAAGCAACTGCTGGTCGTTGCCAACAACAGCGGCAGCAATACCTTTCGCAGCCAGCGCCGTTTCGAGCGCGTCGTGACCGAGACGGACACCGCCAATCTTCGACATCCGCCGCAGGCGGCCCGTGATTCGAAACAGGCCGTTCTCATCGCGCGTAGCAAGATCGCCGGTCCGAAGCTCCTCGATATCAGCGCCTCCCGCCAGGTCTTGACGCGCCTCGGCGTAGCCGAGCATGACGTTCGGTCCGCGATAGACGAGTTCCCCGGCAACGTCGGTGCCCGTGATCGTCACTCCCTGGTCGTCGACCAGCCACAGTTCACCGCCCGGCACCGCAATCCCGATCCGATCGGCACTGCCTGGCAGACGCTCGGGAGGGACATAAGCAATTCGCGCCGTCGCCTCTGTCTGCCCGTACATCACATAGAAGCGCTGCCCCGCACCCTGCAGCCAGCCATGATAACGTCGCACCGCCTCCGGCTCCATGCGTCCTCCGGCAACCGTCATGAAGCGAAGATCAGGATAGCGCTGTTGGCGAAATCCACGTTGCTCCAAGAGCTCGTAGGAATGCGGGACACCTGCAAAATTCGTGCATCGCGCTGCCCTGAAATCATCCAGGAATGTCGGCTCGAGGACTGATGTCCCGGGCATCCAGACAGCGGCACCGACCGCAAGGTGGGAATTGAGCACCGACAATCCGTAGGAATAATGAAATGGCAGGACCAGGGCGCCAATATCGCCCGGATGCAGGCCAAGATAGTCGGCGATCTGCTCTGCATTGGCGGCAACGGCCGTCTTCGACAATCTCACGGCCTTGCCACTGCCGGTACTCCCTGATGTCACAAGCATCAGGGCGAGATCAGCATGCATGGCCACATCACGGGAACCGAGATTTGTTTCGGTGAGCCGCCAGCGCCCGCCCTCGCGGCGGTAGACGATCTCGGGTGCAAATCGCTCCATGAAGGACGACGAGGCCAGGCCGTCCTCCGGCGGCAACAGCGCCACGGCATGCCCGCCGGCAAGGGCCGCGAGATAGGCGATGATCGAATGCTCGGATTGTGCCGCCTCTATCGCGACAAGCTTCTTGCTCGTGCCTAATTCACGGCTTAGCGACGCAACACGATCTGCGAGTTCGCGATAGGTGATTGCAGGTCGGGACGACAACAAGAGGGCCGGCCTATCGCCCACGTGGTCGATACGCGTCCAAAAGCCATCCAACATGCTTGTTCTCCCACGCGCACCAAGAGCGTGAGCCGCGACTTATATAAGTTGAATATGATTTGCAAGTTTTAGCGACCGACAATTGCTGCCAGGCAAAGCGATTTCAGTGAAAAAACTCCACTCAAAGCTCGGTGATTCAACCCCAGATAAAGCCGATTTTCTTTAACTGCTTCTGGTCGAAAGTTT
The DNA here is from genome assembly GCF_014193145.1 of Rhizobium sp. BK060. Classification (NCBI taxonomy): domain Bacteria; kingdom Pseudomonadati; phylum Pseudomonadota; class Alphaproteobacteria; order Hyphomicrobiales; family Rhizobiaceae; genus Rhizobium; species Rhizobium sp. BK060. The sequence continues at coordinate 128,471 of NZ_JACHYW010000008.1, forward strand.
CCATGCCTTCGCAATAGTCAACGCCGCCGTGGCTGCGATAGAACTGAGCGCCCGTCTCGTTTTCCTCGAGGCACCAGACAACCAGTCCATTGCAACCGAGCGACTTCAGAAGGCGCCTCGCCTCACCAAAAAGCAGGTGTCCGAGGCCAATCCCCTGGTACTCCGGTCGAAGATAGAGTTCGTAGATCTCGCCTTCCTGGGGAAGTGCACGGGCACGATTGAGGCCGAGTGTTGCGTAGCCTGCGACCGTGCCGGCGACGTCGAGAACGAGAAGCGTTGCGGGTCCGCGGGTGGCCTTGCGCCACCAATTCTCACCGCGACGCTCGATCATTTGCCGCAACGCACGATGCGGAATGATCCCCGCATAGGTGTGTTGCCACGCAAGCCGATGCACTTCCGATATGGCTCGGGAATCGTGCGGCTCGGCCCGCCGAACATCGATCGACAACGTCTTCATAACGCTTACTCTGGTCCGATTGTCGGCAATTAACCATATGCGCACCGCGCATTCAGGCCCTTTGCCCACAGGCTTAAAATGTGGACGACGGCTGAAATTTAACGCTTTTTTAACTATTGCGACAAGCAAGATTCGGCAAACTGCACAAATAAAAAACCCCGGCACGAAGGCCGGGGTTGAAGCTTGAAAGACTTCAGTCGCTTAAGCGTACTTCGCCTTTTCCATGCGCTTGCGCTCGTTCGGGTCGAGGTACATCTTGCGCAGGCGGATCGACTTCGGCGTGACTTCGACCAGTTCATCGTCCTGGATCCAGGAGAGCGCGCGATCGAGCGTCATGCGGATCGGAGGCGTCAGCTTGACGGCTTCATCCTTGCCGGCTGCGCGGATGTTGGTCAGCTTCTTGCCCTTCAAGACGTTGACTTCGAGATCGTTGTCGCGGCTGTGGATGCCGATGATCATACCGGCATAGACCTTCTCGCCCGCGTCGATGATCATCGGGCCGCGATCTTCCAGGTTGAACAGAGCATAGGCGACAGCCTCGCCATTGTCGTTGGAAAGCAGCACGCCGTTGACGCGGCCGCCGATCTCACCCTTGTACGGCTGATAGTCATGGAACAGACGGTTCATCACCGCCGTCCCGCGCGTATCCGTCAGCAGTTCCGACTGGTAACCGATCAGGCCGCGCGTCGGCGCGAAGAACTTCAGACGGATGCGGTTGCCGCCCGACGGACGCAGCTCGGCCATTTCGGCCTTGCGCTCCGACATCTTCTGGACGACGACGCCGGAATGCTCTTCATCAACGTCGATAACGACTTCTTCGATCGGCTCCAGCATTTCGCCGGTCGCTTCGTCCTTGTGCATGACGACGCGCGGACGCGACACCGCCAGTTCGAAACCTTCGCGGCGCATCGTTTCGATGAGAACGGCAAGCTGCAACTCGCCGCGGCCGGAGACGAAGAACGAATCCTTTTCGGAGGATTCTTCGATCTTCAGCGCAACGTTGCCTTCGGCTTCCTTGAACAGACGGTCGCGGATGACGCGCGAGGTGACCTTGTCGCCTTCGGTGCCAGCATAGGGGCTGTCGTTGACGATGAACGACATGGTGACGGTCGGCGGATCGATCGGCTGCGCCTGCAGCGCCTCGGTGACCGAGGGATCACAGAAGGTATCGGCGACAGTGCCCTTGGAAAGACCGGCGATCGCGACGATGTCGCCGGCATGCGCTTCTTCGATCGGCTGACGCTCGATACCGCGGAAAGCCAGGATCTTGGAAATACGCCCGGTTTCGATCGTCTTGCCATCGGCGTGCAGAACCTTGACGGCCTGGTTCGGCTTGATCGAGCCGGAATTGATACGGCCGGTGATAATGCGGCCGAGGAAGGGGTTGGCTTCGAGGATCGTTCCGATCATCGTAAACGGACCTTCGTGAACCGTCGGCTCCGGAACATGCTCGAGCACGAGGTCGAGAAGCGGCGCCAGACCCTGGTCCTTCGGGCCTTCCGGGTTGACGTTCATCCAGCCGTCACGGCCCGAACCGTAGAGGATCGGGAAGTCGAGCTGCTCATCGGTCGCGTCGAGGTTTGCGAAGAGGTCAAAGACTTCGTTGATGACTTCTTCGTGGCGGCCGTCGGGACGGTCGATCTTGTTGATCGCGACGATCGGGCGAAGGCCGACCTTCAGCGCCTTGCCGACGACGAACTTCGTCTGCGGCATCGGGCCTTCGGAAGCGTCGACAAGAACGATCGCGCCATCCACCATCGAGAGAATACGCTCGACTTCGCCACCGAAGTCGGCGTGGCCGGGGGTGTCGACGATGTTGATGCGGACACCCTTCCACTCAACCGAGGTCGCCTTGGCAAGAATCGTGATGCCGCGCTCTTTTTCCAGGTCGTTGCTATCCATGACGCGTTCTGCGACGCGCTGGTTCTCGCGGAACGAGCCGGACTGTTTCAGGAGCTCGTCAACCAGTGTCGTCTTGCCATGGTCAACGTGCGCGATAATCGCGATGTTGCGAAGTGCCATATTTCTATATCTCTGAGGCTGGGGCGCCGCGCTGGGAGAAGGCGCCAATTTCATTTGGGCGGCTCATACAGTGTTTTTCGCTTTTGCGAAAGGGGGGGACGCCGGATTGCCTGCCATGCATGTCGTCAACTCGATATCTGCGGGTCGAGGGTCATCCGCCACAGTTCCGTATCGTTCCGGTCCATCAACCTCACGGTCAGTTGCTCGGTCTGCCCGTCGATGTCGACGAGCCCGAAGAACTGCATGCCGGCCGACGGCGGCAAGTTCTGCTCCGAGCCGCCAGGCGCTGCTTTCATGAACTTCACCTGTGGCCCGAAGGTCATGTCGAGTTGCTGCGGACCGTAGGTTCCCGAATGGAGAGGACCTGCCACAAATTCCCAGAACGGCAGGAACTCCCGGAACTTCGCCTTGCCGGGATCGTAGTGGTGCGCAGCGGTATAGTGTACGTCAGCCGTCAGCCAGATCATGTTGGATATGGCGGCATCGCGGATGAACCGCAGCAAATCGGCAAACTCCACCTCGCGGCCGAGCGGGGCACCATCATCACCATTCGAGATCGACTCGTTGCCGCTCCGGTGGCCGTAGTCGTCCCAGATCACCAGTCCGATCGGCAGATCGCAGGCAATCACTTTCCAGGTCGCCGTCGAGCGAACCAGTTCGCGCTTCAGCCATGCCACCTGGCGCTCGCCCAGCAGACGGGAGCTGTCAGAGAAGGTGGCATCAACGCCAAGGCTGTTGGGACCGCGATAAGCGCGCAGGTCCACGAAGAAGACGTCGAGCAATGGACCATAGGAGATTTTGCGGTAGATGCGGCCAGGCTCATCGGCGACATAGCGGATTGGTGCCATTTCGTGAAAGGCGCGGCTGGCGCGACCGGCGAGTGTCGTGACGGATTTTTCCGTATAGCGGTCGTCGTCGCGAAGGTCGGTCGATGGCGACCAATTGTTCAGCACCTCATGATCGTCCCATTGATAGAAGACGGGACAGACCGCGTTGAATTGCTTCACGTGATCATCGAGCAAGTTGTAGGCCCATTGCCCGCGAAACTGGTCGAGCGTCTGGGCGATGTCGCGCTTTGCCTCGGTGACGATCCTGTTTTTCCAGACACTGCCGTCTCGCAGCTTGATTTCATCAGGCATCGGATTGTCGGCGTAGATCGTATCGCCGGAGTGGATCATGAAATCCGGACGGTGATAGGCGATCGTCTGATAGGTGCGCATGCCCTCGTCGTCGATGCCCCAGCCCTGACCAGCCGTATCGCCCGACCAAGCGAAGCGGATGCTGCGCTTGCCCGATGGCGCCGTTCGAAACTGACCCAGGATAGGCTCCGAAAGATCGTTGATATCCTGCAGGTCGGCCGCACGGAAGCGGTAGAATATGTCCTGGTCAGGCGGAAGATCCTCAAGCAGCAGCTTCCCGGCAAGACCGGTTTGTGGCGTGACGTCTATGGGCGTGATGCGCACCGCATTGGCGAACCTGTCGCTCGTCGAGTATTCGACATGCAGTCGCGCGGGCCGGTCCAGCTGCGTCCAGATCACGCCGGAGCTGACATCAATGTCGCCGGACTGGACGCCGGATGTGAAGACCGGACGACTGGAGGAACCACGCGCATAATAGGGCATCGCCAGCCCTGCCAGTGAAAATCCGCCGACCGCTCCCATGGACGATAGGAAGCGCCGGCGGGTCGTTTCGTTCAGTTTCATGCCAAGGTGTGTCCGGCTTGCTCGAGCGGGAGAGAGCCTCCCGCGCCGAACCTATGGCGGTCGTCATGTCATCTTCTTGAAGACGGCATGACGGTTTTTCGAAACTTCCGCGACAGTTTTGTTAAGCGAGAGGCCCGGCAGGGAAGCCGAAATGCGCGCTGCGTGAAAATCGTTATTCCGCGGCCAGCCCACTAGGACGCAGCAGGCTGAGCAGAGGAGCGCCGGCTGCGTCATGATCGGGATGGCGAAGAGGCACAATCCAGGACCTGTTAGGCATCACTGCCGGACAGTTCCTCGAAGGTCGCAAGCCCCTTCTTCACTAGCATTGCATCCGGGCTCGGCAGCTTGCCACGGAAAGCCTTGTAAGCATCCTCGGGATCGATCGCGCCGCCGACGGAGTAGATGTTGTCTTTCAGCTTGGCGGCCATCTCGCGATTAAACGCGTCGCCGGTTTCCTCGAAGGCGGCAAAGGCGTCAGCATCGAGAACCTCGGACCACATGTAGGAATAGTAGCCGGCCGAATAACCGCCGGAGAAGATGTGCTGGAAGTGCGGCGAGGCATGACGCATGACGATCGACTTCGGCATGCCAAGCTCGGACAGCACCTCGCACTGCACAGCCATCGGATCCTCGACCTTGTCGCGGGTGTGGAACGCCATGTCGACGAGCGCGGAGGAGGTGAATTCAACCGTATTGAAACCGGAATTGAAGGTGCGTGCGGCCAGAACCTTGTCGAGCAACGCCTGCGGCATCGACTCGCCGGTTTCGAAATGCACGGCATATTGCTTCAGGATCGCAGGCACCGTTAGCCAGTGCTCGTAAAGCTGTGACGGCAATTCTACGAAATCACGCGAGACGCCCGTGCCCGACACCGACGGATAGGTGACGTTCGACAGCATCCCGTGCAGCGCATGACCGAACTCGTGGAACAGCGTGCGTGCATCGTCGAGCGAAAGGAGCGCCGGCTTGCCTTCGGCGGGCTTCGCGAAATTGCAGACATTGTAGATGATCGGCAATTCGCCGTTGCGACCGTTCTTCAACGGCAGCTTGTGCTGCGATTGGAACGAGCTCATCCAGGCGCCGGAGCGCTTCGAGCTACGGGCAAAGTAATCGCCGAGGAAGAGTGCCACCAGCCTGTCCTCGCGGTCGCGGATTTCGAAGACGCGAACATCAGGATGGTAGGCCGGAACGCCCTTCTTCTCGACAGCGCGAATGCCGAACAGCCGGCCGGCGACGTCGAAGCAGGCGTCGATAATCTTCTCGAGCTGCAGGTAGGGCTTCAGCTCGGCCTCGGAAAAATTGTACCGCTGCCCCCGGATCTTCTCGGCATAGTGCCGCCAATCCCAGGGCATGACGTCGTGGTTCTTGCCTTCGTCCGCAATCAGCCTGGCGATGTCTGCCTCTTCCTCGCCGGCGCGCTTGACCGCCTTCGTCCATACCTCCTGAAGCAGGTGGTTCACGGCATCCGGCGTCTTCGCCATTGTGTTGTCGAGCTTCAATTCCGCGAAGTTGCCGTAACCGAGGAGCTTTGCCACCTCGTCGCGAAGCGCAAGTGTATCGCGGATGATGCCGCGATTGTCGGTCGCGCCATCGTTCTCGCCGCGCGCAACCCAAGCCTTGAAGGCCTGCTCACGCAGATCCCGCCGTTCGGAGAAGGTGAGGAACGGTTCGATGATTGAGCGCGACAGGGTAACGGCAAATTTGCCCTCCTCGCCTCGCTCGCGCGCAGCCGCCGCCATCGCATCCTTCAGGAACTCGGGGATACCCTCGAGGTCGGCCCCGTCGGAAAGGATGAGCGCCCAGCTCTTTTCATCGGCGAGCACGTTCTGCCCGAACTGGGTGCCAAGACCGGCAAGCCTTTCGTTGATGCCCGCGAGCTTCTCCTGCTCGGCTTTCGGCAGCTTCGCACCCGATTTGACGAAGCCTTTCCAGTGCCGTTCCAGCACGCGCGTCTGCTCCAGCGTCAGGCCAAGGCTTTCACGCGCTTCCCACAGGGCATCGATGCGGGCAAAGAGTGCGGCGTTCATGCCGATCTTGGAGTAATGGCGCGACATCTTCGGCGAGATGTCCCGTTCCAGCGCTTGGATCGTATCGTTGGTGTGAGCACCCGCCCTGTTCCAGAACAATGCCGATACGCGTGACAGCTCATCGCCCGCGATCTCGAGAGCAACGACGGTATTCTCGAATGTCGGCGCCTCCGGATTGCCCGCGATCGCGTCGATCTCCTTCTCATGCGCGGCAAGCGCAGCATCAAAGGCGGGACCAAAGTCGCCGTCATTGAGTGCATCGAAACGCGGCAGGCCGTGGAGACCGTTCCATTCGACGAGTGCGGGGTTGAATTCTGGTGTGGAAGGCATGCGGAGATCCTTTGTGGCAGGCAACTGAACAGGCAATATAGGGATGCGCGCCCGCAATTGGTATTGCCGATCAGGCGCACATCTCCCGGCCTGACTGCGAATAAGTTCATGGCAAGAAATGACGCATAAGAATTAACTGATCGTTAACGATTGACGCACGTTCGCCACGCGCGGTAGTTTCACGATCATCCTTTTGCAGTGGATACGCGCCATGGAAATCCTTTCTGTGCGGTCTTCGCCGAATTTCCTTTTCAGAAGAAACCAAGATAATCCAAGCAGTTACAACGAATTAGAAGCGCAGCTGGGCACAACAACGAAGGCTTCGACGGCGTTCCATATCGATGAAACGAGCGCAGATACGCCTGATTTTTCCGCGATCAGTGCCAGTGAACTGCGCCAGTATGCAAGGCAGAGCTTCGATGCCGGCGCAATCGATCAGGATACATTCGCCGCCATTTCCGAGCCGCTGCCGATGCGAACGATCGATCCATCAGGCAACATTCTCGACCTGTCCGCCGTTACCGACGCGACGAGCTTCAATTTCCGGGACTACTACAAAGACCAGCTGCAGATCGCGACATCGATCGGTGACCGGGAAACAGTGGAACGGCTGAATTCCGTCGTCAGCTTCCTCGACGTCTGATCTCAGGCTTTCCGCCATCCGAGCAGGCCGGGCGTCGCATGCCAAAGGGCCTGCGCTGCGAAACCCATGAACAGGACGCCGGAGCAGCGGACGATCAACCGCTCGTGCGCTCGATAGAATCGCCGGACGGTTCGCGCGCCAATGACGGTGATCAGGATCATGTCCGCCACGATGAAGCCCAGGAACGAAACCGCCAGCAGAACCGGCAGCGTGTGAAACTGCAGTGCGCTTGCCGAGCCGGCAACGAGCGCAGTGAACGTCGCGAGCGCGACCGGATATCCCTTCGGATTGGTCACGCCGAAGATCAGGCCGCGACGGAACGGTCGCTCCACGACCATCAATGCCTGCCCGTCACCCTTCGGCTTTGCGCGCACCGCATTCCAGCCGATCCAGGCGAGGTAGAAACCGCAGAGAAGCCCGAGCGCGTCGAAGACAAAAGTGCCGATCGTCTTGGCGCCGATGATCGCGATCAGTGCCAGCGACGCCCAGAGCAGATCGCCGACCAGATGGCCGCCGACGAACAGCGCGCCGGCGCGGCGTCCCTGCCCCGCACCGATACCAAGCAGCGCGAGGAAGGCAGGCCCTGGAATGAGCACGTAGAGAAGAGCTGCCAGAAAGGCGCCCGCGAGCAGGGATTGGGTCATCAACAAACTCCAGAAGGGACCGCCGCAGCTTATGCGCCAATAGAAAGGCGTCAAGCTGTAAGCCGACCCGTGAGATTTTTCAATTGCCGGATCACGCAGCTTCCGACAGAAGGAAAAGCGGCCGCCCTCGTGCGGATCGCGCATGTCACCAAAGACCGAGTACCCCTATGCCCCCATTCCGGATGAGCGAACGGCGAACGAGTATGCTCGGTGCGCTTCTCGCAACCATCGGCCCGATCTCGATGTCGATTTACACGCCGGCGATGCCCGAACTCGTCCATGCGTTCCAGACGTCCGATTCGGCAATCAAGATGACGCTCTCCGTCTATTTCGCCGGCTTCTCTGTGGCGCAATTGCTTGCAGGTCCGCTTTCGGATGCCTTTGGCCGGCGTGCGGCGACGCTCCTGTTTGTCGGCATCTATGTCGTCGGCAGCCTGCTTGCTGCCTTCGCGCCCGGCATCGAATGGCTGCTCGCTGGCCGCCTGATCCAGGGCGTTGGCGCCTCCGTCGGGATTACGGTTGCCCGCGCCATCGTGCGCGACCAGTTCACCGGAACCCAAGCCTCGCGCATCATGAACCTGATCGGCATCATGATCGCCATTGGACCGGCGGCCGCACCGACGATTGGTGGATTGGCACTTGCCGCTTTCGGCTGGCAATCCGTCTTCTTCCTTCTGATCGGCTTCGGACTCCTGATCTGTTTTGGAGTGATCGTGTTCATGCGCGAAACGAGCGTGCCGGATCCGCGCCGCGCGCTCCCGGTTCCGCTGCTTCGCGCCTATCTGGAGCTTGCACGCGAAAGCCGCTTCGTCTCCGCCTCGCTCGTGCTCGGTGGCTCGATCGGCGCACTCTACGCACAGGCGACGCTGCTCCCCTTTATCCTCATCAAGGTCGTCGGCCTTTCACCGACAGCCTTTGGCTTGGGCATGCTGATGCAGTCCGGTTCCTACTTCCTGGGCTCCGTCTGCCTTCGTTATGCGGCGCCGCGCTTGGGCGGCGACGGTTCCGTGCGCGTCGGGCTTGGGCTACTCGGGCTCGCCGGCATCATGATTGCGCTGTCCGTCCACTTCGTGACGCCCTCCTATCTCTCGATCATGGGGCCGATCGCGTTCCTGGCCTTCGGATTGGCTTTCCTAACGCCACACATGACGACATCGGGCCTCTACCCCTTCCCGCATATCGCCGGCTCGGCCTCGGCAATGATGGGCTTCATTCAGATGGGCGGCGGATTTGCCGGCGGCGTCGCGGGTTCGCTGATCGGCATGCCACTCCTCGCCTTCGGAACGGTGATCCCGATCATGGCGCTGATTTCGATTGCAAGCTATGTCTGGTTCGTGCGCGCCTCGCAACGCACCGCAACGCCACAACAGGCGAATGAAGAAAGCCCGCACGAGGCGGGCCTTTGATCTCTTGCGCTCTGCTCTCGATTACTTCGAGAGGTTGCGTTTGGCGAGTGTGCGCAGGCGCAGCGCGTTCAGCTTGATGAAGCCGGCGGCGTCCTTCTGGTCGTAGGCGCCCTGGTCGTCTTCGAAGGTAACGAGCTTGTCGGAGTAGAGCGACTTCGGGCTTTCGCGGCCGATGACCATGACGTTGCCCTTGTAGAGCTTCAGCGTCACTTCGCCTTCGACATGCTCCTGGCTCTTGTCGATCAGCGCCTGCAGCATCTCGCGCTCCGGCGAGAACCAGAAGCCGTAGTAGATGAGCTCGGCGTAGCGCGGCATGATCTCGTCCTTGAGGTGCGCGGCACCGCGGTCGAGCGTGATGGATTCAATCGCGCGATGCGCGGCAAGCAGGATCGTACCGCCGGGCGTTTCGTAAACGCCGCGCGACTTCATGCCGACGAAGCGGTTTTCCACGAGGTCGAGGCGGCCGATACCGTTGTCGCGGCCGTAATTGTTGAGCGTAGCAAGCAGCGTCGCTGGGCTCATACGGACGCCATTGATCGAAACCGCGTCACCCTTCTCGAAGCCGACCTTGATGATCGTCGCCTTGTCAGGCGCGGCTTCCGGCGAGATCGTGCGCATGTGCACGTATTCGGGCGCTTCCTGAGCGGGATCTTCCAGAACCTTGCCCTCGGACGACGAGTGCAGCAGGTTGGCGTCGACGGAGAACGGCGCCTCACCCTTCTTGTCCTTGGCAACCGGGATCTGGTGCGCTTCGGCAAAGGCCAGCAGATCGGTGCGGCTCTTGAACGCCCAGTCGCGCCATGGCGCGATGATCTTGATGTCCGGGTTCAAAGCATAGGCGGAGAGTTCGAAACGAACCTGGTCGTTGCCCTTGCCGGTGGCGCCATGCGCGATCGCATCGGCGCCGGTCTTGCGGGCGATATCGATCAGGTGCTTGGAGATCAGCGGGCGTGCGATCGAGGTGCCGAGCAGATAGACGCCCTCATAGACGGCATTGGCGCGGAACATCGGGAAGACGAAGTCCTTGACGAACTCTTCGCGAACGTCCTCGATGTAGATTTCCTTGATGCCGAGCATCTCGGCTTTCTTGCGCGCCGGCTCCAGCTCTTCGCCCTGACCGAGATCGGCCGTGAATGTCACGACTTCTGCACCGAGTTCGGTCTGCAGCCACTTCAGGATGATCGAGGTGTCGAGGCCGCCGGAATAGGCGAGGACAACTTTCTTTACGTCTTTGTGCGATGCCATGATGATGAGGTCCGTTGCAAAAGGGCAGCGGCAAGCCCGCCAAGCCCGGTATGGCTGGGCACTTTTAGCGAGATCGGCGCAGGACGCAAGGGCAACGCCGACCACGGGCGGCGCGGATATTGTTTGACAGGCCGAAAGCGCAACCCATATCTGCCAGCGTCCGCACAACGCTGAGGAGTGGCTGGCCGTGACCAAAATCCAAGACATCATCAAGAAATCCAATGTCGCCGTCATCACCGGCGGTGCTTCCGGCATCGGGCTTGCCGCGGCGAAACACTTTGCCCGGGTGGGCATGAGCGTCGCCATTGCCGATCTAGGCGGCGACCGGCTTGCGGAGGCGGCAAAGGAACTGAAATCGATCTCCGGCGAAGAGAACGTGCTCGCCGTTGAAACCGACGTTGCGCAGAAGGACTCGCTGGAAGCGCTCGAGCGGACGGTGATCCAGCGCTTCGGCCGAGTGCATATTCTCATGAACAATGCCGGCATCGGCCCCGAGACGTCGATTTTCAGCGCCCAGGCCGATTGGGACAGCATCGTCGGCGTCAACTTGCTTGGCGTCATCAATGGAACGCGGACCTTCGGCCAGCATATGCTCTCGCACGGCGAACCCGGTCTTATCATCAACACCGGTTCCAAGCAGGGCATTACCACGCCGCCCGGCAATCCGGCCTACAACGTCTCGAAGGCCGGCGTGAAGGTGTTCACCGAAGCGCTCGAGCATGAATTGCGCAACACCGAAGGCTCGAAGATCTCTGCCCATTTGCTGATTCCCGGCTTCGTCTTCACCGGCCTCACCAAGGGCGATCGTGCCGAAAAGCCGGCCGCCGCATGGACTCCCGAACAGACGGTCGACTTCATGATCGAAAGCCTGGAACGTGGCGACTTCTATATCCTCTGCCCGGACAACGACGTCGCCCGCGCGGTGGACGAACGCCGCATGGCCTGGGCGATGGGTGACATCATCGAGAACCGCCCGCCGCTGTCGCGCTGGCACAAGGATTATGCCGACAAATTCAAGGCCTATCTCGAGCGGCAGGAATAGGTCGTATTAGAAGGTTTGATTAGACATTTTCTGGAAGCCGGGTAAAAACGGTCGACGTTTTCCGGCTTTCAGAGTGTACCCATGGACTTCCTGCCCAGCTTTCCGACGCTTCTCGCCTTCGCAGCCGCGACCCTTCTGCTTGCTGCGACGCCTGGCCCCGACATGACTCTGTCAATCAGCCGCGCGCTGGCGCAGGGCAAGAAGGCGGCACTGTTCGTCGTCCTCGGCACGAGCCTCGGCATCGTGGTCCACACCATGCTGGTCGCCTTCGGTGTTTCGGCGCTGATTACAGCTTCGCCGACGGCCTTCCTGATCCTGAAGACCGGCGGTGCCGCCTACCTGCTTTGGCTTGCCGTCCAGGCGATCCGCTATGGCTCGAAGCTTTCGGTCAACAAGGTGGAAGCCTCAAAGGGCACGCCGCTTGCCAATATTTCCTCGGGCTTCTGGGTCAACCTCCTGAACCCCAAGGTCATCATCTTCTTCATGACCTTCCTGCCGCAGTTCGTCAGCGCCGGCGACCCGGCGGTGACGCAGAAGCTACTGTTTCTCGGCTTCTGCTTCATCGTGATCGGCATGCCGGTGAACGCTGCCGTCGTCTTCGCGGCCGACTGGCTGGCCGGATGGCTGCAGAGCAACAAGAAGATTCTGCGCGGCATGGATCTTACCTTCGCCGGCGTCTTCTCCGTCTTCGCGGCAAAAATCCTGCTGACCCAGGCGCGCTGATCCGGTAACCGGATCAGCCGATCAGCAGCGCATCGTCATCCAAGGTCTGGCCGCGCATCTTGCGGAACATGGCAATCAAGTCTTCGACCTGCAGCGTCTTGCGGCTGTCGCCGCTGACGTCGAGAACGATCTCGCCACCATGCAGCATGATCGTGCGGTGCCCATAGTCGAGCGCTTGACGCATGGAGTGGGTGACCATCAACGTCGTCAGCTTGCGCTCCGAAACGATTTTCTGCGTGAGGCCCATCACGAACTCGGCCATGCCAGGATCGAGCGCCGCCGTATGCTCGTCGAGCAGCAGCACTTCGGAACCGGCAAGTGTCGCCATGACCAGCGACACCGCCTGCCGCTGGCCGCCGGAAAGCAAATCCATGCGATCCCGCATCCGGTTCTCGAGTCCGAGATTAAGTTCGCTGATACGCTCGCGGAAAAGCTCGCGCCGTTTCGGACCCAGCGCCGAGGCGAGACCACGCTGCTCACCACGACGCGCCGCAAGCGCAAGATTTTCCTCGATCGAAAGCGAGCCGCAACTTCCCGTCAGCGGATCCTGGAAGACGCGGGCGACGAGGCCGGCGCGGGCAGCCGTGGACTTGCGCGTGACATCGGCATGGCCGATCAGCACCTGGCCTTCGCTGGCAAGCACATCGCCGGCAAGCACGCCGAGAAGCGTCGACTTGCCCGCGCCGTTCGAACCGATGACGGTGACGAACGAGCCTTCCTCAATCGTCAGGCTGACACCGTTCAGCGCCTGCTTTTGCAGCGGCGTACCCTTGCCGAAGACGACCTTGATATCCTTGAGTGTAATCACGATGCCGTACCTCCGCGGCGAAGGCGGGGAAGAATGAGCGCGATCGTCACCAGCACCGCCGTCACGAAATTAAGGTCCGAAGCCTGCAACCCGATAACGTCAGTCGAGAGCGCGAGCTGGATGGCGATACGATAGAGGATCGAGCCGAGCACGCAGCCGATCAAGGCGATCAGCAGCCCGCGCCGGCCGAGCAGCGTTTCGCCGATGATGACGGCCGCGAGGCCGACAACGATTGTACCAACACCCGAGGTGACATCGGCAAAGCCGTTCGTCTGCGCAAACAGTGCGCCGCCGAAAGCGACCAGCGCGTTGGAGATCGCCATGCCGAGATAGATCTGGCGGCTCGTGTCCACGCCCTGCGCGCGGGCCATACGGGGATTGGCACCGGTCGCGCGCATCGCCAGACCCGAGTCGCTTTCCAGAAAGCGCCAGACGAGGATCACGGCGACAACGACGAGGACGCCAACGAAGAGCGGGCGAACGTAGAAATCACGCAGCCCGTGACCGAAGAACGGGCTGATCATCGTATCCGCATTGATCAGCGCGACGTTCGGCTTGCCCATCACACGCAGGTTGACCGAGAAGAGCGCGATCATCGTCAGGATCGACGCCAGCAGGTTGAGGATCTTGAACCGTACATTGAGCATCGCGGTAACAATACCGGCCGCAGCCCCCGCGACCATGGCAATGAGCGCAGCAAGCCAGGCATTGACTCCCGCAATGATGAGAACCGCCGTTACCGCAGCGCCCAGCGGGAAGGAGCCGTCAACCGTCAGATCAGGAAAATCCAGCACACGAAATGCGAGGTACACGCCGAGCGCTACGAAGGCATAGACCAACCCCAGCTCCACGGCTCCCCAGAATGCGATCTGACTCAAGGCTCTTGCCCTCTCTTCTGACTCGTCCCGACTGTTGCGGGACCCAGGCTTTTAATACCATCAGCCGCCCCCGCCTAAAACGGGAGCGGCTGGACGGCAGGTTTCTCAAAAATACGCGGCGATCAGTCGATCGTCTTCGTCGCGCGCTTCAAGACGCTTTCCGGCAGCGTCACGCCCATCTTCGTGGCAGCGCCCTTATTGACCACCAGATCGCTACCAGCGGCAACCTTTACCGGAATATCGCCCGGGTTTTCGCCCTTAAGGATACGAACGACGATTTCGCCGGTCTGCTTGCCGACATCGTAATAATTGAAGCCGAGCGCAGCGATTGCACCGCGCGAGACGGAGTCCGTATCCGCAGTGAAGAGCGGCAGCTTGCTTTCTTCGGCAACGGCGACGGCACCTTCGAGCGCGGAAATGATTGTATTGTCGGTCGGGATGTAGATGGCATCGGCACGGCCGACGAGCGCGCGGGCCGCACCCTGCACCTCCGCGGACTTGGTGGCAGCCGACTCGACAACCTTCAGGCCGGCCTTCTCGGCTTCCGTCTTCAGAACGGCGAGCAGCGACACCGAGTTGGCTTCGCCTGAGTTGTAGAGGTAGCCGATCGTTTTAACGTTCGGCAGGATTTCCTTGATGAGCGCAAGGTGCTCGGCAACCGGCGACATGTCGGACAGGCCGGTAACGTTGCCACCCGGCCTCTCCATGTCCTTGACGAGCTGCGCGCCGAGCGGATCGGATACAGCGGTGAACACCACCGGGATGTCACGTGTTGCGGAAACGACAGCCTGTGCGGAAGGCGTGGAGATCGGCACGATGACGTTAGGGCCTTCGCCGGCGAACTGGCGGGCGATCTGTGCTGCGGTTGCCGGATTACCCTGGGCAGACTCGAACATGAACTTCAGGTTCTCGCCTTCCTTGTAGCCTGCCGCCGTCAGCACATCGAGGACACCTTTGCGTGCGGCGTCGAGTGCCGGATGCTCGACGATGGCCGTGACTGCGACGGTCACATCTTCGGCCTTGGCAGGCAGAGTCAAGGCCAGCGTCGCCGCGACAGCAAGCAAAATGGAACGCATTGGGTATCCTCCTGATATGATTTTGGCCTGCTTCTAGGAAAAGCAGGCCATGAAATCAATCATTAGAAAACACTGAACGGATCAAACTTGCTGATCAGTCGTCCGCGCCGTGATTGGCGATCATCATCGCTTCGAAGGCCAATCGTTCGGTCTTGCGCATCCGCTCCGAGTCCGACTTCAGCTGGCCGCAGGCTGCGAGAATGTCGCGGCCGCGCGGCGTCCGGATCGGCGAGGCATAGCCGGCGGAGTTGATGAAATCGGCAAACTTCTCGATCTGCGCCCAGTCCGAACACTGGTAATTGGTGCCCGGCCACGGATTGAACGGAATGAGGTTGATCTTCGCCGGCACACCCTTCAGCAGCTGAACGAGACCCTTGGCATCCTCCAGGCTATCGTTGACGTCCTTGAGCATCACATATTCGAAGGTGATGCGACGGGCGTTCGACAAGCCAGGATACTTCCGGCAGGCGTCGATCAGTTCCTTCAGCGGGTATTTCTTGTTGATCGGCACCAGGATGTCGCGCAGGTCGTCGCGCACGGCGTGCAGCGAAATTGCCAGCATCACGCCAATTTCATCGCCAGTGCGGAAGATTTCAGGCACGACGCCTGACGTCGACAGCGTGACGCGGCGCTTGGAGAGCGACAGGCCGTCGCCATCGGTGGCGATCAGCAACGCCTGCTTCACGGCATCGAAATTGTAGAGCGGCTCACCCATGCCCATCATCACGATGTTGCTGACCTTGCGGCCTTCCGCTGGCATGATGGTACCTTGCGGCGCCTCGCGGTCCGGGAAGTCACCGAGCCGATCGCGAGCCAGCAGAAGCTGCGAGAGAATTTCTTCCGCCGTCAGGTTGCGCACCAGACGTTGCGTTCCGGTATGACAGAAGGAACAGGTCAGCGTGCAGCCCACCTGGCTTGAGATGCAAAGCGTCCCACGACCCTCTTCCGGAATATAGACGGCCTCGATCTCAACCGGACGCCCCGCGCCGCGCGCCGGGAAACGCAGCAGCCACTTGCGGGTGCCGTCGTTGGAAACCTGCTCCTCGACAATTTCAGGACGCGCGATGGTGAAATGCTGCTTCAGCATCTCGCGCATGTCCTTGGCGACATTCGTCATGTGATCGAAATCGGAGACGCCGCGCACGTAGATCCAGTTCCAGAGCTGGGCGACGCGCATCTTGATCTGCTTGTCCGGCACGCCTCTTTCGCGCAGCGCAGCACCCATCTCCTCGCGGCTGAGGCCGATCAGCGAGGGCTTCAGCCCAGCATCAGCACCGCTGATCGCAGCCCCCAAAGGCTTGGTAACGGTCATCGCATCCATGACGGACATAGTCTCTAATCCCGAATTCAACATGCGACCGTCCCGGAAAGCCGGATGACTTGCAGGTACGAAGGGCATGGTGGCAAAAATTGAATGCGGAGCATACGGCAAGGACCGCGATCTATCCGCTGTTGCGCGGGCCTTTAGCATCATTTTTGCCGCGCGTCACTATAGATGGAAAACGACAAAAGCCGGCGCAAGGCCGGCCTTTGAATTCAAAGAACAATCCCGAACCGCTTATTTGCAGCCTTCGACCTGCTTCAGCGCGGCGGAAATGCCGGAAAGCGAATAGCTGTAGGAAGTCGAAGTACCCTTGCGCGATGTCGCGTTGACGGTCATCGCGTGGCCGCTCTTCATGGCTGCGACGAGCGCCGGCTCCTGAGCTGCATTCTCGACCCAGCCGGCCTTGTCCTTGGTGAACATCACGAAGGTCTTGTTGTCGATGACAACATCGATCTTCGAGTTTTCCTTGACGGTGTAACCCATCATCGCCTGCGGCTCGTAGGAAATGTTCTGGCCGGGGCGCTGCGAAACGATGAAGAAGTTATCACCGTGATCGATGCCGGCTGGCTTCTTTTCCGTCGGCACGGACAGAACGTAGCAGACGGTGTTCGCGCCGGACTTGTAGGAGTAAGCGCCCCAAGCCTGGAACTGCTGGATGCGTGTCGGCGCTGTCGAAGCCGGCGTTGCCTGCTGCTGCGGTGCCTGCGCCGCAGGCTGCGACTTCCTGGTCTGAGCGGATGCAATGCCGGCGCCGGCTAGAGCGAGGGAAAGGGCGATTGCGGTACTTCTAAGAAACATGGATATCCTGCCGGTTCTTGCGATTCGAGCCCGAAGCGAACGGGCGGCGCATAATCACGATCTGCTTTATTTTGACTTAATTCAGGTTACCAAAGCGTCAACAGGGACTGCGAGAAGTCCCTGCCTGTGCCATTTTCGCCCAAGTGTCAACGTCGGGCGCAGGCGCCTCGCCCGTGATGACGTGATACCGAGTGCGCACACAGACCATCGTCATGAATGAATTTAAGACATAAAGATTCAGGCAAGAGTTTGACCTTTTGAGAAACCGTTGTACGTCAATAAGCATTAGAAATCCGTTGGAGAATTCGCCGGGTTAGGGGACTTTGGACGGGACATGAATGCCGAGGAGAAACAGCGCTTCGCCGACCTCGCCAGGGCCGTTGCGGACCGCCGTGACCAAGAGGCATTCGCCGTGCTGTTCGACTACTTCGCGCCGCGCCTCAAATCCTGGTTACTGCGCCAAAGGATGGCTAGCAACGAGGCAGACGAACTCGTTCAGGAAGTGATGATCGTGCTCTGGCATAAGGCTGAGCTCTACGACGCGGCGAGATCATCGCT
This sequence comes from Rhizobium sp. BK060, assembly GCF_014193145.1. Lineage (NCBI taxonomy): Bacteria > Pseudomonadati > Pseudomonadota > Alphaproteobacteria > Hyphomicrobiales > Rhizobiaceae > Rhizobium > Rhizobium sp. BK060. The sequence goes on from NZ_JACHYW010000008.1 coordinate 146,155, forward strand.
GTCGACCTGGCTGTTTCGCATCGCCCGCAATCGCCGGATCGATCTTCAGCGCCGCGCGAGGACCCGCATCCTGGATGGTGCAGACCCGGCATTGCAACCGGTCGCCGAAATTGCCGCCGACGAAATTCTCGCCAACGACGATCGAGACGCCCATGTGCGCAAAGCCGTCAGCCAGCTCCCCGAAGAGCAACGCGAAATGCTCCGCGCCGCGTTCTTTCTCGGCCAATCCCATTCGCAGATTGCTGAGGCGACGGGCTTGCCGCTCGGCACCGTAAAGTCCCGTATCCGGCTTGCCTTCGGAAAGCTCCGGAAGGCCCTTGAGGCTGAAAGCGCCTGACGCGGCTAGATCGTCTTCATGCCTTCAGGCTTGTCGGCGAGCGCACGGTCCGCTGCCTCATAGTGCCTCGGCTGCAGGTGCCTGCTGACCATTGCGAAGGCGGCGGAGAGGACTGCCACGTCGTCCGAAAACCCGATCACGGCAAAAACATCAGGGATCATATCGATTGGCATGACGAAATAAGCAAGCGCAGCCAGAAGCACGCCGCGCACCCTTGTCGGCGTCTGCGGATCCATCGCGCAGTAGAATGCGGCGACGACATCGCGCGCGAAGGGAATCTGCCGCACGGCCTTCTTGAAGGTCGGCCAGAATTTCTTGCGCACAGTCTGTTCGCGCCGGCTTTGCGTATCATCGTCGCCCGGCAGAAGGATCTCACCGAATTTGACGTCGTCCATCCCGATTGGTCCTTTCGTTCACGCGCACATATGTGATGGCTGTACCGGATTCAATCAAGCCGGCGTGCTGCCGCCTTCTCCATCGCTGCCGCCAGCCGGAAGTCAAGCTCGGTCAGGCCGCCGGCATCATGGGTGTTGAGTTTCACCTCGACGCGCGAATAGACATTGAACCATTCCGGATGATGATTGAGCCGTTCTGCCGCAAGCGCCGCTTCCGTCATGAAGCCGAAAGCCTCGACGAAATTGCGAAACTTGAAGCTTCGCGATATCGACGTGCCAGTGTCATTGAGCGACCAGCCGTCAAGCTTGGCAAGTTCGGCGGCGATGGCTTGCCGTTCCAGTTTTTCCCGTTTCATGCGATTGTCCCTCCTCTTTCCATCATGGACCACAGATGAAACGCATTAGCATCCTGTTTGTTTGCATGGGCAATATCTGCCGTTCTCCCCTTGCCGAGGGTATCTTCTCGCATCTTGTCGACGCCGCTGGTCTGGCTGATTGTTTCGAAATCGATTCGGCCGGCACCGGTGGCGGGCACGAGAGCGAGCATCCGGATCGGCGTTCGATCGCAACAGCCAGAGGTCACGGGATAGACATCTCCCGACAACGCGCCCGTCGGATAACGACGGAGGATTTCAGCCATTGCGACCTGATACTCGCGATGGATCGCGTAAATATCGCCGAACTGCATCGGATGCGCCCGGAAGCCACAAACATCCGCCTGTTCGGCGAGTTTGCGCTCGAAACCGGCGAGGATATACCCGACCCATACTACGGCAGCAGGGACGAGTTCGAACTTGTCTACGCTAGGCTCTTTACCGGCTGCAGGAAGCTGCTGGAGGCGCTGGGCACAGACAATGCCTCGTGGAGCGGGAAGACCTCTTCCGTGAGGTAAGGCCCGCCGCCAACCGATTCCCTCGATGACAGTAGGACGAAGCGGGGAACAGTGAAGGCCGAGGTCTGAAAGTTGCCGCGGCCAGCGAGGTAATGCACCACATCATCGACCCGCGACGATTTCAGCCGCGCCAGCGTGACATGCGGCGTGAACTTGCGAGGATCCGGCGGCAATCCGATGCGCTGGCAGATCCGCTCGATTTCCGCTTGAAGCGCATACATCTCCGGCGAAGGCGAGACGCCGGCCCAGACCGAATGCGGCTTCTTGGATCCGAATGCGCCGATACCATCAAGGCGGATCTGGAATTCGGGGCGGTCGATGCGGTCAAGCCGATCGACAATTTCGTCTGCCGTCCGTCCATCGACATCGCCGATGAACCGCAAAGTGATGTGGTAATTTTCCACATCAATCCATCTTGCACCAGGGAGACCACCGCGCAGCAATGAGAGGCTCATCGCGACATTGCGCGGAATTTCGAGGGCGGTAAACAGTCTCGGCATAACGAGCACTCCCCGAATCTATTGCAGGTGCTCACACGGAATCACGCATTGGGCACCTGTGCAAGCCCCTAATTCTTCACAGTAGAAATCGTTCCCAAGAATTGCGTGATAGCCGGCTCCATCTTTTCGACCATCACATCGACCCCCTTGCTGTTGGGGTGCATCCCATCTTCGAGCTTCAAACCAGCCGCAAGGGCGACGCCGTCGAGAAAGAAGGGATAGAGCGCAACACCATGTTTTTGCGCGAGTTTCGGGTAGATCGCATTGAAGCGTGCGGCATAGTCGCCACCCATGTTCGGCGGCGCCAGTATACCGACAAGAAGAACGGCAATGCCGCGTTCCTTTAGCCGGACAATCATCTGGTCGAGATTCCTTTCACTTTCTTCGGGAGGGATGCCACGCAGTGCATCATTGCCGCCGAGTTCGAGAATTACGCCATCGGTACCGTCGGGAACCGACCAATCGATTCGTGCCAGACCGCCGGTCGTCGTGTCCCCGGAGACCCCCGCATTGGCGATCGATATATCGACCCCTTTGGCTTTCAGAGCTGCTTGCAGTTTTTCTGGAAACCCGTCGCCGGGAGGAAGCTGGTAGCCTGCCATCAGGCTGTCCCCAAAGCCGACAAGGCTGATTGTCCTTGCATTGGCTGTGACTGAGAACATCAGCGAGGCAACAATGACGGCGATGTGAAGGCCGGCAACTTTAAATCTCATTCCGCTTTCCCTAGATTGGCAAGACGATCGGCATCTATATAGGGCGAATACTGTTGGCAAAAACCATCATCGAGTTGAAGCGCGCCGATTTGACGCTTGGCAGCGCCGCCGCCTCCGTCCATGTGCTGAAAGGCATCGATCTGACGATTGCCGCCGGGGAGTCGGTCGGCATCGTAGGGCCGTCGGGCTCCGGCAAATCGACATTGCTGATGGTGCTTGCAGGGCTTGAGAAACTCGATAGTGGCGAGATCAATGTCAGCGGCACACCATTGCATGCTCTGAGTGAAGACGAAGTGGCCGACTTCCGTGGGCGTAACATCGGCATCGTCTTCCAATCTTTCCACCTAATAGCCAACATGACGGCGTTGGAGAACGTCGCGGTGCCGCTGGAGCTTGCCAACCTTTCCAATCCCTTCGAAATCGCACGTCGCGAATTGAAATCCGTCGGTCTTGGCGATCGATTGAACCACTATCCTGGCCAGCTCTCCGGCGGCGAGCAGCAACGCGTGGCAATTGCACGCGCCCTCGCACCCTCGCCGGCATTGCTGATTGCCGACGAACCGACCGGCAACCTCGACACCGACACCGGCCGCCAGATTGCAGATCTTCTGTTTTCGAAGCAGACAGAGCGCGGGATGACGCTGCTGCTTGTCACCCATGACACCGCCCTTGCCAAACGCTGCTCCAGGCAGATTCGGGTTCGTTCGGGACAAATCGAGGGCGATAGCGCGCCTGTGCAGCCCGAGGCAGCGATTGCATGAGATTGCTGACCCCGCGTGTCTCCCTTGCCTTTCGTCTCGCGCTTCGCGAACTTCGCGGCGGGCTCGGCGGCTTCTATATCTTTCTCGCCTGTATCGCTCTCGGCACCGGCGCCATTGCGGCGGTCAATTCGGTTTCGCAGTCGATCACTGACACGATCGCCACGCAGGGTCAGGAGATTCTTGCCGGCGACGTGCGCTTCGAGCTTAACAACCGCGAGGCGACTGACGCCGAAATGGATTTCCTGCGCGGCTTCGGAAAGGTGTCGACGTCGACTGGCCTGCGCTCGATGGCACGCAAGCCCGACGGCTCGGATCAGGCTCTAGTCGAAGTCAAGGCGGTCGACGGCTCCTACCCACTCTACGGTACCTTCGAGGCCGAACCGAACTATCCGTTGCACGCGCTTCTGTCCGGGCAGAGCGGTACCTATGGCGCAGTGGCCGCGCCGCTTCTGCTCGAGCGACTTGGCCTCTCCATTGGCGACGAGATCCTCCTCGGCAATGTCATTCTGAACGTCACCGGCACGATCAAGACCGAACCTGACGCGGTTTCGGAAGGTTTCGGCTTCGCACCCCGGCTCCTCGTGAGCAGGGACGCGCTCAAGGCATCCGGCCTCATCCAGACCGGCAGCCTGGTCGAGCACGTTTACAAGATTCGCATGGACGACCCCGCCGAGAGATCCGCGATCCGGGATCGGGCTGCGAAGGCATTTCCGTCCGCCGGCTGGTCGATTCGCACCAGCGACCGGGCAGCCCCTTCGCTGACCGAGAACATTGAACGATTTTCGCAGTTCCTGACACTGGTCGGACTGACGGCCCTGATCGTCGGTGGTGTCGGCGTCGCAAACGCCGTGCGAGCTTTCCTCGATTCCAAGCGGACGACGATCGCAACCTTCAAGTGCCTTGGCGCGCCGGCGGCGACCGTAGTCCTGATCTACCTTTTCCAGATCGCCATCATTGCGCTCGGCGGCATGGTCATCGGGCTCATCATCGGAGCGCTGGCGCCAATCGCGGCGTCGCAATTTCTTGCGCAATTCTTGCCTGTTTCCACCGATCTGACTTTCTATCCCGAGCCCTTGGCCCTCGCGGTCGTTTTCGGCATTTTGACAACACTGGCCTTTGCCATCATGCCGCTCGGACATTCCCGCGAGGTTCCGGCAACTGCGCTCTTCCGCGAGCAGGGTTTCGAAGCGCGGGGCTTGCCATCCTGGCCCTATATTCTTCTAGCAGCGGTCTTTCTCCTCGCCCTCGCCGGTCTCGCGATCCTAACGGCTTATGATGGCTTCATCGCGGTCGTCTTTGTCGGGGCAATCGCCTTCGCCTTTGTGATCCTGCGGCTTGTCGCGGCCGGCATTGCTTGGCTCGCGCGTCGCAGTCCACGCGTCAATTCGCCAGCCTTGCGCCTCGCAATCGGTAACATCCATCGGCCCGGCGCACTGACGCCTTCCGTCGTCCTGTCGCTCGGTCTTGGCCTTGCACTGCTTGTCACCCTCACGCTGATCGACGGAAACATGCGTCAGCAATTAACCGGACGCATGGCCGCTGGCGCACCGAATTTCTTCTTCGTCGACATTCAGGGGTCGGAACTCGAGAAATTCCGTAGCGTCGTTAAAGCCGGTTCCCCGGATGGCAAACTGGTCGAAGTGCCTATGCTGCGCGGGCGCATCCTCGCCTTCAACGGCGAGGACGTGACGAAGCGGAAGGTTCCGCCGGGCGGCCAGTGGGTGCTGCGTGGCGACCGCGGCATTACCTATTCGGAAACACTGCCGGAAAATGCGTCGTTGACCGAAGGTTCCTGGTGGCCGAAGGATTACAGCGGCGAGCCGCTTGTCTCCTTTTCAGCCGAGGAGGCCGCAGAACTCGGCTTGAAGATCGGCGACACCGTCACCGTTAACGTGCTTGGGCGTAACATCACCGCCCAGATCGCCAATCTGCGCAAGGTCGAGTGGGAATCGCTTTCCATCAACTTCGTGATGGTGTTCTCGCCCAATACGTTCCGCGGCGCCCCGCACGCCTGGCTGGCGACGCTCACCGACCCGACGGCGACCTCTAGCCAGGAGGCCACGATCCTCAAATCCGTGACAAATACCTATCCGACAATCACCAGCGTGCGGGTCAAGGATGCGATCGACATCGTCAACACACTGGTGGGGCAGCTGGCGACGGCGATCCGCGCCGCCGCCTCCGTTGCACTTATCGCCTCGGTGCTTGTTCTTGCCGGCGCTCTGGCTGCTGGCAATCGCGCTCGCACCCATGATGCGGTCGTTCTTAAGACACTCGGCGCGACGCGGCGAATGCTGATCCGCGCCTTCTGCTACGAGTACCTTATCCTTGGCGCTGCGACCGCAGTCTTTGCCCTCTTCGCCGGCGGCATCGCGGCCTGGTTCATCACCGCCCGGATCATGCGCATCTCCTCGCACTTCCTGCCCGATGTCGCCGGCCTGACGCTCGTGACTGCTTTGGTACTGACAGTCGGTATCGGTCTCATCGGAACCTGGCGCATCCTGGGGCAGAAGGCGGCACCCGTTTTGCGCGAACTCTGATTGACCAAACAGAGAAATTTCCTTCACCTTACGGCGATTTAACCCGATCCCGGGTTGCAAGGGCCTTGTTTGCGAAAGCCGAAAGGCTCATATTGTGTGCAGGCATGCTGGGCTCCGCAGCGGCGCCCGGGTTTCGCGCCCGCCACCGTGTCCACACCGGAGCTTGTAAGAGGAAACTATGGCTGACCTTCGTAATTACCAAGGCCGCGTTCAGACCGGCGAGATGATCGACCAGGGCCTACGCAGCTATATGCTCAAGGTCTACAACCTGATGGCGCTGGGTCTGGCGATCACGGGTGTAGCCGCTTATCTGGGCTTCAATTTCGCCGTCCAGGACGGCCAACTGACGCAGTTTGGCGTATTGCTTTTCCAGTCGCCGCTCCGCTGGGTGGTCATCCTTGCACCGCTGGCTGCCGTGTTCTTCCTGAGCTTCAGGATTAACCGGATGAGCGTTGCCGCCGCGCAAACGACCTTTTGGGTCTACGCCGCGCTGGTGGGGCTCTCGCTCGCGTCCATCTTCCTGGTCTACACACAGTCGAGCATTACACAGACGTTCTTCGTGACCGCAGCCTCCTTTGGCGCGCTCTCGCTGTACGGCTACACGACCAAGCGTGATCTCTCCGCGATGGGCTCGTTCCTGATCATGGGCCTTTTCGGCCTGATCATCGCGTCGATCGTGAACATCTTCCTGGCATCGTCCGCCCTTCAGTTCGCGGTCTCTGTGATCGGCGTGCTGATCTTCGCAGGCCTGACCGCCTACGATACGCAGCGCATCAAGGAACTGTATTACGAAGCCGACGGCGCAGAAGTAGCCGGCCGCAAGGCGATCATGGGTGCGCTAACCCTGTATCTCGACTTCATCAACCTCTTCATGTTCCTGCTGCAGTTCATGGGCGACCGCAAGTAAGGAACGGGGATGTATCAAAAAAGGCGGCTTCGGCCGCCTTTTTTGTTGCCTGGTCATGCGGAGAATGATTTCTGGAAGAGTCCATTGTTCATACCCGCCCGGCCGACCGCATGCCCATCTTCCTCCGCGACGCTTCCTCATCCGACCTCCCCGCCATCACCGCCATCTATCGCGAATCCGTCCTGAATGGTGTCGCAAGCTACGAGATCGTCCCGCCGCAGCAGAGCGAGATGGCGGCACGATTTTCCGCAATCACCGGTCAGAGCTATCCCTACATCGCCGCGATCGGTGAGGATGGCAACTTGCTCGGTTACGCCTATGCCTCAGCCTTCCGCACACGCCCAGCCTACCGCTGGATCGTCGAGGATTCGATCTACCTGGGACCGGAAGCGCGCGGCAGGGGAATTGGAAGGCGGTTGCTCGCCGAACTGATCCGACGCTGCACAGATCTCGGCTTTCGCCAGATGGTGGCCGTGATCGGCGGCGCGCATCCGGCGTCGATCGCCTTGCATCAGGCACTGGGCTTTGAGGAAACCGGCCGCCTGAAAGGAACTGGCTACAAGCACGGCCGTTGGCTTGACACAATGATGATGCAGCGCGCTCTGGGCGAAGGCGCGGCCACCGACCCCGATCCCTCTGTCTATCCAGGCACGCTGTTCAAGGTGTGACAGGGTTCACTTCTCGACGAGCTTCAGAACCTTATTGAAGACCTTCAAAACCTGCTGCAGCTCGTGTCCGCGCTTCAAGATGACACCGTGCGTATTGATAACGCAGTAGGCCCCCTGCTTGGCGGCGAGCTTTGGATTCTTCTCGATACGAAAGAGCGGCATTTCGCCCGATCGCTTGAAAACCGAGAAGATGGCGCGGTCTTTCAGGTGATCAATCGCATAGTCACGCCAGTCACCCTCGCCAACCATGCGGCCATAAATCCACAAAATCGCATCGAGCTCGCGTCGGTGGAACGTGACCGGCGCTGGGTCCCTGCTCTGCTTATATTCCTTGAGATCTACGACGACTGAGGAACTGTTCTCGGCTAACCGGCTCTCGCCGTGCCGCAAATCCTGCTGATCTGTCATCAGTCTCCCTGTGCCTCCGCTTGTGACAGGTGAATGACAGTTTGCCTTAGCGTTTATAAATTGCAAGCAGGCGATCAGTCACATTAATCATAGTCTGTGCAATCTCCCGAGTGCCGCAATTCAGTCAAAACAGCGCCTCATTTGCAAGGGAAATTCCCTCACGACTGCGCCGCGGGGCCGTTCGGACCCGCGTTGCACACGAATTGCGCATGATCTTTTTGCCAGATTCGGTCTGCTGAAAAGGTTGCGTGCGAGTTTGGCGCCAGCGCGCCAAAGGGCCCGGCTGACCGTATCGACCTTAACCCCAGCCCCGAATACGATCAGCCGGGCCGCCCCGTTTCCATCCGCGCAAGCAGATGAAATGGTCAGATGTTCTTCCCGGCCATGACGACCGTCGCTCCGAGGATCGCGGATGGTTTGCCATCGGCGGTGGAGGATTGAAGTAAAATCGCGCAGCCCTCAAGATCTGGCTTCTGCATCACGCTTGCCGGCAGCGTCAAGCTCGTTTCCTTGCCCTCCCACATGCCGACGGTTTCCACGTCTGCAACACTGTTTAGGTAGGCGATCTTCTTGCCGCTGTTTTCGCCCTTCTCGACGTCAATGGTTTTCTCACGGTTGAAGTAGACCATGACGACATTGGCTTTGCCCTGTCCTGCGCCGATCTTAATCTCGAGTTGGTCGCCGCGCATCTGTGCCTTCACCGGCACTGACAGCCCCATACCTTCAGCTGCATAGCCATCGATCTTCTTATTGATCGCGCCGAGATCGGCGCCTGCAACGTGGTCGCGGCCATTGATGATGACCTGCGGCGTATAGACGTTGGCACGGCCCATCGCCTGCGCATAACCATACTGCCGCTCGGTATTTTCCTTGGAACTCAGCGTGTCGGCCCATCCCATGTAGTTCCAGTAGTCAACGTGATAGGCAAGAGCGATAACGCCCCCGGCCTCGACGAGCTTACGGAAAGCTGCATCGGCTGGAGGACAAGAAGAACATCCCTGCGAGGTAAAAAGTTCAACCACACCTTTCGGCGCGTCCTGGGCAAAAAGTGGGCCGGCAAGCGCCACACCTGCAACCAGAGAAATCAGAAACCGCGGGGACATTCATGCACCTTTTCTTCCGCACCTACCGCCACGCTTCGCCGCAGGTCCGATGTCTGAGCGTAGAGATAGTGGTTCTCGGTCGAAACGGAAAGTCACGAACGGGTGAGGCAAAGCTTCGTGGAAGCCAAGCTGAAACACATCGTCGTGAGCAGACATCCAATACCTTGCGCTCAAACAAAAACCGCCGGAAATCTCTTTCCGGCGGTCATTGTCATGCAAGTCTGTTAACAATCAGGCAGCGAGATCTCGCAGAACCGTCTGCAGGATGCCGCCATTGTTGAGGTAGACCACTTCGTCGAGTGTATCGACGCGCGACAGCAGCGGAACTTCCTTCACGGTGCCATCGCCATAGACGATCTTGGCGATCTTCTTTTCGCGCGGCTTGATGTTTTCCAGGCCTTCGATGGTGACGAGTTCGTCGCCCTTGAGACCAAGGCTTGCCCAGGTCGTTCCCTCTTCGAAGACGAAGGGGATGACGCCCATACCGACCAGGTTCGAGCGGTGAATACGCTCGAAGGACTGGGCGATCACGGCCTTGACGCCGAGAAGGTTGGTGCCCTTTGCGGCCCAGTCGCGGGACGAGCCGTTGCCGTACTCGACACCGGCGAAGATGACGAGCGGAACGCCTTCGGCCTTGTACTGCATGGCCGCGTCGTAGATCGATTCCTCTTCCTTCGACGGATAGCGGATGGTGTAACCGCCTTCCTTGCCGTTCGGGCCGAGCATGTGGTTGCGGATGCGGATGTTGGCGAAGGTGCCGCGCATCATCACTTCATGGTTGCCGCGACGCGTGCCGTACTGATTGAAGTCCGCAACGGCGACGCCGTTGCCGAGAAGGTAGGAACCCGCAGGCGATGCTGCCTTGATCGAGCCGGCCGGGGAGATATGGTCTGTTGTGATCTTGTCACCGAAGAGGCCGAGAACACGGGCATTCTTGATATCCGAAGTGCCGGTGCCCTTCTTGCCCATGCCGACGAAGTAAGGCGGGTTTTGAACGTAAGTCGAGTTGTCGTCCCAGGCATAGGTCTGGCCCGGAGGAACCTGCACCGCCTGCCAGTTCTCGTCGCCCTTGAAGACGTCAGCGTACTTCGTCTCATAGAGTTCGCGGGTAACGTACTTCTGGATGAAGTCCTGAACTTCGTGCGACGTCGGCCAGATGTCCTTGAGGAACACCGGGTTGCCGTCCTGGTCTTCACCGATCGGCTCCGTGGTCAGGTCCTTCTGGACCGTACCGGCAAGCGCGTAGGCGACGACCAGCGGCGGAGACGCCAGGTAGTTCGCCTGAACGTCGGGAGAGATGCGGCCTTCGAAGTTGCGGTTGCCCGACAGAACGCCCGAAACGATGAGCCCCTTGTCGTTGATCGTCTTCGAGATCGGCGCCGGCAGCGGGCCGGAATTGCCGATGCAGGTCGTGCAGCCGAAGCCGACGAGGTTGAAGCCAAGCTTGTCGAGGTCAGCCTGCAGGCCGGACTTGGCCAGGTATTCGCCGACGACCTGCGATCCCGGTGCAAGCGAGGTCTTGACCCACGGCTTGGACTTCAGGCCCTTGGCAACGGCGTTGCGGGCGAGAAGGCCGGCGGCGATTAGAACCGACGGATTGGAGGTGTTGGTGCAGGACGTGATAGCCGCAATGGCAACGTCGCCATGGCCGAGGTCGAAATCGGTGCCTTCCACCGCGTAGCGGTTGGAGAGCTGGCCGGGCTTTTTGTAGTCGGTGTCCATTGAGCCAGCGAAGCCGGAGGCGATGCTTTCGAGAGGGATGCGGCCTTCCGGACGCTTCGGGCCGGCCATGGCAGGCACGACGTCGCCGAGGTCGAGTTCCAGCGTATCGGTGAAGACGAGGTCCGAACCGTCGCCTTCGCGCCACATGCCCTGCGCCTTCGAATAGGCTTCGACCAGGGCGATACGGTCCTTGGCGCGGCCCGACATGTTGAGGTAGTTGATGGTTTCGCCATCGACCGGGAAGAAGCCGCAGGTCGCGCCGTACTCCGGACCCATGTTGCCGATCGTCGCGCGGTCGGCGAGCGGCATGTTGTCCATGCCCGGGCCGAAGAATTCGACGAACTTGGAAACGACGCCCTTCTTGCGCAGCATCTGCACGACCATCAGCACGAGGTCGGTCGCCGTGACGCCTTCCTTGAGCTTGCCGGTGAGCTTGAAGCCGATGACTTCAGGCAGGAGCATCGAGACCGGCTGGCCGAGCATTGCGGCTTCGGCTTCGATACCGCCGACGCCCCAGCCGAGAACGCCGAGACCATTGATCATCGTCGTATGAGAGTCGGTGCCAACGCAGGTATCCGGATAAGCGATCGTCTCGCCGTCCTCTTCCTTGGTCCAGACGGTCTGGCCGAGATATTCGAGGTTGACCTGGTGACAGATCCCGGTGCCTGGAGGAACGACGCGGAAGTTCTTGAACGCCTGCTGACCCCACTTCAAGAAGCGGTAGCGTTCGCCGTTGCGCTGGTACTCCAGCTCGACGTTCTTGGCGAAAGCCTGCGGCGTGCCGAATTCGTCGACGATGACGGAGTGGTCGATGACGAGGTCGACGGGAACCAGCGGGTTGATCTTCTCGGGATCGCCGCCGAGCGAAACCATCGCGTCACGCATCGCGGCAAGGTCGACGACGGCGGGAACGCCGGTGAAGTCCTGCATCAGCACGCGCGCCGGGCGATAGGCGATTTCGTTTTCGACAGCACCCTTGTTATTGAGCCATTCCGCAACGGCCAGAATGTGTTCCTTGGTCACTGACTGGCCGTCTTCGAAGCGCAGCAGGTTCTCGAGCAGAACCTTCATCGAGTAAGGGAGCTTCGAAACACCCGGCAGGCCATTCGCCTCAGCCTTGGGCAGGCTGAAATAGACGTAGTCCTTACCGTTCACGGTGAGCGTGGAACGACAATTGAAGCTGTCAAGAGATTTAGACACGAGAGACCCCGTTTCTGATAGCGAACACAATCGTGCGGACGCCTATGCACGTAATGCACATCAGGATGCGGGTACGGCCATTTCCGCTGTCCGCACGTGGAGCGAAGCCCATGTTCGGCGCAAGGATGAAATTCACGCCGACCGCTGGCGTGGTTGCGGGTCTTATAGATAATTTCTAAGAAAGGTGCCAGAGAGTGCGTGACCCATTTCGGATTTTTTTGCATTGCGATGACTGAAAAATTAAACCACGGAAAAGTCATGCACCTCGAGGCGGCCAATCTGGCCGCGCGCCGGGGAGAAGACCTGATTTTCGAGGGCGTGTCCTTTCGCCTGGAATCAGGTGAAGCGCTAGTTTTGACAGGTAAAAATGGATCAGGAAAGTCAACTTTGCTGCGTGTCGTCGCCGGTCTGCTGCGTCAGGAAAGAGGCTCGGTGAGCTTAACTGATTCGCATGGCAACACTCTCCGGCGTGTCGGCGAAATCAGCCACTATCTCGGCCACCGCAATGCGATGAAAAGCGAGTTGACAGTTGCCGAAAACCTCGACTTCTGGCGCCGCTTTCTTGGAGATACGCACGGCGCTTCGGCCGTTTCCATAGACGAGGCTGCCGAGGCCGTCGGGCTCGCAGGGATCACGCACCTCCCTTTCGGCTACCTTTCGGCTGGCCAGCAACGCCGCTTTGCCTTCGCCAAGCTGCTTATCGCCCACCGGCCGGTCTGGATCCTCGATGAACCGACCGCTGCACTGGACACAAGCGGCGACCGCCTCTTTACAGAGCTTATCGAAGCGCATCGGCGCAAAGGCGGAATCGTGCTCGCAGCGACCCACCAGCCGTTAGGACTGGAAGGCGCGCGGGAATTGCGGATGGCGGGATTTGCCCACGCCGGACCGGGGGTGTGGGCATGACAGCCCTTCTCCTGCGCGACCTCAAACTCTCCATTCGGGCCGGCGGCGGTGCGCTGATCGGCGTTCTCTTTTTCCTGACCGTCGTCGCAGTCATACCCTTCGGTGTTGGGCCCGATCTAGCGCTGCTGTCCCGCATCGGCCCGGCAATTGTGTGGATCGGTGCACTGCTTGCCGCGCTTCTCGGCCTTGACCGCCTGTTTCAGGCCGAACGCGACGATGGCTCGCTCGATCTCATGTTGATGCAGGAGACGCCGCTCGTCCTGACGGTGCTGGTCAAGTGCCTGGCACACTGGATCGCCACCAGCCTGCCGCTGGTCATCGCCTCGCCGCTGCTCGGCCTGTTCATGAATATGAGCGAGACGGCAATCGGCGCGACGATGCTGACGCTGCTCGTTGGTTCGCCCGCGATTACCTTCATCGGCGCGGTTGGTGCAGCCGTTGCCGTCGCCCTGCCGCGCGGTGGTCTGCTGGTCTCGATCCTGGTGCTGCCACTGACCATCCCCGTGCTGATCTTCGGCGTCAGCGCCACTTATGCGGCGGTCGAGGGGCCATCGCCCTTTCTGCCGCCTTTCCTCATCCTGATCGCGCTCACGCTGTTCTTCGCCGTCATCGGTCCGGCGGCGGCGGCATTGGCGCTGCGTAACACGTCGGATTGATGGAGCGCTCGATTGCGGCATCAGGCATATCGCGGTAAGGAAACGGCATGAACGAAACGAGCCTTGCCATCACGAAATTCAGCGACCTCGCCAACCCGACGCGGTTTCTGGCGCTGGCTGCACGCATCCTTCCCTGGATGGCTGGTTTCACGGCCCTCTGTTTTATCGTGGGGCTGTATCTCAGCTTCACGACCGAAGGCGACTACCAGCAGGGCGAAACGGTTCGCATCATGTATATCCACGTGCCGGCCGCCTGGCTGGCGATGATGGGCTATACGATCATGAGCATTTCGGCGATCGGCACACTGGTCTGGCGCCATCCGCTGGCGGATGTATCGGCAAAGGCCGCAGCCCCGCTCGGCGCCGCCTTCACGCTGATTGCCCTTGTGACCGGTTCCCTCTGGGGCAAGCCGATGTGGGGCGCCTGGTGGGTCTGGGATGCGCGGCTCACGTCCGTCTTCATTCTGTTCCTGATGTATCTCGGGCTCATCGCCCTCAATCGCGCGATCGACGACCCATCGAAGGCGGCCCGCGTCAGCGCCATCCTGATCCTCGTTGGCTTCGTCAACATCCCGATCATCAAGTTCTCGGTCGATTGGTGGAACACCCTGCATCAATCCGCGAGCGTTCTGCGCCTCGACGGTCCAGCCATCGATCCGGAGTTTCTGCGGCCACTGCTGGTGATGGCCGTTGCATTCACCGCGCTCTTCTTCACGCTGCACATCATGGCTATGCGCAACGAAATCTGGCGCCGCCGCGTCACCGCCCAGCGTCGTATGGCGGCACGCTTGGCGAGCCGCGAGGGATAGCCATGACACACGCTTTCTATGTCTACGGCGCCTACGGCTTTGCCGCCCTTGTCACGGCAGCGGCCACCCTTTGGACTTGGGCTGACGGGCGCGCGCGCCGTCAGGAACTGGCAGCCCTCGAAGCCTCCGGTATCCGTCGCCGCTCGGCGCGAGCAAAGGACGGCGAATGAGCACCGCACCAGAAACGAGCCGCGCCAAGCGCGGATTTGGGCGCTACGCGGTCGCCTTGATCCCGTTGATCGTCTTTGCCGGCATCGCAGCCACCGCAGCAAAGATGCTCTACGATCAGGACGTCCACGGCAAGGATATCTCGGAAATCCCGTCGGCCCTGATCGGCACGAAGGCGCCGGTGCTGAACCTTGCGCCACTCGAGGGCGCCAACCTTCCGCCACTGACCGACAGTGCCATCAAGGGCAAACTGACGCTCGTCAACGTTTTCGCCTCGTGGTGCATTCCCTGTCGCGAAGAGCATCCGATCTTGAAGGAGCTGGCAAAGGACGGCCGCCTCAACGTGGTTGCCATCAACTACAAGGACAAAAACGACAACGCACTTCGCTTTCTCGGCGAACTTGGCAATCCCTTTGCCGCAATCGGTGTTGATCCCAAGGGGCAGGCAGCTATCGATTGGGGTGTCTACGGCATCCCGGAGAGCTATCTCGTCGCTCCCGACGGCACGATCCTCTACAAGCGGGTCGGCCCGTTCGACGAAGTCAGCCTGAAGGAAGGGCTTTTCCCGGCCATGGAGAAGGCGCTGGCCAAGCCGGCGTCCTGACTAGATCCCGCCTTGCCAGGTCTTGATCGCCTCAATGGGCCAAATCAGCATCAGTACGTTGAGTGTCAGGTTGTCACGAATGACATAACCGGTGAACAACTCGAAGAAAATCGCGATCGCGATCGTCAGTACAACGGGCGCCCGCGAGGCGAAGAAGAACCCGACGACCATGAAGACTGTGTCCATCGACGAGTTCAAGATGCTGTCGCCATAGTAGTCGAGCGAGATCGTCGCCGTTCGATAGCGGTCGATGATCAAAGGCGAATTTTCCAGCAGTTCCCAGCCGGATTCGATCATCAGCGCCAAAAGCAGCCGCATGGCGATCGGCCTTCCGCGCAGAACAAGGTGCGCGATGCCGTAGAAAATGAAGCCGTGAATGATGTGGGACGGCGTGTACCAATCGGAAATATGCTGGGAGTTACCGCTGGAGTTGACGGTGCCTTCCCATAGTTTGACATATCCGCAGGTGCAGATGGGGGTGCGGCCCATCATGTATTCGGCGATGATCTGGATCAGCAGAACCGCAATGCACGCAGCCAACCAGAATGTTTGATGCTTCGCTCTGTCTGCCGTATCCAGTGTCGTCAACTCTCGGTCTCTCCCGCCGGTGTGACCGTATGCTTCATAATCAACGGCATCTGCGCAAGCGTGAAGATGATGGTTATGGGCATTGTCCCCCAGACCTTGAAGGCAACCCAGAAATCATCAGAGAAATTGCGCCAGATGACTTCATTCAGCACTGCGAGGAAAAGGAAAAAGACGCCCCAGCGGATGGTCAGCTTCCGCCAACCCTCGGCATCAAGCTGGAAGGCCGCGTTGAAGACGTAGCCGAGCAACGATTTGCCGAAAGCTAGGCCGCCAAGCAGCGCAACGCCGAACAGTGCGTTGACGATGGTCGGCTTCATCTTGATGAAGGTTTCGTTCTGCAGATAGATCGACAGCGATCCGAAGATGACGACCACGATCCCCGAGACGAACGGCATGATCGGCAGATGCCCGAGCACGACCTTCGAGACGATCAGCGAGATCACCGTTGCCGCCATGAAGAGGGCCGTTGCCACGAATAGTGGTCCGCCGAGCTCCGACAGAGCCGGAAACCGCTCGACCAGCCACGCGCCGCGCAGGTTGGCGAAAAAGAAGATCAGCAGCGGGCCAAGCTCCAGCGCCAGCTTCAGCATCGGGTGATGCCGGTCGGCCGCGCTTGGGGTGATATCGC
Organism: Rhizobium sp. BK060; assembly: GCF_014193145.1. NCBI lineage: Bacteria > Pseudomonadati > Pseudomonadota > Alphaproteobacteria > Hyphomicrobiales > Rhizobiaceae > Rhizobium > Rhizobium sp. BK060. Next base: position 162,660 of record NZ_JACHYW010000008.1, read on the forward strand.
TCTCTGTCGTCATGCTATCTCAAATCCGTTTGTGAACACGAGACGCTTGCCCGCGCTTGTCGGCATATCTGTGGCATTATTGACCGAGCCCGGCAATGGCATGGGCAAAATCCTCCGCCTCGAAAGGCTCTAGATCTTCGACACCTTCGCCGACACCGATGAAATAGACCGGCAGCTTGTGCTTGGCGGAGATCGCCACGAGAATGCCGCCCCGCGCCGTGCCGTCGAGCTTTGTCATGATCAGCCCGTTGACCCCGGCCACGTTGCGGAAGATCTCCACCTGCGACAGGGCGTTCTGCCCCGTCGTCGCGTCAAGCGTCTGCAGCACCGTATGCGGCGCATCCGGATCGAGCTTGCCGAGAACACGAACGATCTTCTCGAGTTCGGCCATCAGCTCCGCCTTGTTCTGCAGGCGGCCGGCTGTATCGATGATCAGCACATCGCACTTCTTCGCCTTGGCCTGCTCGAAGGCGTCATAGGCAAGACCCGCCGCATCGGCGCCGAGCTTGGTACCGATGAACTCCGACTTGGTGCGGTCGGCCCAGATCTTCAACTGCTCGATGGCAGCGGCACGGAAGGTGTCGCCGGCAGCCACCATGACCTTTAGCCCGGCGCCAGAAAGCTTGGCCGCCAGCTTGCCGATCGTCGTGGTCTTGCCAGTACCGTTGACGCCGACGACCAGGATGACATGCGGCTTGTGGCTGAGATCGAGCTGCAACGGCTTCGCGACAGGCTTCAGCACCTTGGCGATCTCGCTCGCCATGATGCGACTGACATCCTCGCCGGTGACGTCCTTGCCGTAGCGCTCGGAGGCCAGCGTATCAGTGACGCGCATCGCCGTCTCGACGCCAAGATCGGCTTGGATCAGCAGATCCTCGAGATCCTGCAGCGTATCATCATCGAGCTTGCGCTTGGTGAAGAGGGCCGCGATTTGGCCGGTGAGCTGCGACGAAGTGCGGGCAAGGCCGGCGCGCAGGCGCTGGAACCAGGAAAGTTTTGGCGCTGGCACCAGAGGCGCGGCCTCGAAAGCGGCGGGACCGGTGGCAAATCCCTTTGGAAGAACGGGAGCGGCGGAGGCATCACCGGAAGCGTCATCCTCCGCCGGCGCAGATGTCTCTTGTTCGGCGGGAGAGGCCCGATCGGCGACGGGCTGCTGTTCCGCGTCGGCTTCCTCCGCAAACTCTGCAGCCGAGGACGTCTCTTCGGTTTCGCTGGCCGACGCTACTTCCGCAACATGTTCCTCTTCTGCCTGCTCGCCGATCTCCGAATGCAGGGGCGAAGTTGCAGCAAGCGGCTCTTCCGCAGCGCTTTCGGCAGGAGCATTGATCTCCGCTTCGGCTTCAAGCAGCGAGAGCGGCACAAGGCCCATGTCGTCCACCTGCACCTCCGACGGTAGGACCTCGGAAACGTCGTCCTCATCAGGCGCAAGCGCTTCCGCCTGCTCTGCAAGCTCCTCCATGGTGGCGTCTTGGCCTACGTCATCGGCAGGCCCGCCGGCCGTCTCCATCTCTTCTCCCAGGACCGGGTCGGCGGCAACGGGAAGGCTTTCCTCGCGCGAATGCGGCTCCGGCTCGGATTCGAGCACCTTCGTCTCGACCGCCTCCGGCGCGTGTTCTTCCTCCGGCTTTGGGCCGAAGGTGAAGACCTTTTTGATGAAACTGAACGCCATGACGATTCCGTAAGCTCAGGCCGCGTCGGCGGCCGTCAATTGCATGTCGAGGTGTTTGCCGTTGTGCCCGGTGATGACAGCCTGCACGAAGCTTCGGGGCGCAAGCCCTACTGCTGCGACAAGAGTGAAGTTCTCGGTATGCGCCAAACCGTTGTTTTCCACCAGCAGCCATTGCTGTGTTCCGACCATCCCGTCGAGATGGGACTGATGCAGGCGATGTCCAGTGGCGCGAAGTCGCGCCGCCCGTTCCTTGACCAGCGCGCGATCGAGCTGCGGCATTCGCGCGGCGGGTGTTCCCGGTCGTGGGCTGTAAGGGAACACGTGGAGATGGGCGATATTGGCCTCTTCCGCCAGCCGCATGGCATTGGCGAACATGCCTTCGCTCTCGGTCGGAAAGCCGGCGATCAGATCAGCACCGAAGCTCATGTCCGGTCGTAGGCGGCGCACGTCGTTAACGAAAGCCAGGGCATCCGCGCTCGAATGGCGGCGCTTCATTCGCTTCAGGATCATGTCGTCACCATGCTGTAGCGATAGATGCAGATGCGGCATGAACCGCGCCTCGTCGGCAATCAGATCGAGCAGATGCCTGTCGGCCTCGATGCTGTCGATCGATGAAAGCCGCAGACGGCGAATATCAGGCACCTGTTTCAGAAGCGTCTTGGCAAGCAATCCGAGCGTCGGCTCGCCGGGCAGGTCGGCGCCATAGCTGGTTGCATCGACACCCGTCAGCACAATTTCCCGGTACCCGCTTTCGACCAGCTTGCGGGCCTGATCGACGACTGCCCCCATCGGCACGGAGCGCGAATTGCCGCGGCCATAGGGAATGATGCAGAAGGTGCAGCGGTGGTCGCAACCATTCTGAACCTGGATGAAAGCCCGCACATGACCATCGATGTGCTTAACCATCTGCGGCGCCGTCTGCCGCACGCTCATGATGTCGTTGACGCGCAGCTTCTCTTCGGCCGAAACGCCAAAATCCGGCAGGGCGCGATAGGACGCGCTCTTCAGCTTTTCCTCGTTGCCGAGGACGGCATCGACCTCGGCCATGTCGGCGAAAGTCTCTTTTTCCGTCTGGGCCGCACAGCCGGTCACAATGATACGGGCATGAGGATTGTCGCGCCGTACACGCCGGATCGCCTGGCGAGCCTGACGCACAGCCTCGCCGGTAACCGCACAGGTATTTACGAGGATGGCATTGTTGAGCCCGGCCTTTTCGGCCTCCGCTCGCATCACTTCGGATTCGTAGGTGTTGAGACGACAGCCGAAGGTGATGACCTCAACGCCGCTCACCGCGCTTCCGCTCCCTGCGCCGCATCCCGCGACCACGCACCGGTCGACGGATCGAGCGTGCCGGACCACTCCCATTCCGCAGGGCCCGTCATGATGACGTGACCATCACGCTCGCGCCATTCGATCGTGAGCACACCCTGGTTGGGGCTGCTTGCGACCTTCACAGCGACTTCGCGCCCCGTGCGGCCGGTGCGGGCGGCAGAAACGGCCGTGGCACAGGCGGCAGAACCGCAAGCAAGCGTCAGTCCCGCGCCCCGCTCCCAGGTGCGCGTTGTGATCGAACTTGGAGAGGTCACCTGTGCCAGCGTGACGTTAGCGCGCTCAGGGAACATCGGATGGTTTTCGAGCAGCGGGCCGAAGCGGCCGAGATCGAACGACATCACATCCCGATCCACCCAGAAGATCGCGTGCGGATTGCCCATGGAAGCGACGGATGGCGAATGCAGCACGGGATTGTCGATCGGCCCGATCTGCAGCTCGATACGGCTGGTATCGTGGAATTCCTCGGCAAGCGGGATCTTGTCCCAGTCGAAGACCGGCCTACCCATATCGACGGAGATCGTCCCATCCGCGTGCTCGACGGCATTGAGGATGCCTGCCACCGTCTGGAAAGTGAAAACCTTCTTGCCGGTTTCCGAAGCGAGCGCCTGCACGACACAACGCGTACCGTTGCCGCAAGCCTGTGCCTTCGAACCGTCGGAGTTCAGAATATCGATCCAGGCATCCGTGCCCGCTGCCTTCGGATCATGGATCGCCATGATCTGGTCGAACTGCGTGTCCGGCTCGGCATTCAGCGCGATTGCAGCTGCAGGCGTCACCCTGTCGGCACGGCCGCGCATGTCAACGACCAGGATCTTGTTGCCAAGCCCGTTCATCTTTGCGAATTCGACCGTTGCGCTCATAGGTGTCATGTCCGTCTCTGTTTGGGCTGTATATGGCGGAAATGCGGGGGAATTACCAGTGGCTTGACGGACCCGAGCACCGCGACACATTCATGGGAGAACCATACCGAAGCCTCATATTTAAGAATGATCGCAACTATCTGGCACTTTTCTTCGCTTAGAGGCATTCTTTGGTTTCGGATGCGTGCTTTTGGCAGGGAGGATCGCCGATGCGCTGCTTCACGGTACTTGGGCCCTCGCAGACGGGAAAAACGACGCTCGTCGCAAAGCTGGCCTCGCTCGAGGGAACGCCCAGAAAGTCAGCCTCTCCATATGGATCAAGCCTGACGGAATTCGATTTCAAGGACGAAGCTTGGTGTGCGATCGACACCCCCGGGGCAAACGAGGCCCTGGCCTTGGCGCAGGACGCCCTCCTCGTCAGCGACGCCTGTATTCTCTGCATATCGCCGACACCTGATGAAGCCGTTCTGGCAGCACCCTATCTCCGCGCAATCGAGGCCTCGGGAACGCCCTGCGTGGCCTTCATCAATCGGATGGACGAGCCGCGCGGCCGATTGCGCGATGTCATCGCCGCACTTCAGACCTACTCCAACCATCCGCTCGTCCTACGGCAAGTCCCGATCCGCGAAGGCGACACGATTGTCGGCAGCTGCGATCTGATTTCCGAACGGGCCTGGCGCTACCGGGAAGGGCAGCCTTCCGCGCTGATCGAACTGCCGCACGATGCGGTCGAGCGCGAGCACGAGGCGCGCGTAGAGATGCTCGAGCAGCTTTCGGAGTTCGACGACTGGCTGCTCGAGGAGCTCATCGAAGACCGTGAGCCGGCAAGTGATACGCTGTTTGCCATCTCCTCGCGGATACTCAAGGAGAACCGGGTCATCCCCGTGCTGTTCGGTGCCGCCTCGCACAGCAACGGCATCATGCGCCTGATGAAGGCTCTTCGCCACGAGGCGCCACCGGCAGCAGCGCTACGGACCAGGCTCGCTGGAAGCTCCGGCGCGCAAGAGGCGGAACTTTCTGCCGTTAGTTTCCACGCCTATCACAAGGCCAATGTCGGCAAGACAGTCCTCATACGCGCGTTTGCCGATGGCTTGAAGCAAGGCGCTTCCCTCGGCGGCGCTACTTTGGGTCCCTTGCAGGAAGCCGGCAGCGGAAAGCCGATCAGCGGCACCGTGCAAGCAGGCGGCATCTTTGCCGCTCTCAAGTCGGACCATCTGCCCGCGCCCGCCCTGCTGACGCTGTCCACCAGCGTCGAACCGCCCGACTGGACGACACCTCCGACACCCATGCTCGAAAGAATCCTCGTTCCCGGCAGCGAACGTGACGAAACCAAGCTCTCGGCAACGCTGGCGAAATTGGCGGAAACCGATCGCGGCCTGAAGGTGATGCAGGAGGAAGGCACCGGCGCGGCACTGATCTGCGCACAGGGACCAGTCCACCTACGCGACCTACGCAAGACGCTCTCTGAGGTCTTCCGCGTCGAAGTGTCGGACCGCGCGCCGAACCCGATCTACCGGGAGACCATCTCGAAGCCCTCGGACGTGCGTTACCGGCACCGTAAGCAGACAGGCGGCGCCGGCCAATTCGCCGATGTGCAGCTCAGCGTCCGGCCGAACGAACGCGGCCAAGGCTTCACCTTCGGCGAAAGTGTGAAAGGCGGCACTGTGCCGCGAAACTATATACCGGCCGTCGAGGCCGGTGCACGCGAGGCAATGGAGAAGGGGCCGCTTGGCTTCCAGGTCATCGATGTCGATGTGACATTGACCGACGGCCAGTATCACTCGGTCGACAGCTCCGATTTCGCCTTCCGTGCAGCGGGGAAGATGGGCGTCAAGCAGGCGCTGTCGCAGGCATCCGCCGTTCTCATGCAGCCTGTCATCAGGGTCGATATCCATATCCCCTCGGTCTACTCCGGGGGTATGGTGACGCTCGTCTCCTCTCTCAAAGGACAGGTGCTTGGCTTCGACCGAGACGAGAACGCGAAGGGCTGGGACATATTCCGAGCGCTAGTGCCGGGCGGTGTGTTGGAAGAGTTGGCACGATCGCTGAAATCCGCGACCCAGGGCATCGGCCACTTCTCCAAGACCTTCGATCACTTCGAGGAGCTTTACGGCAAGGAGGCCGACACCATCATCAACACGCACGGCTCAGGGGCTCAACCGCACTGATCATGCCCGCGGCACGTCGAAGACTTCGCCTGCCCTGAGCGGTCGGAACCGTTCCGGCGAAATGCCGCGCTCGGTCATGGCCGCTTCCAGCGCCTTGAGCGGCGCATCGATCGCCTCGTCAGTCAGCTGGAACGTCGCAAAGTGATGCCCGGCCACATAGGCCGCATTGGCCAACTGCATGCCCATCACCGCTTCCGCAGGATTCTGATGCTGGCCCTTCATGAACCAGCGCGGCTCGTATGCCCCGAAAGGCAGGATGGCGAGGCGAAAGGCGCCATGCATTTGCCGCGCCGCCTCATAGTTGACACCGCCGTGAAAGCCCGTGTCCCCGACATGGTAGATCTTCCCGGCCGGTGTCGACAGGACGAAGGCCGCCCACAGCGCCATGCGACGGTCGCCAGTGCCGCGTGCGGACCAATGATGCACCGGCTCGGCATCGATCGCGATACCCGCAAGGGATATGCGCTCGCCCCAATCCATCGCCGTCACCTGTATGTCGGGCACGGCGCGGCGGATGATTGTATCGTTGCCAAGTGGCGTCACGACATGCGGCCGATGCTTTGCCTGCAAGCGCTTGAGCGTCGCGACATCAAGATGGTCGTAGTGATTGTGGGAAACAAACACGAGATCGATCGGGGGTAGATCGTCGAATGCGATGCCCGGTGCAACGGCGCGCTTCGGGCCGGCAAAGGTGAAGGGGCTGGCGCGCTCGGACCAAACCGGGTCCGTGAGGATGTTAAGTCCCGCGACCTGCACCAACAGTGTCGCATGACCGACCATGGTTACCCGCAGATCGCCACCATTCACGCGCAGATCGGGTTTTGCTGGTGCGAACGGGCTCGGAACCGACTTCGGCCAGCGATCGCGGCCGCCGCCGAACTGCCACCGCATCAGGTCTCGAAAGCCGAGAGGCTCGATACCATCCGGATTGAAGAAGTGCGTGCCGTCGAAGTGATCGGAGACAGGCCCCTGATAGTAGGGATTGCGTCGTTTGGCCGTGGGCATGCAAGAGCGATTCCGTTGAAGAGAAAGCAGATCTGGGATTGGGCGCGCGGTTTTGAAAGGTCGAAACGCCGTCTTTTCTCGACTTTGCCTTGACTCCCGGCGCTTTTTCCTGTTTACCGCCGCTCAATCTGCGACGAGCTTCAAGACTCGAGCCACCGACCGGGACCCGCAAAGGTATAAACTGATCCCGGAGGTCCACACCCGACAGCGCGATGCGCCCTCGGGTGCTTTTTGGCTTTGCGTCTTGTTTTCGTCAAGGAAAAGCACAAGGTTTCCGTCATCCCGGAAATCACAAGGAAGAGCCGATGTTTGAAAACCTCCAGGACCGTCTTGGATCCATTCTGAATGGACTGACAGGCCGTGGCGCGCTTTCGGAAGGCGATGTTTCTGCAGCGCTGCGCGAGGTTCGCCGTGCCTTGCTGGAAGCAGACGTGGCGCTCGATGTCGTGCGCTCATTCACCGACCGCGTCCGCGAAAAGGCCGTCGGCGCCGAGATCCTGAAGTCGATCAAGCCTGGCCAAATGGTCGTCAAAATCGTCCACGACGAGCTGATCGAGATGCTCGGCGGCGAGGGCGTCGGCGTTGATCTGCATGCAGCGGCCCCCGTCGTCATCATGATGGTCGGCCTGCAGGGCTCCGGTAAGACGACGACGACGGCGAAAATCGCCAAGCGGCTCACCGACCGCGAAAAGAAAAAGGTGCTGATGGCATCGCTCGATACGCGCCGTCCGGCTGCGCAAGAGCAGCTTCGCCAGCTCGGTGTCCAGACGAGCATCGACACGCTTCCCGTGATATCAGGCCAGTCGCCGACCGACATCGCCGCCCGCGCCGTGCAGGCAGCCAAGCTCGGCGGCCATGATGTCGTCATCCTCGACACCGCCGGCCGCACGCATATCGACGAGCCCTTGATGGTCGAAATGGCCGACATCAAGAAGAAGTCGAACCCGCATGAAATTCTACTGGTCGCAGACTCGCTGACCGGTCAGGACGCCGTCAACCTCGCCCGCAATTTCGACGAACGCGTCGGCATCACCGGCCTCGTGCTGACCCGCATGGACGGCGACGGCCGCGGCGGTGCGGCGCTTTCAATGCGCGCGGTGACCGGCAAGCCGATCAAGCTCATCGGTGTCGGCGAGCGCATGGGCGAACTCGAGGAGTTCCATCCCCGCCGTATCGCTGATCGCATCCTCGGCATGGGTGACATCGTTTCGCTGGTCGAGCGCGCTGCCGAAAACATCGACGCCGAGAAGGCGGCCGCCATGGCCGCCAAGATGGCCAAGGGCAAGTTCGACCTCAACGATCTCGCCGACCAGCTGCGCCAGATGCAGAAGATGGGGGGCATGGGCGGCATCATGAGCATGATGCCCGGCATGGCAGGGATGAAGGACAAGATGGCCTCGGCCGGCCTCAATGACAGCCTGTTCGGCCGCCAGCTCGCCATCATCGGCTCGATGACCAAGGCCGAACGCGCCAACCCGGATATTCTCAAGCATTCGCGCAAGAAGCGCATCGCCGCCGGCTCAGGCACGGATGCCGCCGACATCAACAAGCTTCTGAAGATGCACCGCCAGATGGCGGACATGATGAAGATGATGGGCGGCAAGGGTAAGGGCGGCCTGATGAAGCAGATGATGGGCGGTCTCGCCGGCAAGATGGGCCTCGGTGGCCTCGGCGGTGGCATGCCCGATCTTTCGAACATCGACCCCAAGCAGCTCGAAGCGCTCCAGAAGCAGGCTGAAGCTGCCGGTCTCGGAAAGCCGGGCGGTGGCTTGCCTGGCCTCGGCGGAATGTCGGGTGGTTTGCCGGGCTTGGGCGGCGCCAAACTCCCTGGCCTTGGCGGCGGTTTCCCGGGTCTGCCCGGCTTGCCGAAGAAAAAGTGAAGGGTCGCTTAGAAGATGATTGATCCTGAAATCAAAGCCCAGCTTTCGAACTATCGCCAGTCGATCGACAACATCGACGCGGCGCTGGTCCACATCCTGGCCGAGCGGTTCCGCTGCACCAAAGAGGTCGGCGTTCTCAAGGCCAAGTACAAGTTGCCGCCGGCCGATCCGGCGCGCGAAGAATACCAGATCGAACGCCTCCGCCGCCTGGCGAAGGATGCCAATCTGGATCCGGATTTCGCCGAGAAGTTCTTGAACTTCGTCATCAAGGAAGTCATCCGGCATCATGAGCAGATCGCTGCAGACCACGCCGAAAACGGCGCCGCAGCAAAATGAACCATACCGCCGGATCAAGCGGTCCAGAAAAGTCCAAGGAGTAAAGAAAATGGCACTGAAAATTCGTCTCGCCCGCGGTGGTTCCAAGAAGCGCCCGTACTACCACATCGTTCTCGCCGACGCCCGTTCGCCGCGCGATGGCCGCTTCCTGGAAAACCTCGGTTCCTGGAACCCGATGCTTGCCAAGGACAACGACGCTCGCATCACGCTGAACAACGACCGCATCAAGCACTGGCTTGAGCAGGGCGCACAGCCGACCGACCGCGTTCTGCGCTTCCTCAACGAAGCCGGCCTCGCAAAGCGAGACGCCAAGAACAACCCGGTCAAGGCAAAGCCGGGCAAGAAGGCCCAGGAGCGCGCTGCCGAAAAGGCTCAGAAGGCCGCCGACGCCGCCGAAGCTGCTGCTTCCGCAGAATAATCGGGGACTTTCCCTTATCGAACGGGCGGCATGGCGACATGCTGCCCGTTTTCGTTTCCATTCCACCGCACTTCGTTTAAGAGAAGCCCAGATTTGCGGCTTCATGTGAAGGACGTCATGGCAAAGCTTGAAAATCCGGTTCTGATGGCAACGATCGGTGGCGCCCAAGGGCTGCGCGGCGAAGTGCGCGCCAAGGCCTACACAGCCGACCCGACCGCGCTCGGCGATTACGGCAACCTGCACAGCCTAGATGGGCGTACCTTCGAGATTCTCGATATCCGCGAGATGAAGAACGTCGTCGTCGTTCGCTTCCGCGGCATCAACGACCGCAATGCTGCTGAGGCGCTGAACGGGCTGGAGCTCTACATCGAGCGCGATAACCTGCCGGATGAGGAGCTTGAGGAAGATGAATTCTTCTACGCCGATCTCGAGGGGCTGGAAGCGCTCGACGACCAAGGCGTCAGCTACGGCACCGTGACCGGCATCTTCGACTTCGGCGCTGGCGATCTCCTGGAATTGAAGGGACCGGGCAAACGCCCGGTACTGATCCCCTTCTCTGAGGCCTCAGTCCTCGATATCGACCTCGAGGGTGGCAGGATCACGATCGATCCGCTGGCTGCCGGCCTCGTCGATACCGAAGATGACAGCGCGAAATTCACGCCCGACACGCCGAAAAAGAAGAAGTGAGGCCGCCGATGGCGTTTCGCGCGACCGTGCTGACCCTTTACCCGGAGATGTTTCCGGGTCATCTCGGCTACTCCCTCGCCGGCAAGGCGATGGAGCGTGACCAATGGTCGCTCGATACCGTGCAGATCCGCGATTTTGCCACTGACAAACATCGCACCGTCGATGATACACCCGCTGGTGGCGGCGCTGGCATGGTGCTGAAACCCGATGTTCTCGCCCGCGCCATCGACAGTGCTTCCAAGAACGACAGCCGGCCACGCCTGCTGATGAGCCCGCGCGGCAAGCCGCTGACACAGGAGCGCGTGCGCGAACTCGCATCCGGTGATGGCGTCATCATCGTCTGCGGCCGCTTCGAGGGCGTCGATCAGCGCGTTATCGATGCGCGTGAATTGGAGGAAGTCTCGATCGGTGACTACGTGCTCTCAGGGGGCGAACCGGCGGCGCTGACCGTACTCGATGCGATCGTCCGTATTCTGCCTGGCGTCATGGGCAACGATCTTTCCGGACTGCATGAAAGCTTCGAAGGCGGCCTGCTTGAGCATCCGCACTACACCCGGCCGCAGGAATGGGAGGGTCGGGAAATTCCAGCGATCCTCACATCTGGCAATCACGGCGCGATCGACAAATGGCGCCGCGAGCAGGCACTGCAACTGACCCGGGAACGACGCCCGGACCTGCTGGACGAATAAGAGATGGCCGGCCGCCAGGTATCCACATTTAACGGTCGGGTTGACAAAATTTCCGGGCCGAAGGGGTGACAAAGCCTGCGCAATACGGTATGCGCACGCCCGGAATGGGAAAACTCCCATCAACCACGTAAAGAAAAACAGACGAATTCGCTCCTGCCCTCACCGGCAAATATCTGCGGCTCGACCAAGGATAGATCGTTCAGAGCGCTCTGGCTGTTGAACCAACAAAGAGGTTGAGTCATGAACATCATTCAGCAGCTTGAGGCCGAACAGGTCGCCAAGATCGAAGCCCAGCGCACGCTTCCGGAATTCTCCCCAGGCGATACCCTTCGCGTCAACGTTCGCGTCAAGGAAGGTAATCGTACCCGCGTACAGGCCTACGAAGGCGTTTGCATCGCTCGCTCCGGCGGCGGCCTGCAGGAGAACTTCACTGTTCGCAAGATCTCCTACGGCGAAGGCGTCGAGCGCGTATTCCCGGTCTACTCCCCGGCTATCGAAAGCGTAGAAGTCGTTCGCCGCGGTAAGGTCCGTCGCGCGAAGCTCTACTACCTGCGCGACCGTCGCGGCAAGTCGGCTCGTATCGTCGAGAACACCGGCACCCGCGCCCGCAAGCTGAACGACGCCGAGCGTCAGGCCGTTGCCGAGGAAAAGGCACGTCTGGAAGCCGAAAAGGTTGCAGCAGCTCAGGCGCTCGCAGCCGAAAAGGCAGCTCAGGAAGCCGCCGAAGCCAAGGCAGCAGCAGAAGCTGCCGCAGCGGCTGAGCCGGCAGCAGAATAAGTTTCAATCCTTAGCGATTGTCGGGAAAGGCGGCTTCTGGGCCGCCTTTTTTTGTTGCGCGCAATAGAGCGCCACTGCACTCCGACGGCGTCCCGGGCGATCTCCGGTCCTTTGCGAGCCATTGTCCGAAAATTCCGAACAGCCCGTGCGGAATGTATGCCGTTATCGCCGGAGCGAACCTGCCCTATTTCTACCCCGTCTTTAAACGGAGTAGACCATGTCCAACCTTGAAAAATCGGGCACATTCACACTCGGCGACCGCACGGTGACGCGGCTCGGTTACGGTGCGATGCAGCTTGCTGGCAAGGGCGTCTTCGGGCCACCGAAGGACCGCGCCGAATCGATAGCTGTGCTGCGCGAAGCCGTCGAAAGCGGCGTCAACCATATCGACACCAGCGATTTCTACGGTCCGCACATCACCAACCAGATCATTAGGGAGGCGCTGCACCCTTATAAGAGTGATCTTGTGATCGTCACGAAGATTGGAGCAACGCGTGGCCTAGACGCGTCGTGGAATCCGGCCTTCACAAAAGAAGCACTGACGCAGGCGATCCATGACAACCTTGAGAATCTCGGCCTTGACGTGATCGATGTGGTCAATCTACGAGCCATGTTCGATGTCCATGGCCCTGCCGAAGGATCTCTAGAAGAACCGTTGACCGTCCTCGCCGATCTTCAGCGCCAGGGTCTCATCAAACACATTGGCCTCTCCAATGTCACCGCCAAGCAAATCGCGGACGGGCGAAGGATTACCGAGATCGTCTGCGTTCAAAACCAGTATAACCTTGCGCATCGCGGGGATGACGCGCTGATCGAACAGCTTGCGGTGGAAGGGACTGCCTACGTGCCGTTCTTTCCGCTTGGCGGCTTCACGCCATTGCAGTCATCCACGCTATCTGATGTTGCGGCGGAGCTCGACGCAACACCGATGCAGGTAGCTCTTGCTTGGCTCCTGCAGCACGCGCCAAACATCCTGCTGATCCCCGGCACCTCATCACGTACCCACCTCAAAGAGAACCTCGCGGTTGCCGATATCGCCTTGCCGGACGACGCCATCGAGAAACTCGACGGCATTGCAAAGACTGGCTAACCTCTTGGACCTGGACCAGACGGAATGTTCTCCGGGTACTGGCAGTGACATTTGCGACCTATCCCGCAAAAATCTTTGCATGGAAAGGCGGTCTTTGGGCCGCCTTTTCTGTTTTTGGGTGAGCGCATGCGGCAATGCTCTTGCCATTCGCTTCGCAACTATGACAGGTTTCGCAGGCTATTTCGGGGAGATATTTAATGCCGTTCCGCCGCACCGTCCTTGCAGGACTGACCGCTTTGATCCTGTCGCCGCTGGCGACGTTGGCCGCCGACCTTCCGGACCTCAAGGGCAAGTCGGTCGTCGTCGTTACTGAAAATGCCTATCCGCCGCTGCAGTTCGTCGACCCGAAGTCGGGCAAGGCCATCGGCTGGGAGTATGATGCAATGAACGAGATCGCCAAGCGGCTGAATTTCAAGGTCGAGTACCAGAATACCAGCTGGGACGCGATGATCCAGGCTGTGTCGGACAACCAGTACAACATTGGCATGACCGGCATCACCATCAAGGATGATCGCAAGGCCAAAGTGGATTTCTCCGATCCCTACATGCGCTCGCAGCAGTTCATGCTGGTGCGCGGCGACGAAAGCCGCTTCACCGACGCCAAGACCTTCGGTGCCTTCAATGACGGCCTCGTCGGCGCCCAGCCGGGCACGTCGCCCTTTTATACGGCTGTCTATGAAATCCTCGATGGCAACGAACAGAACCCGCGCGTCAAGCTCTTCGAAACCTTCGGCGCCACCGTTCAGGCCCTCAAGGCCGGCGATGTCGACGTCGTGCTGACCGACAGCGTCGCGGCCAAAGGCTATGTCGATGCCTCTAACGGCGGCCTGAAGGTCATCGGCGGCCCGCTCGGCACCGAAGACTTTGGCTTCATCTTCCCGAAGGGCTCCGATCTCGTCGGCCCGGTGAATGCCGCGATCGCAAGCCTGAAAGCCGACGGCACCTTCGACGCGCTGAACAAGAAGTGGTTCCTCGACTACAAGATGGGCGAATGATCCTGTCTTCGGTTAACGCGTAATGGCTCCTCAGCCAGCCCCAAGCGGGCATAGTAAGGGCGACTACCCCTGGTGGCTGGTCGCCCTTGTCGCGATCGGCATCGTCCTTGCCGTCGTCATCATCACCAACGACATCTATGCGCAGGTCTTCCGCACTGTCTTCAACGGCGTCGGCGTCACCATTTTCGTAACGCTGGTGGGATTTGCGCTGGCGACCATTCTCGGCCTCGGCATCGCGCTGCTCGGGCTCTCCGACAGCATTGCGCTCCGCCAGATCTCGCGCTTCTACATCGAGGTCATCCGCGGCGTGCCGATGCTGGTGCTGCTGTTCTATGTCGCCTTTGTCGGCGCCCCCGGCATCGTCGCCGCCTACAACTTCCTGACCCGCCCGCTGGTCGAGGCCGGCTTGAGCGAACCGGTGATGGTGCGCGACTTCTCGCTGACGTGGCGAGCGATCATCGCGCTGATGATCGGCTACTCCTCCTTCATCGCCGAAGTCTTCCGCGCCGGCATCCAGTCGGTCGACCACGGCCAGATCGAGGCCGCCAAGGCGCTCGGTCTGTCGCGCTATCATCGCTTCCGCTTCGTCGTCTTCCCGCAGGCGATCAAGGTGATCTTTCCGCCGCTGTCGAACGATTTCGTCGCCATGGTCAAGGACAGTTCGCTGGTCTCGGTGCTAGGCGTCTCGGACATCACGCAGATGGGCAAGATCTACGCCTCCGGCTCGTTTCGCTTCTTTGAAACCTATTCGATCGTCACCTATATCTACCTCATCCTGACAATCGGTTTGTCGCTTGCGTTGAGGCAAGTGGAGAAGCGCATGCGCGGGAAGGACCGGCGCTAGCGTCCGAATGATTCGAATTGCCGCCGTCGCGAAAAATTGGTATGTGACAGCGCATGGAATCCAAGTTCAGTTGCATTGGGGCGCATATTTTCGTGCTGCAGGATCATTACCGCCTGCCGGCACGCTTCTTTGCGGCCGTTTCCGGTGCACTCAACAGCCGACTTCGTTGATCGAACGACGGCCCGGCGGACCTCACCGCCACCAGCTCCATTTCTCCATACGCATCCAAGAACGGACCTACCGCCATGAGCGCACCGCGTACCCTTTACGACAAGATCTGGGACGACCACCTGGTCGATCAGCAGGACGACGGCACCTGTCTTCTCTACATCGACCGCCACCTGGTCCATGAAGTCACTTCGCCGCAGGCTTTCGAAGGCCTGCGCATGACCGGCCGCAAAGTCCGCGCGCCTGAGAAGACGTTGGCTGTCGTCGACCACAACGTCCCGACCTCGCCCGATCGTCATCTCGGCATCAAGAACGAGGAGAGCCGTATCCAGGTCGAGCAGCTCGCCATCAACGCTGCCGAGTTCAATGTCGAGTACTACTCGGAGAACGACAAGCGTCAGGGCATCGTCCACATCATCGGACCGGAGCAGGGCTTCACGCTGCCTGGCATGACGATCGTCTGCGGCGACAGC
This sequence comes from Rhizobium sp. BK060, assembly GCF_014193145.1. NCBI lineage: Bacteria > Pseudomonadati > Pseudomonadota > Alphaproteobacteria > Hyphomicrobiales > Rhizobiaceae > Rhizobium > Rhizobium sp. BK060. The sequence goes on from NZ_JACHYW010000008.1 coordinate 178,051, forward strand.
CACACCTCGACGCACGGTGCCTTCGGCTCACTCGCCCATGGCATCGGCACGTCTGAGGTCGAGCACGTGCTCGCGACCCAGACGCTGATCCAGAAGAAGGCAAAGAACATGCTGGTGCAGGTCGACGGCGTGCTGCCGGCTGGCGTCACCGCCAAGGATATCGTGCTCGCCATCATCGGCGAAATCGGCACCGCCGGCGGCACCGGCTACGTTATCGAGTATGCCGGCGAAGCCATTCGCGCGCTGTCGATGGAAGGCCGGATGACGATCTGCAACATGTCGATCGAAGGCGGCGCCCGCGCCGGCCTGATCGCGCCTGATGATACCACCTTCGAATACATCAAGGGCAAGCCGCGTGCGCCGAAAGGCGAGGCGCTGGAACAGGCAATCGCTTACTGGAAGACCCTGAAGTCGGATGAGGGCGCGCATTTCGACCGCGTTGTAAAGCTCAACGCCGCCGAACTGCCCCCGATCGTGTCCTGGGGCTCCTCTCCGGAGGACGTCATCTCCGTTCAGGGCGTCGTTCCGAACCCGGACGAAATCCCGGAAGAGACGAAGCGCGCCTCCAAGTGGCGGGCGCTTGACTACATGGGCCTGAAGCCCGGCACCCCGATCACCGAGATCAACATCGACCGCGTCTTCATCGGTTCCTGCACCAACGGCCGTATCGAGGACCTGCGCGCCGTAGCCAAGGTCGTCGAAGGCAAGACCGTTGCCTCGACCGTCAATGCCATGATCGTTCCGGGCTCCGGCCTGGTGAAGGAGCAGGCAGAGCAGGAAGGCCTCGACAAGATCTTCAAGGCCGCTGGCTTCGACTGGCGCGAGCCTGGCTGCTCCATGTGCCTTGCCATGAACGACGACCGTCTGAAGCCCGGCGAACGTTGCGCCTCGACCTCGAACCGCAACTTCGAAGGCCGCCAGGGCTTCAAGGGCCGCACGCACCTGGTCTCTCCAGCGATGGCTGCCGCTGCCGCGATCGCCGGCCATTTCGTCGATATTCGCGAGTGGAACTAAGACAGGAAGCCTCCCTTCGGAAACGAGGGGAGGCTATCTCAGCAGACACCGGACGCATTCGGTGAGACAATAGCGGCGTTCGAACCCTGAGCACGTTTCGGATGGGCAACATGAACGCCGCAAAGTCGACCGCCAAACGGCGCCTCCTCCTTCTTCGTCACGCCAAATCCGCATGGCCGGCAGACGTTGCCGACCACGACCGTCCGCTTGCGGGTCGCGGAGAGAAGGCAGCCCCGCTGATGGGGCGCTATCTTGCCCGTGAAAGGCTTACTCCTGATCTTGTACTGGTGTCATCAGCTCGCCGCACCCAACAGACTTGGGAGCTCATCGCCAAAAAGCTTCCATCCTCAATTGCAAAACAGGATACCGTAGACTTGTACGAAGCCTCCGCGGCCAAAATCGCGACGGTCATAAAGTCGATCGATCCATCGGTTCGGACGCTTATGCTGATAGGGCACAATCCTGGCTTTCAGGATCTTGCTGATGGCCTGATCGGCGCTGGCGATCCGGAGGCATGTTCTGGCATCAGGCAGAAATTCCCGACGGCCGCCCTTGCGGTGATCGACTTCGATGTCGATCGCTGGAAACAGCTGAAGCCAAAAAGCGGCACGCTGGAACGGTTCGTCACGCCGCGCTCGCTCGCCTAAGCGAAAGCTGCGTCTCCCTCCTCTGACATGGAGAGAAGGGAGAGCAAAGTTTAGATCAAAAGTTAGCGGTGTAGGGATCAGGCCCCATGCGGGCGCTCTTGTCGTCGAGCGTGGCAATCGCCGCCATGTCGGCCGCATCGAGCTTGAAATCGAATACCTTGAAATTCTCCTCGATCCGCGATGGCGTCACCGACTTCGGAATGACGACAAGGCCGCCATCGATATGCCAGCGGATGATGACCTGCGCAGGCGTCTTTCCGTGCTTCTTGGCGATCTCGCCAATCGTTGCATCGGCAACCAACTTGCCCTGACCGAGCGGGCTCCAGGATTCGGTGACGATGTTCAGCTTCTTGTGTGCTTCCTGCGCCGCCTTCTGCTGGAAATCCGGATGCAGCTCGATCTGGTTGATAACAGGAACGACGCCTGTGTCGCCGATGATCTGCTCCAGATGATCGGGATAGAAGTTCGAAACACCGATGGAACGGGCGCGGCCTTCTTCCCTGATCTTCACGAAGGCCTTCCAGGTTTCGCGATACAGCCCGCGGTGCGGCGATGGCCAGTGGATGAGGTAGAGATCGACATAATCCGTACCGAGCTTCTTCAGGCTGCCCTCGAACGCGCGCATGGTCGCGTCGTAGCCCTGGTCTGTGTTGCGGAGCTTGGTGGTAACGAAAATGTCCTTGCGATCTAGGCCGGACGAGCGGATGCCCTCGCCGACGCCTTCCTCGTTGTCGTAGCCGGAAGCCGTATCGATGTGACGATAGCCGGCGGCAATGGCCGTGCGGACCGTCGGTGCTGCAATCTCCTGGGGTGTCTGCCACACGCCGAGACCGACCTGGGGAATGGAATGTCCGTCATGGAAAGTGATGATGGGTTGTTGTGCCACAATATATCTCCGGAAGTTTGAAGAATTGGACGGGGCGTAGTTGAACCCGCAGCCTTTGCGGACTTCCCTGCGCGCATTTCAGCCCTCGCGCCGGTCGAAAAGGCATATAGGTCAGCTCGGCTGGTTTATCACCCCCGCACATCAAAGAACGCGTACGGTCGTGCCCTTGCGCATGAAGGGAAGAAGACGCCGCATATCGCGCGGATGAACGGCCACGCATCCCGCGGTCGGCTCGTAGCCCGGTTTGATCAAATGGAAGAAGATTGCCGAGCCGCGATTTCGCGCGCGCGAAGTGATGTTCCAGTCCATGACGAGACAGACATCGTACAGCCCGTCCTTGCGCATCATTTCCTCGTGGCTCGGTCGAAACGGCGCTTTGACGAGCCTATTGTAATTCGCATTCTCGGGCTGGTCACACCAGAGCATTTCCTCGCTGATGCGACGAATCGCGAGCGGCGTCTCAAGGCGCACGGGCCGCTCACCGCGGCGGAAGCCGGAAATCAGCTTCATCGAGGCTATGGGGGTGGCACCATCTCCCTCGCGCTTGAGAACCGTTCGGCCTGAACGACCGATTGCGGCGGGCACCGTAATCGTGCCGAGCTGGACCAGAGCCCGACTTTTTTTGCCCGGTGCAGGACGAACGAGAAGGGTCATCGACTTTATCCGCCTCGAGCGCCTTGTTTTCTCCATTTTTCTCACATGTGTTGGCCATTGCTAGGATCACGATTGAAATCACATAGCATCGTATACGACAACAGCTTGGTCGCCCGATCTTTGCCAATGGTGGAAAATTGGCGTAGGACTAACGGGACCGAAGGCGAGGGATAGAGCCGCATGACCGCACGCACCATTCTCTTGGTGGATGATGATGACGACCTCCGGGAGACGCTCACGGAGCAGCTTTCTCTCTACGACGAGTTCACGGTCCTTCAGGAAATGACGGCGGCCAAGGGTGTCGAGCGCGCGCGATCCACGCCGATCGATCTGCTGATCATGGATGTGGGCCTGCCCGATATGGACGGCCGCGAGGCTGTGAAGCTGTTGCGCAAGGGCGGACTAAAAGCCCCGATCATCATGCTGACCGGCCATGACACGGATTCCGATACGATCCTTGGCCTGGAAGCAGGTGCCAACGACTACGTGACCAAGCCCTTCCGCTTTGCAGTTCTGCTTGCGCGCATCCGCGTTCAGCTGCGCCAGCACGAGCAGAGCGAGGACGCCACCTTCAATGTCGGCCCCTACGTCTTCAAGCCGAGCCAGAAGCTCCTTACCATGGACAGCGGCCAAAAGATCCGCCTGACCGAAAAGGAAGCGGCGATCATTCGCTATCTCTACCGCGCTGAGCAGAGGGTCGTCACCCGCGACGTGCTGCTGGAAGAGGTATGGGGTTACAATTCCGGCGTGACGACGCATACGCTGGAAACCCATGTCTATCGTCTGCGCCAGAAGATCGAACGCGATCCCTCCAATGCCGAAATTCTGGTGACGGAAAACGGCGGCTACAAGATCATACCGTAAGATGGCACTAAACGATGACATTCGACTGTTGTCGCAGCTGCCGCTGTTCCACGGCATGTCCGAGGATCAGCTGCGGCTGATCGCCTTTGGTGCGGATCGACGCGTCATTTCAGCCGGCCAGATGCTCTTTCGCGAAGGCTCGCCGGCGGAAAGCGCCTATGTCATCCTCAGTGGGGGCGTGGAGCTCAGCCGGATCGGCCGCGATGGTCAGCCCGAAATCCAGAGCACGGTCGGGCCCGGCACGCTTCTATCCGAACTTGCGCTGATCACCCTGGTCGAGCGCAAGTTTACCGCTGTTGCGACGGAAGACACCAGCATCATCCGTATCACCCGCTCGCTCTTCCATCGGCTGATCGAGGAATATCCGGATGCTGCCCGGCTGATCGAGAGCCGCATCCGCGACAACATCGCCGAGCTCGCGGCCAAAGCCGCGGCCCAACTGCACCGCTTCACCTGACAGATCAGAGATCGAAATGCGCCGTGACCGGCACATGGTCGGACGGCCGTTCCCAGCCGCGTGCTTCCTTCAGGATATCGATGCGCTGCAGGTGCGGTCCAAGGTCCTTTGAGCTCCAGATATGGTCAAGGCGGCGGCCACGATCGGCCGCTTCCCAGTCCTTGGCGCGATAGCTCCACCATGTATAGAGCTTTTCGTTTTCTGGGATGTGCTGCCGCATCAAGTCGAGCCAGGCGCCACGTTGCATCACCTCGAGAAGACCTTCGGTCTCCACAGGCGTGTGGCTGACAATCTTGAGCAGCTGCTTGTGTGACCAGACGTCGTGCTCGAGGGGGGCGATGTTAAGGTCGCCGACAAGGATTGCCGAGGTGTTCGCCTCGCCATTTGCCTTGAGTTGTTTCATTTCCTCGACGAAATCAAGCTTGTGCCCGAACTTCGGATTGATCGTCCGATCCGGTTCGTCGCCGCCGGCTGGTACGTAGAAATTATGCAGGCGAATGCGCCGGCCACCGCGCTCGAAGACGGCCGAGATGTGTCGCGCGTCGCCGACGCTGCAGTAGTCCTGGCGGTGGTCCTCGACCAGTGGAAAGCGCGAGGCGATGGCAACGCCATGATAGCCCTTCTGGCCATGGATGATGATGTGTTCGTAGCCCATCGCGCGCAGCGGCGAGGCAGGAAACAGGTCGTTCGGAACCTTGGTTTCCTGGAGGCAGAGGATGTCAGGCTTGTGCTTGAGGACGAATTGCTCGACGATCGGCATGCGCAGCCGCAGAGAATTGATATTCCAAGTAGTGACCGAGAAGCCCATTCGATTGCCTTTCAAAACCAGATGAACTGGCTTTAGAGCATAGGCTGCGTCGATGGAACGGATGCGCAAAGAAAAACGCCCCGCGGAATGGCAGGGTGTTTCGTCTGTAAACAGCAAGATTAGTCGCGGTAAGCGGCCGTTCCCGGGATCACTTCGTACGGCACCCTGAACACCTTGTCGTCGAACTGGACGCCGGTCTTGACGTTGAAGACCATTACCGACGTATCCTTGCCCTGGTTGTCGGTGATCGTCCACTGGCGAAGATCATAGGTCTTCGGATCGAACATCATCGTAATCGTCGAGTTACCGAAAACCGTGTTGTTGCCGAGGGCGATCGTCGTCAGGTCGGACTCCTGCTTGACGCTCTTCACCGAACCGGCCGACAAATCGATACGCTGCGCCAACAACAGGCTGAGCGGCGTCTTGGAGAGCGGATAGAGATCCCAGGTCTTGAGCTTCATGTTTCCGACAGCGACGTTCTTCCCGTCCGCGATGACACGGATCGGTGACGGGTTGTCATAGTTGAAGCGCAGCTTGCCGGGGCGCTGGATGTAGAACTTCCCACCCGTCTGCTCGCCGCGCGGGCCGAATTGAACGAATTCGCCCTGCATCGTGCCGACACTCGAGAAGTGGTCCGCGATCGCCTGTGCTGTAGCGTTGTTGGAAGCAGCGGATGCCGCCTGGGCATAGGCAGCAATTGGAATTGCAGATGCCGCAGCGACCGCCAGCGTACCCAAAAGATGGCGCCGGGTCAGCGAGATGCGGTCCACGATGGAATCGGAGTTGTTCATCTATGTCTCCTTTATGCAATTTGAATGCTGCGGAAACGCGGCGCCTTCATGGCGTAGTTCGCAGACCTGCATAAACTAACGGTTTCGAGGCAATCAGGTTTCCGTGAAGCCGGCGTCATTCAATTGCTGCCGGCTTCAGCGGTCGAGAATATCGCCTTCGGTCGGAACCAGAATCTCGCGTTTTCCAGCATGATTGGCGGGACCGATGATGCCTTCCTGCTCCATCCGCTCGATCAGTGATGCGGCGCGGTTGTACCCAATGCCAAGTCTGCGCTGAATATACGACGTTGACGCCTTTCCGTCACGCAGAACAATCGCGACGGCCTGATCGTAGGGATCGTCGGAATCGGAGAGATTGGACGTTCCGGCCGGACCGCCGCCGTAGTCGCCATCTTCGTCGTCATCAGCCGTGATGGCGTCGAGGTACTGCGGTGCACCTTGCGTCTTCAGATAGGAGACGATCTCTTCCACTTCCATATCGGCAACAAACGGGCCATGGACACGTTGGATGCGTCCGCCACCGGCCATATAGAGCATATCACCCATGCCGAGCAGTTGCTCCGCACCTTGTTCACCGAGAATGGTGCGGCTGTCGATCTTCGATGTTACCTGGAAGGAGATGCGCGTCGGGAAGTTCGCCTTGATGGTGCCGGTGATGACGTCGACGGACGGACGCTGCGTGGCCATGATGACATGGATGCCGGCCGCGCGCGCCATCTGCGCCAGGCGCTGCACCGCGCCTTCGATGTCCTTGCCGGCGACCATCATCAGGTCTGCCATCTCGTCGATGATGACGACGATGTAAGGCATCGGCTGCAGGTCGAATTCCTCCGTCTCGTACATCGCCTCGCCGGTATGGCGGTCGAAGCCCGTCTGCACGGTGCGCGAGATCACTTCACCCTTGGCAAGCGCCTGTTCGACGCGGCTGTTGAAGCCATCGATGTTGCGGACGCCGATCTTCGACATTTTCTTGTAGCGCTCTTCCATCTCGCGGACGGTCCACTTGAGCGCAACAACGGCCTTCTTGGGATCCGTCACCACAGGCGAGAGAAGATGCGGAATGCCGTCATAGACGGACAATTCCAGCATCTTCGGATCGATCATGATCAAACGGCACTGCTCGGGCGTCATACGGTAGAGCAGAGACAGGATCATCGTGTTGATGGCAACCGACTTACCGGAGCCGGTCGTACCAGCCACCAGCAGGTGCGGCATCTTTGCCAGATCCGCGATGACAGCCTCACCGCCAATGGTCTTTCCGAGCGCCATGGCGAGCTTCGCCTTCGAGCCTTCGAAGTCCCGCGATGCGATCAGTTCGCGCAGATAGACCGTTTCGCGCGTCGAATTCGGCAGCTCGATACCGATGGCGTTGCGGCCCGGCACGACGGCGACGCGGGCGGCGATCGCGCTCATCGAACGGGCAATGTCGTCGGCAAGGCCAATGACGCGGGACGACTTGATGCCGGGAGCAGGCTCCAGTTCGTAAAGCGTCACGACGGGACCCGGACGAACATGGATGATCTCGCCCTTGACGCCGAAATCCTCGAGCACGCCTTCGAGCATACGCGCATTCTGTTCCAGCGCATCAGCGGACAGCGTCGAATCCCGCACAACATTCTTCGGTTCGGCAAGCAGGTGCATCGACGGAAGCTGGAAGCCTTCGGGACGAATGAACGACCCCTGCTGCTCGCGTTCGACGCGGGCACCAGGCTTCGGCCGCGCCGCAGGCTGCACGACGCGCGGCTCCGGGCGCCCGCCAGTAGACTTGGCCGGCGCGCGTATCATCCAGTCGTCGTCATCAGGCAAGATATCGGCGGGCCGCGGCGGCATGTCGTCGAACGGCAGATCGACGTCCTCGTCGTCATCATTGAGCGAAATGGAGGGCGCAGAAACGACGCGACGCTGCGAAGCAGCGCGTGGGTCCATCGATGGCTCCATGCGTTCTCCGCGCCCGGCCGGCGTCTTGGCGCGAACCGGCTCGTTCAGCTTGCCGAACTCGTCATCATTGAAGTCGTAGGGCGACTCGAAATCCTCCTGCCGCCGCTTGCGCGGACCCATGCCGAGCAGGCGGCGCATGCGCGCCTGGCTCATATACCAGGCGTGCGTCAGCGCACCGAAGGCAAGCCAGCCGCCGTCATCGTCGTCTTCGTCCTCGTCGCCCACCGAGCGCAGCTTGGAGCGCGTGTTTGCGTATTCCGCCTCAGCCTCGTCCTCTTCATCCTCGCTGCGACCGACGAGACCGGCGGCAAACAGCATCATCCACACCGTCGGGACAGCAAACACGCAGCCGACCGCGGTCGCAAATGCGCCGGTCGGATAGGCGCCAACAAACAGCGCCGGAAACCGCAGGATCATATCGCCGATGACGCCGCCGATGCCGTTGGGGATCGGCCAAGTGAGCGGCGGCGGAAAGCAACCGATGACGGCGGAGGAGAGCACGGAGCCGAGGCCCCATGCCGCAGCTCGCGCCGGAATACGACTGAAACGGCGGCCGGAGATCAATGCGAGAGCCCAAGCGACGACGGGCAGCAGCGCGACGACACTGGCAAGACCGAAGAACTGCATGGCGATGTCGGCGAAAGCGGCGCCGCCGTAGCCCAGAATATTGCTCGGTTCGTTCCCGGTCGCATAGGAATAGCTTGGGTCCGCGACGTTCCAGGTCGCGAGCGCTGCGACTGCCAATGCAAGCAGCAGGAAGATCGCGAAGCCAAAAAGCGTCTGCGCCTGCCGGAACATGAAACCCGAAAGGGAAAAACGGTCCGGCCGGCCATCCATTGCTGGCGATGTGCTTCTTGCCATGTGTGTACCCGTCCAATGCGTGAGAGCGTGCGAATCGCCAAGCGTCTGCGCTCAGTACCTTCGCCCCACCTAATCAGAGGACGGTTAAAGCGGTGTTAACCATGCCGTCCCCACATCTTGCACCGGAAAATAAAAAAGCCCGAACCTGTGGAGGTCCGGGCCAAGAGCGGCCTGTTCGGATGAATAGGCCGCGACGGGCTGTTCAGCGGCGCCTGCTTGCGCAGGCGCCGCAATGCCTTGATTACGAATGGTAGGCTGCTTCGCCGTGGGTTGCGAGGTCGAGACCTTCGCGCTCGGCTTCGACGGAGACGCGTAGACCGATGACGACATCGACGATCTTGTAGAGGATCGCGGAGCCGACGCCCGACCATACGATCGTCGTCAAAACTGCCTTCAGCTGAGCGAGAACCTGGGTTGCAGTACCCGGATAGCCCGCCGCGAAATCAGCCGTGGAATAGTCGACGATGCCCGCACCACCGAGCGCGGGGTTGACCAGGATACCGGTGCCGATAGCGCCGAGAATCCCGCCGATGCAATGAACGCCGAAGACGTCGAGCGAGTCGTCGTAGTTGAACTTGTTCTTGACGACATCCACGAAGAAGTAGCAGACCGGCGAAACGATGAGGCCGAGAACGATCGAACCCATCGGCCCGGCGAACCCAGCTGCCGGGGTGACGGCAACGAGACCGGCGACGGCACCCGAAGCTGCACCGAGCATCGAAGCCTTGCCGCGTGCGAAGTTTTCAACGAGGCACCAGGATACAGCAGCGGCGGCCGTTGCGACGAAAGTGTTGATCATCGCGAGCGAAGCATAGGCGTTGGCTTCGAGGTTAGAGCCGGCGTTGAAGCCGAACCAGCCAACCCACAGAAGCGAAGCACCGACCATGGTGAGGGTCATGGAGTGCGGAGCCATGATTTCCTTCTTATAGCCCGTCCGCTTGCCAAGCATGATGGCGCCGATCAGACCGGCAATACCGGCATTGATGTGGACGACCGTGCCGCCGGCGAAGTCAAGCGCGCCGTAGGAGAAGATCAGACCCGACGGAGAGGTGTAGGAGCTCGGACCGCCCCAGAACCAGACCATGTGTGCCATCGGGAAGTAGACGAACGTGACCCAGAGGATGACGAAGAGCATGACAGCCGAGAACTTGATGCGCTCGGCAAAGGCGCCAACGATCAGGGCCGGCGTGATGCAGGCGAAAGTCATCTGGAAGCAGACGAAGGTCAGCTCTGGAATCGCAACGCCCTTCGTGAAGGTCTCGGACACGGTGGTCGTATCGACACCCGCGAGGAAGGCCTTCGAGAAGCCGCCGACGAAGCTGTTGAGCGAACCGCCATCGGTGAAGGCCAGCGAATAGCCGTAGGTAACCCAGATGATCATGACCACGGCCGTGATCATGAAGACCTGCATGAGAACCGAGAGCATGTTCTTGGCGCGAACGAGACCGCCGTAGAAGAGGGCAAGACCCGGGATCGTCATCAAGAGGACGAGAACCGTGGAAATCAGCATCCAGGTATTGTCACCCTTGTCGACCGTCATCGCAGGAGCGGCAGCGGCGGCAGCAGGCGCAGCCGTCGTGGCGGCATCCTGCGCGAAGGCAGCGATCGGCGCGAGCAGCGCAGCCGACGCAGCAGCAAGCCGCGTATATGTGGAAGAAAACTTCGAAATTGACATTGAAAGAGGCTCCCTTGCTCTGCCGCTCTTACAGCGCTTCTGTGTCGGTTTCGCCGGTACGGATGCGCACGGCATGGTCGATCGAATAGACGAAGATCTTGCCATCGCCGATCTGGCCGGTCTTGGCGGATGACGCGATAGCCTCAACGGCCTTGTCGACGAGTTCGGAGGCAACCGCGATCTCGATCTTGAGCTTCGGCAGGAAGCTGACCGCGTATTCGGTGCCGCGGTAAATCTCAGTATGCCCCTTCTGGCGCCCGTAGCCCTTCACTTCGGTCACGGTCAGGCCCTGAATGCCGATCGCCGTGAGGGCTTCGCGCACCTCATCCAGCTTGAACGGCTTGATAATGGCCATCACAATTTTCATCTGGTTTTCCATCCTTCGTTACCCTCGGCGCGGAGCCGACTCTCCTTGCCACTGACGTTCCCGAACAGCGACTGCGGATATACATTCAAAGGGCGTGCCAGATTCGAGACGGGAAACTAACTCATTGAAAAATAAAAGTTATATAAATTGACGCCAATAAACAGGCAAATGATTGCCCAATAATCGCTCAGAAAATATCCAAATGAATAAATATGCCTATAATTTATTCATTTGCCCTTTTGCGAATCAGTCCCTCCTGCGCCACAGACGCAATCAGGACACCGTCTCTCGTAAACAGACTACCGCGGGTCAAGCCCCTCGCGCCCGAGGCCGAGGGGCTGTCCTGCGTATAAAGAAGCCAATCGTCGAGTTTTGTGGGCCGATGGAACCACATGGAATGATCGAGGCTGGCGACCTGGATCGTCTGGTTGAAGATCGACGTCCCATGCGGATGGAGCGAGGTATCGAGCAGGGTCATATCGGACAGATAGGCAAGAATGGCAGCCTGATAGTACCGATCGTCGGGAACCGGCCCTGTTGCCCGAACCCAGACATGCTGCACCGGATCAAGCTTCTTGTCCGAGAAATAGTGCGTGAGCGATATCGGCCGGATTTCGATCGGCCGTTCGCGCTCCCAGTATTTGCGAATCGGGGCCGGCGCGTTGGCGAGGAATTGCGCCGCAATCTGCTGTTCATCGAGCAGCTTCTCGGGAACAGGCACCTCAGGCATGGCGATCTGATGATCGAAGCCGGGTTCCTCGATCTGGAACGAACAAGATAGGGCGAAAATCGCCTTTCCATGCTGGATGGCCACAGCCCGGCGTGTATTGAAACTCGACCCATCGCGAATCCGCTCCACCTGATAGACGATCGGCACCGAAGGATCGCCGGGGCGCATGAAATAGGCGTGCAGCGAATGCACGGTTCGGTCGCGCTCCACCGTACGCTGTGCGGCCATCAATGCCTGGGCGATGACCTGACCGCCGAAAACACGCTGCCAGCCAACCTGCGGGCTGCGCCCGCGAAAGATGTCGACTTCGATCGATTCAAGATCCAGCGTGGAAAGCAGGGTCTCCATCGCAGTCGGTTTTTCGGTGTCACGCGTCATTTTGTATAGCTCCGGACGGTAGGAAGTGCGGCAGCGATGATCTATATAGATCAATACGATATTCACAAGAAACGGAGCGGAACTCCATGCGGGACATGCTGGTTGTAGGCGCGGGTTATGTCGGGCTTTCCGCGGCTGTAGCGGTCAAGCAGGCGGCGCCTCATCTCGACGTCGCCGTCGTTGAAGCAGCGCCGGCGGGCGTCTGGCAGAAGGACATGCGCGCCTCGGCCATTATCGCCGCCGCGGCCAGAATGCTTGAGGTTTTCGGCATCTGGGACGAGATAGAGGCCGACGCGCAGCCGATCACCAAGATGATCGTTACCGATTCGAAGACAGCCGATCCCGTACGCCCGGTCTTCCTGACCTTTGATGGCGAAGTGGAGGATGGACGGCCTTTCGCGCACATGATTTCGAATGTCGCACTTGTTCGAGCACTTCGAGGAGCATGCGAACGGCTTGGCATCGAAATTCATCATGGCTTTGGCGCGACCGGGCTTTCCATTGCCGATACGCATGCAACGGTTACGGCCTCGGATGGCAGTGTGCAGGAAGCCCGGCTCGTCGTCGCCTGCGACGGCATCCGCTCACACCTGCGGGATCTGGCAGGCATCAAGACAGTCTCTTGGGACTACGGCCAGTCGGGGATCGTCACGACGGTCGAGCATGAGCGTCCGCATCATGGATGTGCGGAAGAGCATTTCCTTCCGTCTGGACCTTTTGCCATCCTGCCGCTGAAAGGGAACCGCTCCTCGCTCGTCTGGACGGAGCCGACACCTGAAGCCAACCGTCTCGTCACATCCGACGAACTCATCTTTGAGGAAGAGTTGGAGCGCCGCTTCGGTCACAAGCTCGGTACCTTGAGGGTTGTCGGCGAGAAGCGTGCCTTCCCGCTTGGGCTGACGCTTGCGCGGGCTTTCGTGGCGCCGCGCGTGGCGCTCGCCGGCGACGCTGCGCACGGCATTCACCCGATTTCGGGTCAGGGCCTGAACCTCGGCTTCAAGGATGTCGCCGCGCTCGCCGAAACCGTCGTCGAAGCCGACCGGCTTGGCCTTGATATCGGCTCGATCAACATTCTCGAGCGCTATCAGGCATGGCGCCGCTTCGACACCTTCCGCATGGGCGTCACTACGGACGTGCTGAACCGGCTCTTTTCGAACGACATGGCGCCGCTGCGCATCGCTCGCGATATCGGTCTGGGTATCGTGGATCGCCTCCCCGGCCTCAAATCGTTCTTCATCGGACAGGCTGCCGGCACCACCGCCAGGGACAATCCCCGCCTGCTGGCAGGGCAGACAATTTAGTCAGTCGTCCAGCCCGCGCGCCTCTGAGACGAGCATGATCGGAATGCCATCACGGATCGGATAGGCGAGGCGCGCCTTCTCCGAGACGAGTTCATTATGCTCCCTGTCATAGGTGAGCCGCCCTTTGGTCAGGGGGCATACCAGCAATTCCAGAAGCTTCGGGTCAACACGGCTTAGCTTTTCATCCATAAGATGATTCTACTGCAGAACCGTGTCCGAGTCACCGAAGACACGCGCCAGCACGATCTCTGTGATCGCGATCAGCGTTTCCGCCCGCGTTTTCAGATCGGGAGCCTCCAGGAGTGCCTGTTTCTCAGCCGGTCCGAACGGCGACATCATCGCCAGCGAATTGACGAGCGTCAGGTTACTGGCGCGCTCGACGCTTTCCCAATCCGCCTCGAGCTTGTTTGCGTCAAGATAAGCCTTGAAGGCGGCTAGAAGCGCGGCCCGATCAACCGCATCCTCCTCGTCGCGTGCGGAAAGATCGGCGATGAAGGGCGCGATGCGGAAGGTTCGGAAAGGATGATGCGTTTCCTTTTCCTCAAGCAGGCGGAAACGGCAGATGCCGGTGAGGGAAACGATGTAGCGACCATCACCCGTTTCGGCGAACGAGGTAATGCGCCCAAGGCAGCCAACCGGGGCCAGATGAGCCTCCCCCGGCCCTTCCTGGTCGCCCAGTGCGGGCTGGACCATCCCGATCAGTCGATTGCCTGACAAAGCGGCATCGAACATGGCAAGATAGCGCGGCTCGAAAATATTGAGGGGCAACTGCCCTGTCGGCAGCAGCAGAGCGCCGCCAAGCGGAAAGACCGCGATCGTATCAGGCAGATCACCGGGCTTCAAATATCGTGCATTCCCCACTTGCATAGAGACTGGTCCTGCATTGCCAGCGGGCGCGACACGATGCGCCCGCACAAACGGAAATGTGGGGCCCGCCTCCAAAAACACAAGGGCGGCGGGTCGAAACTTGAAGTCCGAATTATGAAAACAGCATGGCGGAGAGCTTGCGCCGCGCCGAGACCGTAACAGGATCCTTGAAGCCCCAGACATCAAAGAACTGCAAGAGCTGACGGCGTGCGCCATCGTCGTCGAAAGCCCGGTCCTTGCGCATGATGTAAAGCAGATGCTCTGCCGATTCTTCGCGCCGACCCTCGACGTTGCGGATCTTGGCAAGTTTCAGCCGGGCTTCGTGATCGTCCGGATTTCGCGCCAAATCCTGCTCCAAAGCAACGGGATCACCGAGCTTGCGCGCTTCCTCAATCTGATCGAGCTTCTTCGACACGGCCTGGATTGCCGGGTCCTTCGCCATTTCCTCCGGCAATTCTGTCAGCGCCTCACGCGCACGCTCATGCTGGTTTGCGGCAATCATGCATTCCGCCATTCCCGCCAACGCCTTGGCATTCTCGGGATCGGCCTGCATGACGGCGCCGTAAAGCTGGGCGGCGCCGTTGATGTCGCCGGATGCCAACAGCTCGTCAGCCTCCTTGAGGACACCTTCGATTTCGGCCGCCTGGTCGGCGCCGGCCGGACCGGCGATACGATCGATGAACTGATTGATCTGGCTCTCCGGCACAGCGCCCATGAAGCCATCGGCAGGGCGACCGCCGACGAAGGCGATCACGGCCGGAATCGACTGGATGCCGAGCTGCCCGGCGATCGAGGGGTGGTCGTCGATGTTCATCTTGACCAGCTTGACGCGCCCTTGCGCTTCATTGACGACCTTTTCGAGCACTGGGGTCAGTTGCTTGCAGGGCCCACACCAGGGTGCCCAGAAATCGACGAGAACCGGCTGGTTGCGCGATTCCTCGATGACATCCTTTGTAAAATTCGCGGTCGTCGTATCCTTGATGTAACCGCCCGCACCGGGGGCTGGGGCCGCTCCATAATTTGCAGTTGCCGTCATCTGGCCAATGGAATTGCTGTAAGGATTGTCGTTGCCGCTCATGGATATCTCCCGCCGTGCCGGTCAGCCGGCTTTTCTAGCGCTAAAATCGTATGTCAGGACGTCACTTTCAAGACAAGCGGCTTATGCCCCGTCGCTTCTATAAAGCGAATAAGATCGCTGCTTGCGATCGATGTCGTGGCATCATTGGACAGCGGATGGCAATTGATGATCGCGTCTTCCATCAGATCGGCATCAAGAACGAACGTTACGTTTCCACCCGTATCATTGATGGCCCCAAAAGCCGTGACAGCCCCGGGGACGACACCGAGATACTCCATCAGCTTTTCCGGCTTTCCGAACGAGACCTTGCTGGCGGCGCCGATCAGCGTGTGCACCGTTTTCAGATCCACCGCCGCGTTCTCCTCCACCGTCAGCAGGAAGAACTGATCCTTCTTGTCTTTGACGAAGAGATTTTTCGTATGGCCGCCAGGAATCTCGTCACGCAGCGCGACCGATTCGGCAACCGTGAAAACAGGTGCATGGCTTTTGGTGCTGTGCTTGATATCCAGACCATCGAGAAAGGCAAAAAGGTCATCTCTGGTCTTCGGCGTCGCGTCGGTCATCGTAAAATCCATGCGGTCGGGAGGAGCGATAGGGTGCCTGATTACGTCCCGCCACCGTCTTTTGCAACGCCCGGAGTTGACGCTTTACCCTGCATTTGCGGCGCTTCCGATGACTTCAAACGAGGTTCGAGAATTTTTCTTCGAATTTCCGTCATTTCCCTGTTGCATTTGAAAATCGTTTGGGCGATATAGCGCCCGTCGCCGCAAGGTGGCGCCCACGGTCCTCACAACTACCCCGGACCGATGCGGATTGAGCGGGTGTAGCTCAGGGGTAGAGCACAACCTTGCCAAGGTTGGGGTCGAGGGTTCAAATCCCTTCGCCCGCTCCAGTTTTTCTTTGTCCATACCGAAGACATAGGTAACAGAGCGTACCTAAGACATGGGTAACAACCTCGTGCCGAACGGGTTGTCGATGGTTTGCAAGGTTCTCTGCTCCAGGTCGATGCATCCTAAATCATGGTGCATGAAGCAAACGGCTCACTGCGGCTCGATGAGATCGCCGGACAAACAAAAAACCGACGATCGGCGGCGCCAAGTGTCGGTTCTCGGAATATGGTTAGCGGGAATAATTGCGAGACGACGTCCAGGCGTTCTCCACGGCTTCCTTGGTGGGAGCATTGCCGCGCCCATCCCCACGCTCCGCATTGTCGCGTTCAGCTTCCACTTGCCGCTCGGCGATGTAGGGCGTCAGCATTTGCTCCAAATGAGCTGCGGTCAGGCTTACTGCAAAGCTTCTCACCTCATCCCTCTAAGTGTTTACATTGTGTAAACACTTACCGCCTGGCGGCGCCCATCGAAACGGTTCGATCGAGCTCTCCACGTGCTTTTGTTCAGGATAGGAGGAACCATCCCGGAGCTAGGGCATGGCAACCCCGAGTCGCTCGGCATGGGGCGCCAGAGACGCCATGATGTTAGGGTGCAGCACCACTCCATCTACAAGGGCGCCACGCTTTAGCGCCAGGCCGTTCTCTCCCGGCAGCCGAACTCGCGTAACTCCGGGCCGCGGCGGATTGCTGTGGCAGGCATCGGCGAGCCAGCCGGTCTGCCGCAGAAAGGCATCTCGGCCACCAAAGGCGTCCGGATCGAAAACCTGAACCGTGACGGCCGCGTTCGTACCCTTGAGGTCATCCACACGGCCAAGTCCAGCAAGACCCTGCGTGAAGGCTTCGACATGAAGTGCCATGCCATAGCCCTTCTGGCCATGATCAAGCCCTCCGACCGGCAGTAGCGTGCCGCCGCGTTCGATCACCCGCGGATCGCGACTCGCCTCGCCGTTTTCATCCATCAGCCACTCGTGCTCATACTGTCGGCCTTCGCGGACCAACCGCTGCGCCATGTTGACCGTCGTGATCGACGCGCTGATGTCGATCAGGATCGGATCGCCGGGCGTCGGAATGCCATGGGCGACCGGGTTGGGCGTATAGACGCCTTTTCTTCCCCCGAAGGGCGCGACCTGTGCACCGGATGGGCTGGAGCTTGCAATGCTGACCATATAGCCGCGATCGGTTGCAATGGTGAGATAGGCGGCAAGGCAACCGATATGATGGCTGTCGGCAATTGCGATCGTCGCTGTGCCATAGGTGACGGCGCGCTCGCAGGCGAGCTTGACCGCCTCGGATGTCAGCCATGCACCGGGAAGGCGTCGCCCACACCAGGCGACGGCTGGGCCGCGATCGGACAGGATACCCGGCGCGCCCTCACGCTTCATCACGCCATCGGCAATGCTTTGCAGGTACCAGCCGGCCAATGCCAGGCCATGCGTCGTGTGCCCCATCAGATCGGCTTCGACGAGATAGTGGGCAACGGCGGCCGCCTTTTCCTCCTCGAGCCCGGCAGTGGCAAACAGCGCCTGCGCGAATTGGCGCAACGTATCCGGTGCGTAGCGGGTATCGGGTGCCTCGCCCATGTTCATCTCCATGATGTCTCGCCACCAAACCGGTCAGCGCGCCAGAAAGCGGGGGTCAAGCGTCCTGCCATCGAGCGCCGCAAGCACGTTCTCGGCCGACATGATCGAAACGGCGCATTTCGCATCGAGCGTGACGCCTGCAACATGCGGGGTCACCAGCGTGTTCGACAGCTGAAATAGCGGATTGTCGATGCCGGGCGGTTCGAGGGCGAAACTGTCCAACCCGGCACCGGCGAGATGCCCATGTTCAAGAGCCGCGATCAACGCCTTCTCGTCGACGACTTCGCCACGCGCCGTGTTGATCAGGAACGCGCCCTGCTTCATCAGCCCGATGCGGCGGGCGTTGATCAGGTTCTGCGTCTCCGACGTCAACGGGCAGTGCAGGCTGACGATGTCGGAGTTTGCAAGAAGCGTATCCAGATCGGTTTCGCGGCTGACGCCATCTTGAAGGGCGCCGTCCAGCGTATGCGGATCGAAGGCCGAGACGATCATGCCGATGGCGCCAGCTATCCTGGCAACCGTCTGGCCGATAAAACCGAAACCGACAAGACCGAGCCGCCGGCCGCGCAACTCGCGCCCTTTGTACTGGTTCTTGTCCCAGATGCCGTCGCGGATCAGCGCGTCCTGACGCGGCAGATCCTTGACCAGCGCCATGATCAGCGCGAGCGCGTGCTCGGCGACCGAGTGCCCATTGCTGCCTGTCGTCATAGAAACCGGAATGCCGAGCGCTGTGGCCGCGTCCACGTCGATGTCGTTTGTTCCGACACCGTGCTTGGCGATATGCCGGAGCCTGCCGCCCACCTGCATTTCCTCCGGCCCGAGAAGATCGGCGAGCAGGCGCACGATGACTGCATCCGGCTTGTGGGCCCTCATTATTGCGATGACGGCTTGCCGGTCGATATAGGGCGGCGTGGCAATGACATTTGCCCCGGCATCTTCCAGAAGCGCACGACCTTCCGGCGCCAGTTCGCCGCCGAGAACGACAACAGTCTTTTCCATCGCTCATCTCCTCCAAAGAGCAAAGCGGCAGGCGGCGCAACACTGCGCCGTCGACGATCCAGAGCGCTTTCCGGGCGTTACGCCGGCTGTCGGCGTGGGGAGCGCGCCATCAGCCGCGCATAGGCAATGGCCGAGAGCATGTTCACATGGTTGGCCTTGCCCGTGCCGGCGATGTCGAAAGCCGTGCCGTGGTCGACAGACACACGGTCGATCGGCAAGCCGAGCGAGACGTTGACGGCCGTATCGAAGGCGATGAGCTTGATCGGGATGTGGCCCTGGTCGTGATACTGCGCGATCACCAGATCGAAGGCCCCATTGTAGGCTCGGGCAAACACGGTGTCGGCCGAGATTGGCCCCACGACATCGATGCCCTTTGCCTGCGCCAGCTCGACGGCGGGCGCCAGGAATTCGATATCCTCGGTGCCGAACAGACCGTTCTCGCCGCAGTGCGGGTTGAGACCGGCAACCGCGATACGCGCCTTCTTGCCAAGACGCATGAAATGATTGTGACCCGCCTCGATCGTTGCCAGCACGCGCTCGGTCTTGGCGCGCTCGATCGCCCCCTTGAGCGAAATGTGTGTAGAGACGTGGATGGTGTTCAGCCGCTCCGAAGCGAGCAGCATGAACGAGCTTTTCGAACCGGTAAGGTGCGCCAGAAGGCCGGTGTGACCGTCATAGTGATGACCGGCAAGGTTCATCGCTTCCTTGTTGATCGGCGCGGTGACGATGACATCAGCATTGCCAGACATCGCAAGATCGACGGCGCGGCTGATGTATCGCACGGAAGCATCGCCCGCGACCGGGCTGACCTTGCCGATCTCAGGCAGCGGCGCGCCAAGCTCCACCTCCTCGACGGCAATCTTGCCCGCACCCGATGCATCTGCCGGCGCAAAGGAAAGACCTGCCGCTGCGCTACGGTTGGCACGCTCGAGTGCTTGCGTGTTGCCGACGATGACGAAATCCCGCCGCTCTTGCTCCGGCATCGTGGCAAGCGCCTTGACGATCACCTCGGGGCCGATGCCGGCCGGATCGCCGATCGTTACGGCGACTTTCGCATTCCTGTCCATCACTCACGGTCCTCTTTGAATGGAAGCCAGCCTCAAAAGGCGGCTTCGTAGATCGAGCGGATATCTGCGCGCGAAAGATCACGCGGATTGTTGTCGAGCAGGCGACGGATGGCAAAGGCATCGTCGGCCATCGCGTCCAGATCGCTTGCCGGTACGCCGAGGCCTGAGAGCTTCATTTCAATCCCGAGTTCGGCGCAGAAGGAAAAAGCGGCGTCAAAGACGGACTCGACACTGTCGGAGGTCTTTTGGCCAAGCGCCTCCATAATGGCACGCGTTTTCTCGGAAACTGCCGGGGTGTTGAACGCTAGAACATGCGGAAAGATCAGGGCGTTTGCCGCACCATGCGCCACATGCCAGCGCGTACCGAGCGGGTAGGCGAGCGCGTGACCGCCGGCCGTATTGACCGGGCCAAGACAGAAGCCGCCATAGAGCGAGGCTAGCGACAGGCCTGCACGCGCCTCTGCGTCGGATCCGTCCTTGACGGCGCGGGCCAAATATTTTCCGACCAACCGTGTACCCTCGATCGCGTAGAGGTCGATCATCGGATGCGCCTTGCGATTGGTGAAGGCTTCAACACAATGCGCCATGGCATCGACACCCGTCGCCGCGGTCGTGCGTGCGGGCACGCTGAAAGTCAACGCCGGGTCGACGACAGCGATATCGGCCAACATATGCATGCTCTCGACAGCAAGCTTGGCCATCGTCTTCGGATCGGTGACGAGGGCTCGGATGCCCGCCTCGCTGCCGGTGCCCGACGTCGTCGGCACCTGCGCCAGCGCAACGCGTCGCGGCCCTCTGACCTTGTTCGGCCCGACAACCTCATGCAGCGTCTGCGGCGAGCTGGCGAGCACGGCGGCAAGCTTGGCAAGATCCATGGCGCTGCCGCCGCCGAAACCGACGACGAGCTGAGCATCTGCCGCATTCGCCACCGCCAGCACTTTGTCGAGATTGGTGATATCCGGCTCGGGTGTCACATCAGCAAACACCGTGACTTCACCCTTGAGCGCCAGCGCATCGACACGCGTCGCATTGAAGGCGTCAGAAATGACGAGAACCCTGATATAGCCTTTCTCGCTTGCCCACTTGCCGAGCCGCTCCGCCGTGCCGACGCCGAACTCGATCAAATGCGGCCGGACGATTGTTATCGGCGAATCCAAGCTGACCACTGGATCACTCCTCCCTGCAAATGCCGCGACGCCCCGCGTCACAAAGATGTAAATTTGTTATACAATGCCATCGCATTTGGCAAGCGAGGAGATCACGGGAGCCGGAAGAAATTGCGATTCGCCTTGTCGTTGCGTGCGCAAAGCAAAATCGAAATTCCGGTTATTACACTGATACAAATGATAAAATGGCAAACACCCCCATCTAGCGGTGTTGAGTCCGGACAGGCACTGAATCGCTAGGCAAGTGATATGAAGTTGTCAAAACAGAAGCGCGATCCGACGCGGTTGCCTCTTCTGCGAAGCCGCGTCGGATCGATGAATGCTCACAACTGACAACCTGTGAAGGCGTCACGCAATCGCGTCAGCCGAAAGTCGGACATATTTTATGGCTCGGCGGTAATAGGTATAGGCGACGTGCACGGCGCCATCGGCCCCCTCGACGATCGAAGGGTAGGAAAACTCGCGGTTGACGTAGTCCTTCGAGTTATTGCTGAGGCAATATCCATCTCCGGTGTCGAGGTCGATGCGGCGGGGGAAGCTGGCGCCGCCGTCGCGGGAGAAAGCGAGGCTGAGTGGTGCACGAGGCACGCCCCAGACAGCCTTGCGGCGCTCGACCGTCGGTGCTGGCGCGACCTTGGTCTCCTCATCGCCTTCGATCTCGTCGTACAGCGATTGACGCCGGGCATCCGACGTCAAGGCATTGGAATGGTTGTAAACCATTGCGATCATGCCGTTTTCTAGCCTTGTCGCCTGAATCGACGAGTTGTTGTTCGGCAGACCGATCGGCCGAGGCGCGCTCCAATGCTCACCACCGTCACTCGAGCGGCTATACAAAACCGATTCGGCGAAGCGATTGCGATAGAAGGCCACAAGGTTGTCATCGTCTATCGGCACGATGTTCATATGGACCGCCCCAATGCTATCCGGGACCTCGGCCATGGCCCAGCTCTTGCCCTGGTCGCGCGAGATCAGCACGCCTGCCGTATCCACGTCGCCCGTCCAGCGTTCGCCCGGCAATCCGATGCAGCGAAAGACCGGCAGAAGCCAGGAGCCGGTTTTGTTGACGATGACCGGTTGGCGGACGAAGGTGCCCGGGATGTCGCAGAGAACACGCACCACTCCGAAGGTTTTGCCGCCATCCTCAGAGATCCGACATTTGACAACAGAGCCATCCTGGTTGCCCGATGTCTGCGAGGTATAAAGCAGCCAGACGCATCCGTCTGGTGCATTGAAAATCAACGGGTTTTGCTCGGATTTCGCCGAATCGTCCGACATCTTTTCCGGTTGCGACCAGTGCGTTGCTCCCGGTGCGAGGCGCGACATGTAAATCGAGATGTCGCCCATGCCCTCCATCGTGCCGCCGAACCAGACGCAGGTCAGCGTCCCATCAGGTAAAAAGGCGAGATTGGCGGCGTGGTTCTGAATGCAGGGAGAGGGAAGATATGCATCGGCGCGTCCCTTCTCGCTCGAATTCGCAACGATCTCTCCGGTCATCAGTGCCGGCACGGCCTCGGGTGGCAAACCTGTAAAGCTCATGATCGCGCTCCTTACGGCAGCTTGGCGTAGGCTTCGGAAAGCGCGGCACAATCGGCGTCGCTGATCGGCATAAGTGGCGCGCGCGTGCGCCGCCACGCAGCATTGCCGGTCTTGAGGCTCACCATGGCCTTGATCGTCGGGATCTGCACATAGGAGTTGGAGAGTGTTCTGTAGGCATTGATGCGGGCTTGGGCTACTTCGACCTCGCCTGCTTGCGCCTCGTCATGCACCTTGTCGTAGACGGTGCGCAGCGAATCCGCGACGAGATTGGAGGTTGCCGTGATGCAGCCCGCACCTCCAGCCTTCAATAGCGGTAACAGCAGCGGATCGGCGCCGGCCAGGACGGAGAAGCCCGGATAGGCCGCGATGATTGCCTGCATGTTGTTGAAATCGCCGGCAGATTCCTTAATTCCGACCACCGTGTCGGGGAAGGCTTCTATCAACCTACCGATCAACGGAATAGAAAGCGGAACACCCGAGACCTGCGGGATATGATAGAGAATGACCTGCAGCCTGGCGTCGGCGATCTTTTCCAGAACCTGCGAGTAGGCAGCAAACAGTCCATCGTCGGATACGCCCTTATAGTAGAAGGGTGGCAGCATCACGACCTTCGTCACACCGAGTGAAAGGGCGTGCTTGGTCAGTTCGACGGTTTCCGGAATGGCGACGACACCTGTCCCTGGGAGTAACATGTCGGCCGGCATACCCGCCTTGAGCGCCGCCTCCAGAATTCCCCGGCGCTCGCTGGATGAGAAGGAATTTGCCTCACCCGTCGTGCCAAGCAGGGCGACGCCGTGGCACCCCTCCTGCAGCAATCGCTGGCAGTGCTCGGTGAAGAGACCAAGGTCCGGGCTGCCATCCGCAGTGAGCGGCGTCGCGGCCGCGCTGAACACGCCTGTAATCTTGTGATTGCTCATATCGTCCTCCTCGGATGAACGCCACGAAATAGGGCGGCGGCGGGAAACCCGACCCGCAAGATGGCACTTTCTTCATCCCTCGAAGCTTTGTTGTCAATATGACAATACCGAAAGCTTCGCCGGTGAATTTTTAATATACTGAAAACATTCATGAAAATATTTAGATATTTTGAAAGCGGGCGATCATGATTAATTTTAGTTGACATATTTACATTATCGCGCAAGTGTCTGCGCCATGTCGTGACGCACTTTCGGGAAGCAGAGTGAAAGTGGTGCCGTCACTGATTTTTTCATGGGAGGACACGATGACTGATCGGAATGAAGAGAATATTGCGCAGAAAGCGCAGATGTCGCGTCGCGAAGCGCTGAAGCTTGGCCTCGCCGCCGGCGTCGGCCTCACAGTCTTCGGCATGAATGCACGCATCGTACTTGCCGATGATGGCCAGGTTCTAAAGGTTGCTAATCCGGCCTTCAACCAGGATTGGTCGCCACTGCGCGGCGGCGGCGTTCCGTTCCGCTGGAACTCGATCTGGTGGGCCTCGCCGATGTATTTCGACAGCGAAGGCAAGATCAAGCCTTACGTCTTCACCAGCTGGGAATCCCCCGATAACAAGGTCTGGACCTTCAGGATCGACCCCAAGGCTGTCTTCTCCGACGGCAGCAAGATCACCTCGGCCGACGTCAAGGGATCCTGGGAAGTCGCCTCCATGCCCAATACCAAGAGTCAGCGTGCAGACCAGGTGCTGAGCAAGGTTCAGGGCTATAAGGAAATCGGCGCCGGTTCCGGCAACGAATTGACGGGCGTCGCCACCCCTGATGAAGGCACGGTTATCGTCACCCTGACGGAAGCCGACCCGATCTTTTTCATGCGCCTGGCCAACCACATTGTTCCGATCGCCAAGGCCGCTCAGTCGCGCGGCAGCGACGGCGAGGAAGTGGCCGACTGGTATAAGCCCGACAATAGCGCCGTTTATTCCGGCCCGTTCAAGCTCACCAGCATCGACATCGACGCCGGCAAGCTGGTGTTCGAGCCGAACGAGAATTTCTTTGGCCCAAAGCCGAAACTCTCGCGCATTGAAATCACCTCGATCGAAGACAACGTCACCGCGACGTCGCTGATCAAGTCGGGCGAATTCAATGCCCACACCGAATTGGTAACCTCGACGATCATCCAGGACCTCGGCCCTGAGTTTTCCGCCGGTCCGCTGATCCCAACCAGCCAGCACTTCTGGTTCAACATCAGTCGCGCGCCGATGGATGATCCGAAGGTTCGTCAGGCTCTGATCATGGCGATCGATCGCGACGGTCTCTTCAAGGCTTCCTATCCGGATGGCCCACACAAGAAGGCCGATCAGATCCTGAATTCCGTGCCCGGCGCCGACAATTCCGGCTTCGAGCCCTATCCTTACGATCCCGCAGCCGCCAAGAAGCTGCTTGCGGAATCGACCTACGGTGGTCCCGAGCGCCTGCCGAAGATTCTCTTCGTCGGCATTTCCGCACCGGCAATCCAGGCAGCAGCTCAGTTCATTGCCGAGCAGTGGCGCCAGAACCTCGGCATAACGGCCGTCGACATGAAGCCGCAGCAGGACTCCTATGCCGGTCCGGACCAGAATGCGGTCCAGATCTTCCGTGATGACGTCGGCACCCGCGTTCCCGATGCCGTTTCCTACCTTGCCGGCTGCATCGCCTCGACCTCGTCGAACGCACAAAACAAGCTTGGCGGATACAAGAACGACAAGGTTGATGCGGCGCTCGCCGAAGCTGCGACGAAGGCCGTTGACGATCCGCAGCGCATCAAGCTCGCACAGGATGCCCAGAAGGCATTCCGCGAGGATTGGGCCTTCATTCCGTGGTACTCTCAGGCGATGTCGCGCTGGGCCACCAAGGAGGTCAAGGGCATGGACAAGAACCTCGACTGGCAGGTCGTGGCGCCCTGGGATATTTCGATCGGCTAAGCCGGCACGAATTCTGAAATAGATAGCCCTCGGGCATACTAGCAACCGCGCGAAGACCGCAAGGCCTTCGCGCAAGTTTCAAGAAGACATCGCATGTCCGCGTTGATGCGGAACGTGTCTGCCAACCGGTGGGAGGTAACCTTGTTACGCTACGTGCTGACCCGGTTTGCCATCTGGATTCCGTCCGTTCTGATCGTGATGCTGGCCGTCTACGCGCTGGCCTTCTACGGCGCCGGCGATCCGATTAAGTTGATCTTTCTGCGCGCGCCCGGCGATGTCGCCTATAATCCGCAGCGCATCGAAGCCATCCGCGAAAGTGCTGGTCTGAACAGGCCCTTCATCGAGCAGTTCGGCCTCTACGTCTGGAACCTGTTGCATGGCCAGTTCGGCAATTCATTAACCTCGGGCCGCTCAGTCTGGGCCATGGTTTCGGCTGCGGCCCCTGTCTCCTTCAAGCTGGCACTCTGTTCCATCATCCTGACGACGATCATTGCCATTCCGCTTGGCATGATCGCTGCGATGAACCAGAACAGCCGGCTCGACTATGCAATCCTCGGCTCGGCTCTGTTCTTGTGGGCGATCCCGGCCTACGTTGCCGGTCCGCTGCTCATGGTCGGTCTCATCGTTCTCCTGCCGGGCGCCAGCGTGCCCTATGGATGGGGCGGCATCTTCGACATGCGCATCCTGCTGCCGCTCGTCGTGCTTTCCTTCCAGCCGATCGCGCTGATCGTGCGCCAGACGCGCGCCGCCGTCATCGAGGTGCTGTCTGAGGATTTCGTCCGCACCGCCCGCGCTAAGGGCGTGCCCGAAATCGTCGTGGCGCTGCGCCATATCCTGCGTCCGGTGCTGACGCCCGTCGTGACACAACTCGGCCTGATCATGATCACGATCGTCAACGGCGCAATCTTCGTAGAGCTCGTCTTCGGTCTGCCCGGCCTCGGTCGCCTGACCGTGCAGGCGCTGACCAATTCGGACTACCCCGTCATTCTGGCGATCACGCTCATCGGATCTTTCCTGGTGATGATATCGAACCTTCTCGTCGACGTTCTCTATCCGCTGCTTGATCCGCGTGCCAACGATGCAAGAAGGAGCCGCTGACCATGTCCGCCGTCCCTCTCTCTCCCGCCGCAACCCAGGAAGAAGCACCTGTCAGCCTCTGGCGTGACGCCTGGTATCGCCTGAAGCGCAATAAGCTCGCCGTCTTCGGCCTGGCCGTCGTCGCGATCCTCGCCTTTACCGCGATCTTCGGCCCCTACCTCACGCCCTACGACTATCTGAGCCAGGATCTCCAGTCCCGAAATGCCGTTCCGTCGCTGCAGCATCTCTTCGGCACCGACGATCTCGGCCGCGATGTGTTCAGCCGCGTCGTCTTCGGCACCCGTACGGCCTTCCTGGTCGCGGTCATCGTCACCGTCATCGCGGTTCTCGTCGGCACGATCCTCGGCGCCATCGCTGGCTTCTTCGGCAATCCGTTCGACCGCGTCATCATGTGGCTCACCGACATGACCATGTCCGTGCCGAACCTGCTCCTCGTCGTCGTCATCAATGCATCATTGAAATCGCCGATCACAAAGTGGATGGAGGCGCAGTATCTGGTGACGCTCAATCCCTTCTATCGCCAGACCATCTGGGTCGATTTCATGCTGGTCTTCGGCTCGATGGCGCTGATCTCCTGGCCGCCCTATGCGCGCCTCGTTCGCGCCCAGGTACTGTCGATCCGCAGCCGGCCTTATATCACCGCAGCCCAGGCGCTCGGCCTTTCGAACTGGATCATCATGAAGCGCTATGTCGTTCCGAATGCGCTCGGTCCGTTGATCGTTTCCGTCAGCGCCGGTCTCGGCACCGCTATGGTCCTGGAAAGCGCCTTCAGCTTCCTCGGCGTAGGCGTCAATCCACCGACCCCAAGCTGGGGCAACATGATCTCCGACGGCTTGCGTGTCTGGCAGCATTATCCGCATCTTCTGGCCGCACCGGCAGCCGTTCTCGGCCTTGCCTCTGTCGCCTTCAGCTTCCTCGGCGATGGCCTCAACGACGCACTCAATCCGCGGGGAGCTAAGTGATGAGCACCACCCGATCCAATGAAAAACTGCTGGATGTCCGCGGCCTGACGGTCGAGATCGATGGAAGAAATGGCCCGGCGGTCGTGGTCGATGGCATCGACCTTCACGTCAACAGAGGCGAAACCCTCGGCGTCGTCGGCGAATCCGGCTGCGGCAAGAGCCTGACCATGCTGAGCCTGATGCGGCTGCTGCCGAACAAGATCAAGGTGACCAAGGGTTCTGCGAGCTTCGACGGCAATGACTTGCAGAAGATGTCAAACAAGGAACTGCGCAAGGTGCGCGGCGGCGATATCGGCTTCGTCTTCCAGGATCCGATGACCTCGCTCAACCCGGTCATGCGCATCGGCGACCAGATCTGCGAGCCGTTGATCTATCACCGCGGAATGAGGAAGGCAGAGGCTCGCGTCCGCGCCGTCGAACTGCTGCGCCTCGTCGGCATTCCCGGCCCCGAAGAGCGGCTGCAGGCCTATCCGCACGAACTCTCCGGCGGCATGCGCCAGCGCGTGATGATCGCCATCGGCCTTGCCTGCAATCCGAAACTGCTGATTGCCGACGAACCGACGACCGCGCTCGACGTCACCATCCAGGCGCAGATCGTCGATCTGGTGAAGGACCTGCGCGCCAAACTCGGCATGTCGGTCGTCTGGATCACCCACGATCTGGCTTTGATTGCCGGCCTCGTCGATCGCGTTGCCGTGCTTTATGCCGGAACAGTGGTGGAAGACGCGCCGGTCGATGAACTCTACGCCCGACCGAGCCACCCCTACACGCGTGGTCTGCTAGCCTCGATTCCGAAGCTGTCGGATGCGCCGGCAAGCCGGCTCTCCTCGATCGGCGGCACGCCGCCGGAGCCGGGTCGTCGCCCGAAGGGCTGTCCGTTTGCGCCGCGCTGTCCGCTGGCGGAAGCGATTTGCCACGAGCGCGTACCGAAGCTCGAGCCGCTGGCGGGCGCCGGCAATCACCGGGCCGCCTGCTTCGTCGTCCAGAAAATGCAGGAGGCCGCGTGATGGGTGCCCAACCGCTGCTCAAGGTCGAAAACCTCGTCAAGCATTTCCACGTCAAGCTCGGCGCCTTCGGCGAGCGTGCTGCGACCGTCTATGCGCTCGACAACGTCAATCTCGACATCATGGAAGGCGAGACGCTGAGCCTCGTCGGCGAATCCGGCTGCGGCAAGTCGACGACCGGCTTTACCATCCTCAACCTTTACAAGGCGACCAGCGGCAAGGTCGTCTACAAGGGGCAGGATCTGGCGACGCTGGATGAGAAACAGATGCGGCCGTTCCGCCGCGACCTGCAGATTGTCTTTCAGGATCCCTATTCCACGCTCAACCCGCGTATGACGATCGGTGAGGCGATCGGTGAACCGATCCTCTTCCACAAGCTCTGCACCAAGGCGGAGCTGAAGGACAGGGTCGCCTCACTCCTGACCGACGTCGGCCTGCCCACGCGTTTCGCCCAGCGCTATCCGCACGAGCTTTCCGGCGGCCAGCGCCAGCGTGTCGTCATTGCCCGCGCGCTCGCCTGCCGGCCGAAGTTCATCGTCTGCGACGAGGCAATCTCGGCGCTCGACGTCTCGATCCAAGCGCAGATCATCAACCTGCTGCTCGATCTGCAAGAGAAGTATGGCCTGACCTACCTGTTCATCGCCCATGACCTGGCCGTCGTGCGCCATATCAGTACCCGTGTCGGCGTCATGTATCTCGGCCGCCTGGCGGAGCTCGCGACGCGCGAGGAGCTGTTCGAAAACCCGCTGCACCCCTACACCAAGGCTCTGCTCTCCGCCGTTCCCGAAACCGATCCGGAACTGGAACGCACGCGCAAGCGCCAGATCCTGCAAGGCGACGTGCCGAGCCCGCTCAATCCGCCGAGCGGCTGTCGCTTCCATTCGCGGTGCCCAATCGCCATGGACGTGTGCAGCAAGGTTGTGCCGGAATGGAAGGAAGCCAAGCCTGGCCATCTTGTCGCCTGCCACGCTGTCAACGCAGGACAGACCGCATGATGCTAAAGGTCGCGATCATCGCTGACGATTTGACCGGCGCGCTCGACACGGGAACCCCCTTCTTCGACGCCGGACTTTCCGTCGCTGTCGCGATCGACGTCGGGGCCATATCGGAAACGCTTGCGACCGATTGCGAGGTCGTGGTGGTCAACACGGCTTCAAGAGCTCTCCCGGAGGAGGAAGCGGCAAGGAAGGTCAGCGCTGCGGCGAAGGCCCTTCTTGCCGCCTCACCTCAAATCGTTCTGAAAAAGATCGACTCCCGGCTTAAGGGGAATGTTGCGGCAGAAAGCGAAGCTTTGACTGCCGTCTTCGGTCACGAGGCAATCGTGGTGGCACCAGCCATTCCCGATCAAGAGCGTTTGACCCGCAACGGTCACGTCGTCGGTCGTGGTGTCGACAAGCCGCTACCGATTGTCGAACTTTTCGAGGCAAATAACGGCCAAGTGATCGTCCGCGATGCTGAAACGCACAGCGATCTCGACCGGGTGGTTGGCGCTTACGACTGGAAGACGACCCTTGCCGTCGGCGCCCGCGGTATCGGAGCTGCACTTGCCCGCAAGATCGGCCAACCGAACAGGGCAAGCAAACCTTTTGCCGCATCGAGCCGGACTGTCTTCGCTTTCGGCTCCCGCGATCCGATCACGACAGAGCAGATGACCAAGTTGCAAGTTTCCGGCGCTTTGACGTCAACCATCGATGCGCCCATGGGAGCGTTGACGTACGAGGAACGATTTGGCCTACCAATACTTTTGCGGTGCACGGGCGAAATCACCGGCGAAGCTGCAGCAGTTGCCGACCGCTTCGCGAAAGGCGTAAAATCGGTCATAGAGATGATGCGCCCGGAAATGCTGGTGGTCGGCGGCGGCGATACGGCGTTGGCAGTGTTTCACGCACTCGGAATTCGAGTCCTGAGGCCACAGGGCGAAATCGAGGCGGGTATTCCCTGGTTTGACGTCGTAACGTCAGATGGCCTGCGTTTCCGATGCGCGGTTAAGTCCGGGGGCTTCGGTAGTTCTGATAGTTTGGTAAGACTGATTGCACAGAATCAGGCGGCATAAGACAATGCCGGCGGGGAGAATGAAAGTGGACGAAGCAAACGGTGTATCGGCGAATGCGCAAGCGGCGCCTGCGGCTAAGCCGGAGCGCGGCAAGGCCGTCAAGCTGGTCGATCGGGTCTTCGACCAATTGCAGGAGCGTATTCGCTCGGGAAACTATCCGCCAGATTCACGCCTGCCTGGTGAGCACGAGCTTGCATCGATGCTTGGTGTCTCGCGCCCCATCGTGCGCGACGCGTTGGCACGGTTGCGCGATCAGGGGATCGTCTATGCCAGGCAAGGAGCCGGTACCTTTGTCAGCGCCCACGGCTCACCAACGGCGCAGCTTTCCTATTCGCCGGTCAAGACGATCGCCGACATCCAGCGCTGCTATGAGTTTCGCCTGACGATCGAGCCCGCGGCCGCCTACTTTGCCGCCAAGCGCCGTGACGAGGCGGCGATTCAGAAGATTGCCGCAGCGCTAGCCGATCTGCGTGAGGCAACCAGCCACCAGCTTCATCGCACCGACGCCGACTTCACGTTCCATCGTGCGGTCACGGAAGCTGCCAACAATCACTACTACACGGCCTCGATCGATGCCCTGAAGGCGCATATCGCGGTCGGCATGCACCTTCACGGCCTATCGCTCCTTGGTCCGCGTCAAGGCCTTGAGCAAGTCTATGAGGAGCACAACAAGATTTACCTCGCTATCGTCGAAGGCCGCGCGGAAGATGCGCGGGCGCTGATGAAGGCGCATCTCGAGGGGTCGCAGAGCCGCCTCTTCGAAGGCCGTGCGCTGGACCTTTCGATGTAGGCTGCGGCAGTCGGCTTGACAGCTCGGCTGCTCTGGCTCTAACCTTTTCACATTCACCAGGGGGGTCCCGGCAGGGGGCTGAGATACTGCTATCGTGCGCAGTGACCCGTTGAACCTGATCCAGTTCATACTGGCGTAGGGACGGTGCAAGCGCTCGAAGGCATTGGATTCTCGCGTGGAATCCGTGTCGGCGTCTTTTCATCATTCCGGCTGAGGACTGGGTCTCCAAACCTAAAACTTGGAGCCTCAACCATGAATATTGCCGCAAAGAACATCACCCCGGCCGTTACGACAGGCCCATTGCCGGCCTCTCGGAAAATCTACATTCCGGGGGAAATTCACGCCGACATCCGCGTGCCGATGCGCGAAATCACCGTCCACCCGACATCAGGGGAACCGCCGGTCACGGTCTATGATTCCTCAGGCATCTATACGGTCGAAGGTGCTGACATCAGCATCGAGCAAGGGCTTCCGGAACCGCGTCGCAATTGGGTCCTCGCTCGCGGCGATGTCGAAGCCTATCAGGGCCGCCAGGTGCGCCCTGAGGATAACGGCTTTGCCAGTGGCGAACGGCTGACGCCGGAATTTCCTGCCAAGCGCCAGCCGCTCCGCGCAAAGGACGGCAAGGCCGTCACCCAGCTCGCCTATGCCCGCGCCGGCATCATCACGCCCGAGATGGAGTTCATCGCGATCCGCGAAAATCTCGGCCGCAAGGCACAGGCGGAAGCCATCACGCGCGATGGCGAGAGCTTCGGCGCTCGGATTCCGGATTACGTCACCCCGGAATTCGTCCGGCAGGAAGTGGCTGCCGGTCGTGCGATCATTCCCGCCAACATCAATCACCCCGAATCCGAACCGATGATCATCGGCCGGAACTTTCTGGTGAAGATCAACGCCAATATCGGCAACTCCGCCGTCACCTCTTCCATGGCCGAAGAGGTCGAGAAGATGGTCTGGGCGGCACGCTGGGGCGCCGATACCGTCATGGATCTTTCCACCGGCCGCAACATCCACAACATTCGCGAATGGATCATTCGCAACTCTCCACTGCCGATCGGCACCGTTCCCCTCTATCAGGCACTGGAGAAGGTCGAGGGCATTGCCGAGAACCTGACCTGGGAAGTCTATCGAGACACCCTCATCGAACAGGCGGAGCAGGGCGTCGACTACTTCACGATCCATGCCGGGGTGCGGCTTCACTACATCCCGCTGACCGTCAACCGCGTCACCGGCATCGTCTCGCGTGGCGGCTCGATCATGGCCAAGTGGTGTCTTCATCACCACCGCGAGAGCTTCCTCTATGAGCACTTCGAGGAAATCTGCGACATCTGCCGCGCCTATGACGTCTCGTTCTCGCTCGGCGACGGCCTGCGTCCGGGTTCAATTGCCGATGCCAACGACGCCGCGCAATTCGCCGAACTGGAAACCCTCGGCGAACTGACGAAGATCGCCTGGGCTAAGGACTGCCAGGTGATGATCGAAGGCCCCGGCCACGTGCCGATGCACAAGATCAAGGAAAACATGGATAAGCAGCTCGCCGTTTGCGGCGAAGCACCGTTTTATACGCTGGGGCCGCTGACCACCGACATCGCACCGGGCTACGATCACATCACCTCCGGCATCGGTGCTGCTATGATCGGCTGGTTCGGGACGGCGATGCTCTGCTACGTCACCCCGAAGGAGCACCTGGGTCTCCCCGACCGCAACGACGTCAAAACCGGTGTCATCACCTACAAGATCGCCGCTCATGCCGCCGATCTCGCCAAGGGACACCCGGCAGCTCAATTGCGCGACGACGCACTGTCGCGCGCCCGCTTCGAATTCCGCTGGGAGGATCAGTTCAACCTGTCGCTGGATCCCGAGACAGCCCGCAGCTTCCACGACGAGACACTGCCGAAGGAAGCGCACAAGGTGGCGCACTTCTGCTCCATGTGCGGCCCGAAGTTCTGCTCGATGCGGATCTCGCACGACATCCGCGCCGAGGCGCAGAAGGAAGGGCTCGACGCCATGGCGGCGAAATACCGCGAGGGCGGCGATCTCTATATGCCGATCGACGCCACCCAAGGGTCGCGTGACTGAGATGCATGTCCTAGTCAAAGGGGCCGGCGTTGCCGGCCTCGCGGTCGCGCACGAACTCAGTCTTCGTGGTGTCGACGTCACCGTTGCGGATCCAAGCTCTAGCCAAGCAGCCTCCTGGCTCGCGGGCGGCATGCTCGCGCCCTGGTGTGAGCGTGAAAGCGGGGACGAAGCCGTCTTGCTGCGCGGCCGCGATGCCATCGACCGGTGGGACACGATGCTGTCGGGCGAGGTACACCGAAACGGAACGCTGGTCGTTGCTCCCGCGCGCGACCAAAGCGAACTCGATCGGTTTGCCGGTCGCACCAGCGGCCATGAATGGTTGGGCGAAGAGCAAATCGCCGCGTTGGAGCCGGCTTTTGCCGGGCGCTTCAGGCGGGCCCTGTTCTTCGCGTTGGAAGGACATCTCGATCCAAGGCGCGTGTTGGGTCTGCTGCGAGAAAAGCTCCTCGCCCGGCGTGTCGCATTCATCGAGCAAGTCACCGAACATACCGACTACGACGACATCGTGGACTGCACGGGCGCAGCACGAATCGGGCAAACGAGCGGACTTCGCGGCGTTCGCGGCGAAATGCTCTATCTGGAAACCCGCGAAGTTACCCTCGCCAGACCCGTTCGCCTGCTGCATCCCCGCTTCCCCGTTTATGTCGTTCCGCGTGGAGATGGCCTCTTCATGGTGGGCGCCACCATGATCGAGACGGAGTTCGGCGGTCCGATCTCGGCGCGTTCGATGATGGAGCTGCTGAACGCCGCCTATGCAGTGCATCCCGCCTTCGCGGACGCTGCCGTCGTCGAAACCGGCGTCGGCATCCGCCCGGCATTTGCCGACAATTTTCCCCGCGTGGTCCTCGAGCATGATGCGGTCGTGCTCAACGGCCTCTATCGCCATGGCTTCCTGCTGGCGCCCGCAATGGCCCAGGACGCTGCGGACCTTGTCTTCTCCAGAACTGAACCAGGAGGAAAAAGCCGATGAAACTGATCGTCAACGGCGAGCATCACGACCTCATTGCACCAACGCTGTCCGAACTGCTGACGCTGATGGAATACGAAGGCGACTGGATGGCGACTGCCGTCAACGGCGAAATCGTCCACCGCGAGGATCGTGCCGACCACGCACTCAACGACAACGATTGGATCGAAATCCTGTCGCCGATGCAGGGGGGCTGACCATGCTTAAGCTTTACGACACCGAAGTCTCCTCTCGCCTGCTTCTCGGTACCGCACGATATCCCTCACCGGCGATCCTCGCGGAGGCCGTGAAGCGATCGAAAACGGAGATCGTCACTATCTCCCTGCGCCGCGAGACAGCCGGTGGGCGAAATGGCGGTACCTTCTTCGAGATGATCAGGGCGCTCGGCGTTCGGATTCTGCCGAACACAGCCGGCTGCCATGGGGTCTCCGAGGCCGTGCTGACGGCTAAGATGGCACGCGAACTGTTCGGCACCAATTGGATCAAGCTGGAAGTGATCGGCAATCACGATACGCTTCAGCCCGATGTTTTCGGCCTGGTGGAGGCCGCACGCATTCTTTCAGCCGACGGCTTTCAGATCTTTCCTTACACGACCGACGACCTCGTGGTGGCGGAGAAGCTGCTCGAAGCGGGTTGCCGCGTATTGATGCCCTGGTGTGCCCCAATCGGCAGTGCCGCGGGGCCGCTGAACCTCACGGCGCTGCGCTCCATGCGCGCACATTTCCCGGACGTTCCGCTCATCATTGACGCCGGCATCGGTCGGCCATCGCACGCGGCAACCGTCATGGAGCTCGGCTTCGACGCCGTCCTCTTGAACACCGCCGTTGCCGGCGCCGGCCACCCGGTTGCCATGGCCAGTGCATTCGCCAAGGCGATCGAATCGGGCCACGAGGCCTTCGGTGCCGGCATGCTGGAGCCGCGCGATGTCGCGGTTCCGTCGACACCGATCATCGGAAAGGCCGTATTCGCATGAAGCTCGATCCCTTTTATCTCATCGTCGATAGTGCCGAGTGGATTGCGCGGCTGGTGCCGCTCGGCGTCAAGCTTGTGCAGTTACGGATCAAAAATAAAACAGCGGTCGAGCTGCGCGCCGAAATCCGAACAGCAAAGACAATTTGCGCTGTGCATGGCTGTCAGCTGATCATCAACGACTACTGGCAGCTTGCCGTTGAGGAAGGATGCGATTTCGTCCACCTCGGTCAGGAGGATCTGGAAGCGGCCGATCTCGGCACCATTCGTGCCGCCGGCTTGAAGCTCGGGCTGTCAACCCACGACGATGCTGAACTCGATACAGCGATGGCGGCAAAGCCGGATTATATCGCGCTCGGCCCGATCTATCCGACCATTCTCAAGCAGATGAAATGGTCGCCGCAAGGACCGGAACGCCTCCGCATATGGAAGGCGCGAGTGGGCGACCTGCCACTCGTTGCCATCGGCGGGTTGAACGCCGATCGCATCGAGACCGTCTTCGCCCATGGAGCAGATAGCGCTGCTGTCGTTACTGACATTACGCTGAGCGCTGATCCGGAGGCGCGAACGAGGCAATGGCTTCACGCCACGGCGTCCCGGCGGACAGTGTTTACCGGCGCATAACCGCACGCGGCGGCCGAGATGGCGGCCCCGCGTGCTTTTGTCCCTCCAAAAATCATTGAATTGCACACGACGCTTCGCCATGTTGGTGTCGGGGCTGAATAACAAGTTGGGCTTGGCACGTATGTTACAACGGACCGAGGAAACGGATGTCGCGCTGATCGACAGGCTTCAGCAAGGCGCATTCAATTATTTCCCGAAGCACTACAATCCCGACAACGGGCTGGTCGCGGACACGTCCATCGCGGGTGTTCCCTGCAGCATCGCCGCGGTCGGCTTTTCCCTGTCGTCCTATCCCGTCGCTGTCGAGCGTGGCTGGATGCAGCGCTCCGACGCGATCGAGTACACGCTGAAGACGCTTTGCTTCTTTGCCAACGGTCACCAAGGTCGTGAGCGGCATGCGATCGGCTATCGCGGCTTCTTCTATCACTTTCTGCATATGGACACCGGCCATCGGGCCTGGAACAGCGAGCTGTCAACCATCGACACCACGCTTCTGGTTGCAGGCATGTTGACGGCCGCGGCCTATTTTGATCGCAATACCGAAGCCGAGACGGAGATCCGCAGGCTCGCGAACTTGGTTTACGAGAGAATCGACTGGCACTGGGCGCTGAACAAAGGCCAGACCATTTGCATGGGCTGGAAGCCGGGCAGTGGCTTCCTGCGCTGGCGCTGGCAGGGCTACGACGAAGCGATCCTGCTTTATACGCTGGCGCTGGCTTCCCCGACGCATCCGATCCCGACGTCGAGCTACGATGCTTTTACCGCAAGCTACTCCTGGATGCTGTTCGGCGACCAACCTTATGTCTATGCCGGCCCGCTCTTCATTCACTTTTTCTCGCATGCCTGGATTGATTTCCGCGGAATCCAGGACAAGGCGATGGCCGATCGCAACTGGGATTATTTCCGCAACACCCAGGTATCGATTGCCGTGCAGCGTGATTACGCGGAGCGCAATCCCGGCCACTTCGTCGGCTACAACAAGGACGTCTGGGGTCTATCCGCCTCGGATGGCCCGCCTCCGACGCGCAACATGCGTGGCGGTCGCCATCCGCGCGTGCTCGGCTATGCTGCGCGCGGCGCACCGCTCGGACCAGATGACGGCACCATCGCACCCTGGGCCGCGCTCGCGTCGCTACCGTATGACCGCCAGGCGTCGCTCGATGGCCTTCGCGCCCTGATGTCCACGTATCCGAACCTGCTCTACGAGGATCGTTTCCCCGGCGGGTTCAATCCGACCGTGAAGACCAAGCGACCGGAAGGCTGGGTGGACGATCGCTGCGTCGGCATCGATCAGGGACTTCTTGTGATGACGATCGAAAACGATCGGTCCGACTTCATCTGGGGCCTGATGCGACGGTCACCCGTCATCCGGCGCGGTCTTGAACTGGCGGGCTTTAGCGGTGGCTGGCTGTCGGAAGACGAAGGCTCTGAACTGAAGATCGCCTGATCAGCGGCTTCCGAGAACGTGCGCCTTGCCGGCGATATCGAGACGAACACGATCTCCGCGCTCCGGAAGCGCCACGCTCGATGTCTTGATCATGATCGGCGGCAGGGCCACTCCCTCAAGCGACACGGCGACAGTGCAGGTCGCTCCACCGAATTCCACTTCGACGACACGTCCGCGATAAGTCTGCTCGCTTTCATCAGCAACGACCCTGATCTGTTCGGGCCGTAGCATGATCTCGACCTTGCCCTGGCGGTCCCCGTCGACCGCCACGCGGCCGAGCGCGCAGTCAGCAAAGCCGTTGCGAACGATCGCCGGAAGCATCACGGCGTCGCCGAGGAACAGGGCTGTCTCCCGATCGAGGGGCTGCAGGTAAACCGATTGCGGCGACCCGGCCTGGATCAATCTGCCTTCCCGCAGGACGGCAACCTGATCGGCAAAGGAGAGTGCTTCCGCCTGATCATGAGTAACGAGGATCGTCGTGATACCTGCGGACTGAAGAACGCGCGCCACGGCCTTCCGCATATTCTCGCGCAGTCCTGTATCGAGTGCCGAAAACGGTTCGTCGAGCAACATCAAGCGCGGCTTGCGGCCAAGTGCGCGGGCAAGGGCCACACGCTGCTGTTGGCCACCGGAAAGCTGGTGCGGCCGACGGGTGAGCATGTTGCGGTCAAGCTCGACCATATCAAGCAGCTCGATAATGCGTCGTTCGCGATCGGGCGCACCGCGCTCGAAGCCGAAGCCGATATTGTCGGCGACACTCAGATGGGGAAACAGCGCGCCGTCCTGTGACACGATACCGATGCCTCGTTTGTGTGCGGGCACCGCTACAGGACCGTCAGCCAGAAGCTCACGGTCGAGCGTCACGCGACCGCCGTCGGGTTGCTCGAAACCGGCGATGATGCGCAGCAGCGTCGTCTTGCCCGACCCTGAAGGCCCGACGACGGCAGTGCGGCTTCCGGCGGCAACATCGAGTGAAATATTCTGCAATGCCTGGACATGCCCGTAACGCTTGCTGATGCGATCGATCGTAAGCAGCGTCATTGTCCGGCAGTCCGTTTCGATTGGGCATAAAGAAGAAGCGTGAGCGGCAGCGATAACACGACCATCATGAATGCGTATGGCGCCGCCGCCACGTAATCGATCTCGCTGGTCAGCGACCAGAACCTCGTGGCAAGCGTCTCCACCCCATTCGGCGCCAGCATCAATGTCGCGGTGAGCTCGTTGGTAATCCCGAGACCAACAAGCGCAACGCTGGCCGCCGCACCCGGCGCAGCCAACCGCATGGTGATCTGCCTCACTGCTTGGGCGGGCGTGCGGCCAAGGCCCATCGCGGCACGCTCCAGCTCCACGGGTGCCTGGGCGATACTGGCCCGGAGGCCCACCATGGCACGCGGCAGAAACAGCAGTATGTAAGCAACAATAAGGGTCGCGAAGGTCTGATAGAGAGGCAGAACGAGACGGACCGTAATCGTCACCAGCGCGAGCGCCACGACCACACCCGGCAACGAGCCGACATAGTAGTGGCAGGCCTCGAGCAGGCGCTGGAGACGCCCCGGTGCGCGCACGGAGAGCCAGGCCATCGGTGCGGCAGCAATCGTCGCAAGCGCGCCGCCGGCGATAGCAAGAACGATGGTTTGCGCGAAAGCATTGCCGACCGTGTCGACACGCCAGACCTCGAGCCCGCCGAAATAGAGCCACCGCACCAGCGTTACGAGAGGAACGCCGAGCGCCAGAGCCGCCAGCCCCACCTGAAGCACGATCGCCGGCACCACGAACCAGCCGAGCCGCCGGCGATCCGCAGGCCGCGCCGAGCCGGATCCGACCCGGGCATATCGCTCATTGCCGCGCAACAGGATTTCGAGACCCAGCAGAAACAGGCAGCAGCAGACAAGGACACCGCCCAGCATGTTGGCCGCGGGGCTGTTATAGGCGGATTGGAACTGGTCGACGATGGCGGTAGCGAAGGTGTCGAAACGGATCATCACGTAGAGACCGTATTCCGACAGCAGGTGCAACGCGATCAGCAGCGAGCCGCCGCAGATGGCGAAGCGCAGCTGCGGCAGGATCGTACGGAAGAACAGACGCCAAGGCCCAAGGCCGAGGGAGGCGGCAGCATCCTCGATGGCGGGATCAAGCCGACGCAAGGCGGCAGCGACCGGGAGGTAGAGAAACGGAAAATAGGCGAGCACGGAAACAAAGACGCCGCTCTGCAGGCCGCGCATGCCCGGAACGAGGCTGATCCAGGCGTAACTATGGACGAAGGCCGGCACCGCGAGCGGCGCAACCGCCAGCCACGACCACAGCCGGGCGAAGGGTATGTCCGTCCGTTCGACCAGCCAGGCAAGCGTCACGGCAAGAGCGATCGACAGCGGAATGGTAAAGGCTTCCAACAGCACCGTGTTGACGAGCAATTCGCCGACGCGCGCGCGGAACACCAATTCCTTGACGGTCTGCCAGCCGACATCAAAGGTTATCCAGCCGATGAAGCCAAGCGGCACCAGGCTGAACAGCGCCACGACGGAGGCAAAGAGGATGACGGCAGCGTGGGGCAGATGCGCCCGCAGCCGATCTATTCCCGCCACCGGCCGCGCCATCGGCCTTTCATGGCCGGGAACAAGCAATCTGTTGTCCTGCAGCAAGGCCGCCGCCTTCATACGCTGAAAAAGGAAGGCAACCGCCTATGAAAGGCGGTTGCCGATTTCGTCATGCCCTACGTTTTTCTTGAGCCAAAAGCAACAGTTTTGACCCGCAGGGGCCTGCGAAAGGACTAGATGATGCCCGCGGCCGTCATCAGTTCCGTCACCTTCTTGCTGTTCAGCTTGGCCGCATCAACCTTCGGTGCATCGAGATCAGCCAGCGGAACGAGCTTGTCGTTCGAAGCGGCATCCTTACCGATGGCATATTCGTAGGACGTACCGCTCTTCAAGATGTCTTGGCCGGGCTTGCCGGTCACGAACTTCAGGAAGGCCTGAGCTTCCTTGGCATGCTGGCTCGACTTCAGAGCGCCACCGCCGGAAACGCTGACGAATGCACCCGGATCCTGGTTCTTGAAGTAGTGCAGCGCAACGTTCTTGCTGTTTTCACCGGTCTTCGCCTGATCGCCGAACCAGTAATAGTGATAGATCACCGCACCCTCGACTTCGCCGGCATTGACCGCCTTCATGGCGACGCTGTTGCCCTTATACGGAGTGGAATTTTCCTTGAGCGCCTTGAGCCACGCCGCCGTTGCTTCCTCGCCCTTGAGTTCGAGCAAAGCGCTGACGATCGCCTGGAAGTCAGCGCCGGCCGGCGAAGCGCCCCAACGACCCTTCCAGGCCGGATCCGCAAGGTCGAGCAGCGACTTCGGCAGCTTGTCTTCAGTCAACTTCGTCTTGTCATAGACAAAAACGGTCGAACGGGCGGCAATGCCGGTCCACATGCCGTCAGACGGACGATATTGCTCGGGAACTTGGTCTAGCGTTTCCTTATCGACCGGCGCAAAGAGGCCGGCGGCATCGACCAGCGTCATGGCCGGAGAGTTCTCGGTCAGGAAAACGTCGGCCGGCGACGCATCGCCTTCCTGAACGATCTGGTTGGCGAGCTGCATGTCCCCGCCCTGGCGCATCGTTACCTTGATGCCGGTTGCCTTGGTGAATGCATCGATCCACTCGCGCCCGAGGCTCTCATGTTGAGCGTTGTAGACGACAATGCCTTCGGATTCCTGCGCCACAGCGGCGCCGGTGGCGAGCGAAGTTGCGGCAACAAGCGACGCAGCAAGCGCCAGCGCGCCGGAAACGCGATTAAGGGAAGTTTTCATGAAGCCCTCCATGGTGTTGCACCCGAGATCCCCGAGGTGATGGGAGCCCGTATATTTTTGTTGATCTGGCATTTCAAGTTTTAGAGATGCTTCGGGGATCACAAATACTTGAAATCGTTCGTCAACTTTAGAATCGTTCTAGCTAGAGCGAATAGATGGTGGCAACAACTTCATCCTCGACCTCGAGGCCGCTTTCCAGCGCCTGTCTACGAGCCGTTTGGCCGCGACGCCCGGGGAGCCGCACGCCGGGGTCGGACGAAATCTGGTCCGCCAACCTGACCAACCTTTCCGCCACGCCATTTCCACCGCTAGCGGCCGGGTTGATGACAACAAGCATCTGCCCAAGACCGGGCGCTGAACCCTTGTCGTCAAAAAGCGAGGAGGACTCGAAGGAGAAATTGGCCCCGGTCAGGGCGCCGGCAAGGAATTCGACCATCATTGCTAAGGCCGCACCTTTGGCCTCTCCAGATGGGGC
Source organism: Rhizobium sp. BK060 (assembly GCF_014193145.1). Lineage (NCBI taxonomy): Bacteria > Pseudomonadati > Pseudomonadota > Alphaproteobacteria > Hyphomicrobiales > Rhizobiaceae > Rhizobium > Rhizobium sp. BK060. Next base: position 219,740 of record NZ_JACHYW010000008.1, read on the forward strand.
CATCGTCCCCTCGAGTGCGGCAAGGGCATCCGTCGTCGGCTGACCGTCCCGGTCAAAGGCCCAATCAGCAGGGATATCAACGCCTTTCTGGCGTGCGGCCATCACTTTGCCACGGGCGACGCGCGAGAGCGCGAGATCAATGACGAGAGGGTCAGTCTTCGGGATCGGCGCGGCAAACGCGATGGGATTCGTTCCAAAGACGGGTTTCCGCCCGCCCCAGGCGGCCATGGAGGCGGTGGCGTTGGCAACCATCAGAGCGACAAACCCCATTTCCGCAAACCGCTCGACGGTCAGCGCAAGAACGCCGGCGTGGTGCGAACGGTGAACTGCCGCCAAGGCAATGCCCTGCTCCCTGACAATCTCCGGAAGAACCGAGGCGGCGAGATCAAACGCAGGATAGGCATAGCCGTGGCAGGCATCGATCCGCACAACCGCAGGAAACAGTCGTTCGAGCTGCGGCTTGGCAAATCCATCGACCTTGCCTGCCCTCGCCTGCTTTGCGTAAGCCTCGACGCGGCGCAGGCCATGACCTCCCTGTCCAGCCGCTTCGGCAGCAACAAGCGCCCTAGCGACCGAGCGCGCATTTGCCTCGTCCACGCGATTGCGCGTCAGGGCATCGATAACCAGCGTTTCCGCCGCAGCCAAAGTCAAATGCATGGCGACCTGCAAAAAGGAAAAAGGGTGATGACGTGTTATGTCATCGCCCTTCCAGCTGCAATGCAGCAGCAGTCATTCAACGTCAAACTTCACGCCCTGTGCGAGCGGCAATGTCTTGCCGTAGTTGACCGTGTTCGTCGCCCTGCGCATGTAGGCTTTCCAGGCGTCGGAGCCGGATTCGCGGCCACCGCCGGTTTCCTTCTCGCCGCCGAACGCACCACCGATTTCGGCTCCGGACGGACCGAGGTTGATATTGGCAATTCCGCAATCCGAACCACGAGCCGAAACGAAGGTCTCGGCTTCGCGCATGTCATTCGTGAAGATCGAAGAAGAAAGCCCCTGCGGCACGGCGTTGTGCAGTTCCAATACCTGATCGAAATCCGTGTACTTCATGACGTAGAGGATTGGCGCAAACGTCTCATGCTCGACAGGGCCAGTCTGTGAGGGCATTTCAACGAGCGCCGGACGGACATAGAAGGCGTCTCCCGCACCGTTTTCGACGCGCTCACCCCCGGTGACCTTGCCGCCAGCCGCCTTCGCCTGTTCCAATGCGGACTGCATATTGCCGAACGCCTGCTTGTCGATCAGCGGCCCGACGAGCGTACCGGCCTCCAGCGGATTACCGATCGACACCGAGCCATAGGCCTTCTGCAGGCGCGGAACGAGCTTGTCATAGACGCTCTCGTGAACGAACAGGCGGCGCAATGTCGTGCAGCGCTGGCCGGCCGTACCCATGGCTGAAAAGGCAATGCCACGCAGCGTCAGATCAAGGTCGGCGGTTGGGCAGATGATCGCGGCATTGTTGCCGCCGAGCTCTAGGATCGACCGCGCGAAACGCTGCGACAGGCGAGGACCGACAGCGCGGCCCATGGCCGTCGAGCCGGTCGCGGAGACGAGTGGCACCTTGGGATGGTCGACGAGGACTTCCCCGACATCGCGACCGCCGATGAGCAAGGTCGAGAGGTTGGCAGGCGCGACGCCGCCTTCGGCAATGAACCGCTTCAGCGCCCTTTCAAAAAGCGCTTGAACGGCAAGCGCCGTCAGCGGTGTCTTCTCCGATGGCTTCCAGACCGTCGAGTTGCCGCAGACAAGCGCCAACGCCGCGTTCCAGGACCAGACGGCGACCGGGAAATTGAAGGCCGAGATGATGCCGACGACACCAAGCGGATGCCAGCTTTCCATCATTCGGTGTTCCGAGCGCTCGGTGGCAATGGTTAGACCATAAAGCTGGCGTGACAGGCCGACGGCAAAGTCGCAGATGTCGATCATTTCCTGGACTTCGCCGAGCCCTTCGGACGTGATCTTGCCAACCTCGATCGAGACAAGCCGCCCGAGAGCGTTCTTCGCAGCACGAAGCTCTTCGCCGAGCAGGCGCACGAGTTCGCCGCGCTTCGGAGCAGGGACGGCCCGCCAATCGAGGAACGCCTTGTGGGCGGCCTCAATCGCAGCCTTTGCCTCGGAAGCCGAGTGCTCCTTCAGCGCCCCGATCTCCTTGCCAGTGACCGGAGAGGTGACACGGAGCGTGCCGCCCGTATAGCGGTGGGCACCGACGCCCAATTCTGTGAGCAGTCTTTTCGTCTCGGTGGCGAGATCAAGTGCAGAAATGGTCATGGGTTCAACCTCGTTTCTCAAAAGCGGGCGTCGGCGATATGGGCCAGTTGGGCGCCGGCTTCGTACCACATCTCCTTCACGGCGCGGAAGCTCGGTTCGGACGGCGCGGTAAGCGGCAGCGGCAGGTCCGCTTCCGTCGTCTGCCCCAGGATAAGCTGGGCAAGCGTGCGGCCGAACACCGTGCCGGGCGCGATCCCGCGACCATTATAGCCGGAGAAGCCCACGACATTCGGCGCGAACCTGTGGAACCGCGGCAACGCATTGGCGGTCATCCCGATCTTGCCGTACCACTCACACTCGAACTCGACGTCCCCAAGCTGCGGAAAGAGCTTCTTCAAAGACCGTTTGGCCCAGGCCGTGTGGATCCCAAGCCCGGTATTGCGCAGAGCACCAACGCTGCCGAAGACAAGACGTCCGGCCTGATCCATGCGGTAGGACGACAGTATTTCCTTCGTATCCCAAACGCCTTCGCGCCCTGCAAGAATCGAACCGCGCAGATTGTCGCTGAGCGGCCGGGTGGCCAGATTGAAATAGGGTAGGTGCACCTGCTCGTTGCGCACCGCTTCCCAGGGACCGGTGCTATATGCGTCGGTCGCCACGATAATCCAGTCGGCCGTGACCTCCCCCTTTGCGGTCTTGATGGTCCAGCGATTGCCTTTCCGCTCGGTCCCGATGACGGGGCTCGACGTGTGGATTGAAACGCCAGCCTTGACCGCCGCATGTGCAAGGCCGCGGGCGTAGGCGAGCGGCTGCAGCGTGCCTGCGCGCATGTCGAGCAACGATCCCGTATAGGCACTGCTGCCGACACGCTTGACCGTTTCGGCGGCGTCAAGCAGCACCACCGGCGCCCCGCGTGCCGCCCATTGCCGGGCGCGATCCTCAATCTCCTTCAAGCCACTCGCGCCAACGGCGACGTGAAGCGTGCCGTTCCGTTCGAGCTCACAGGCAATGCCGTGCTTGTCGATCAACTCCATCACCAGCCTTGGAGCGTTGCCCAACAGGTCGAGCAAACGCTCGCCGTAAACAGGGCCGAGAACACCGGGAAGGTCGTCAGGCATCACCCACATGCCGGCGTTGATCAAGCCGACGTTGCGGCCCGCGCCGCCGAAGCCGATCTCCGCAGCTTCCACAAGCACGACCTTTGAGCCCGCCTCGGCCAGATGGAGACTTGAGGAAAGCCCCGTATAGCCTCCGCCCACGACAACGACGTCGGCGCTCACGGCGCCGGTAAGCGCGGAAGTCACAGGCGGCTGCGGAGCGGTTTTTTCCCAGAGGCCGTGGGAGCGGGGATCGTTCAGCATCGATCAAATCCATCCATTAAACTGGCGACATTCTAGCGCCGTGCCTTTGCTCATGAAACCACTGATCAGGCTGCCGGCCACAACCTCGGGAACGGTGGGCGCGGCAGATCGATCGCATTTCCAGTTCATTCCGATTCCGTCACATGAATTACTTTACAAAGCCCCAGATGCCGTAAATATCGACATTTAGGAAACAGCTTATTCTCAAATGGAATGATGGATGCTGCCGTCACGAAGATTTCTTCCCTCGACATCCTTGCTGGTCGCATTTGAATCTGTCTCACGCACTGGCAGCGTGACGGCTGCGGCGCGTGAACTCGACCTCACACAAAGTGCCGTCAGCCGCCAGATCAAGGCACTGGAAGAGCAGCTCGGCGTCGAGCTGTTTCTGCGCGAACGTCAGACCGTGCGGTTGACCCTCGCCGGCGACGCCTATGCGCGCGAGATTCGCGAGGCACTGCGACGCATTTCGAGTGCATCGCTGAACCTCCGTGCCAATCCGCATGGCGGTACGCTCAATCTGGCCATTCTCCCGACATTCGGGACGCGCTGGCTGGCCCCGCGGCTCGGACGCTTCCTTACTGCCAATCCAGGGGTGACGATCAACCTCGTCACCCGACTGTCGCCCTTTGACTTCCGGCTCGATTCCATAGACGCGGCCATTCACTTCGGTCACCCGCATTGGCCTGGCGCGGAGCTGACATTTCTCATGTCGGAGAGGACCGTCCCGGCCTGCAGCCCCGAGTTCCGCAGCCGGCACGCGATCAGCACGGCGCAAGATTTGCTCGGCGTTCCACTGCTGCATCTGACGACGCGGCCGGATGCCTGGGAGCGCTGGTTCGCCGACAATGGCGTGAATTTTCAGACCGTGCACGGCATGCTCTTCGACCAGTTCGCGACCGCCGCCCAAGCGGCGATGGCGGGTCTCGGCGTTGCGCTGCTGCCGACCTTTCTCATCTACGACGAGCTGAAGCGCGGCGACCTGATTGCCGCCGTCGATCGCGAAATGGAAAGCAGCGAGCGCTACTACCTTGCCTATCCGACAGAACGGGCCGACTACGCGCCTTTGGAAGCATTTCGCCGCTGGATCGTTCGAGAAGCCGCCATCTGACGGAACAGCTTGCGCCGACATGGCGCTTTCGACCATTATGCGCCGAACCAGAATATGATGCAGGAAACGTCGATGAAGCCAATTTTCGTTCAGCTCCAATGCGCACCCGGCAAGACCTACGAGGTCGCGGACGCCATTTACCAAACAGAGCGCGCTTCCGAGCTCTACTCGACGAGCGGCGACTATGATCTTCTGCTCAAGGTCTACATCGAAGAAGGGCAGGACATTGGCAAGTTCATCAACGATAACATCGCCAACATACCCGGCATCGTGCGTTCGCTGACAACGCTGACCTTCAAGGCGTTCTGAGCAGCCGTTTCAAACGCCTGCCAATCCCGCAATGGCAGGCTTGGGCTTTAAAATGAGACGGCTCGCGAGCTACCTACGCTTGTGATCTCACCGGACGGCGCTTCTCCATCTGCCGACCCCGATTGCGGAAGCAACCGGACGCGTTTGGCGGCGCCGGGGGCAAGATGAAACCAGTCGTCGTCCGGTCGATAGCCATCAATACCGATGTGGACGGACTGTGCGAACCTGTCGACTGCGATATCGAGCCCCCACGCATTGTCCTTTCGCGTCACCGCCACCTGGATTTCGGCATCGTGGAAGGCCTTCGAGCGCCCCAACGGAAAATGGAAGGCGTCGGCGACCACCAGACCACCATCCGGCAGACGCAAGCGAGCAACGGTGACGTCGTGAGAGGGTGGGCCGAAGCGGAAGGCGTAGGTCGTGTCGAAAAATGCGCCAAAGAGATCGGTGGCGGCAAAGGTCTCGCGACTTCTCGGCGCCAAAGTCAGAATGCGGCCGCCACTGACGACGTGCTGCTTGCCGTGCCTCAAACAAACCAGCTCGAGATCAAGCTGGAGAGCGTGCTCGGTCTCATTCAGCACGTGAACGTCGAGGCCATTCGTGCCCTCGTCGGTCACGACCACCTGCACCGGCCGGAAAGCGCGGCACAGGGCATACCAGGCCGGCTTCGGCTCGCCGGTTGAATCGATCACACCCCAACCGGCACCAGGCATCAGATCCTGCAGCGTCCAGACCAATGCGCCGTTGCATGTCGACCCATTGCGGCGCCATTCGGCGAAGGTTGCTTCCACAACTTCGCCCGTGACGACGCGGGAAAGATCGAGGTACCGCTCGCGATCTTCACGACGAAGCCGCGCCGGATCCTCGCGATAGAGTTCTGCCAGATAGAAATCCCTTACGTCCTCGAAATCCCACGACGCGCCGCGGTCGCGGGGGACACGCGATTTCCATAGCGGACTGTGGACCGGCGGAACATCCAGATGGCGTTGCAGCGTTGGCTGCTGTGGCACATGAGCGAAAGCCAGGCTCTCGGCCGCGAAGCGAACATTCGCTCGTCGAGCATCGTCAAGCGGTTGCATATAGGCGCCGACGCCGTAGTAATGGGTAACCCCAACGTTCGCAGAAAACGGCATCGCGCCGCCCGAAGGTGAATTTGGCACATACGGGACGTCGGGCCGCATGCGTCCGGCAATCGCCGGAATAATCTCCTCCGTGATCGGACCCGACCAATAGTCCTGCGGCAATCCAAGCATGGCCGCCTGCTGGTAGATTTCGCTGCCGCCGCACAATACCGCGAGTGACGGGCATCCCTGGACGGCGTGCAGGAGTTCCTCAACCTCCGCGTGGACATGCGCCGTCAGCGCTTTGTCGTTCTTCGGATAGTCGAAATTGGCGAACATGAAGTCCTGCCAGACAAGCAGGCCGAGTTCGTCACAGAGCTGAAAGAACTCCGGTGTCTCATAGGCCATCGTCCCGCCAATGCGGATCATGTTCATGCCCGCCTCTGCGGCCAGGCGCAAGAACGGCTCGTAGTCCGACCGGCCGCCCGGCAGCCGAACGATATCGGCGGTCGTCCAGACAGCACCACGGCAGAAGATGCGTTCGCCGTTGATCAACAGCGCAAAATCATCTCCGTGCGATCCGCGATCAATGTCAATCCGCCGAAAACCTGTTCGCCCTGCATGATGCGCGACGCCGTCGATGACAATCGAGTAATCATAAAGTTGAGGCGCGCCATGCGTGTGCGGCCACCAGAGATCAACGCCCTTCAGCTTCAGAATCGCCGAGTGGTGGCTGTCTCCAATCTTTTCGAAGGCCTGCTCGATCTCTCCACAACGAAGCATCAAATCCGGATTGTCGACATTCGTGTGAAGCGAAACGCTCAACCGCCCGGTACCGTCCGCCTCAAGCACGGCACGGACAGTGACATTGTCGATCGAAACGATATCGCGGCGCACGAGCGTGATGGCACGCCACGGCCCAACCGCATGAATTTCAGGACACCAACCCGGCATCCGTCCAAGCAACGTCGTGCGAACGTTCTTCAAGCCTTGCGGCGTGATCATCTGCGGACGCCAGCGGGCGCGAGGGCCGGATTCGGCCAGCTTTGGCGCAAGGGCTCGGAAGCAAAGTGCCAACTCATCGCCGCCCGAGAGCGTCACCGGTATCTCGTGCATGGTGAACATGCTTTCCGACGACAGGATTTCCTGGCCATTGAGGAAGACATGACACAGCGTTGCCAACCCCTCGAAGCGCAGGATCGCGTCGCCGGGCTGCGCGTCAAAAAGCCGGCAGAGATACCACGCGTCGCGGGTATCGAGCGGCTCCGGATTCTCGCGATCGAAGCGCCCGGCCTTTTCCAATGCCGCGGCGACAGTTCCCGGCACTTCGGCGGCGATGTACTGTGCGGATAAGGGAATGTCATGAGGGGTTGCGCAAGCGTCCGGCTCCGTCAGAACCAGATTCCAGCCTTCGGCGAGCAGAGTTTCCTCCGCGCCGACACTCGCCAACCGTCCCCGCATGCTTAGACTCCCGGCTTCACAGGCGCTCCTTGAGCGAAGCCATCATGGAATCCCATGCATCGGCTGCCGGATCAAGCGCTGCGCGCAGTGGATCATATTTCTTCCGCGTCACAGCCCGGGCGAGCTGGAACTGCACCGACTTTGCAATTTCGGAAATCCGGCGCGCATCAGCGATGGCAGACGAGAATTCGTTGCCAGAGAGCCAGGCGAGATGGTCGCCGGCAAGTTCGAAATTGGCGCCAAACTGGCGTAGCGTGTTGAACGCATACTTGTGAAAGAAGCCAAACGGCCGCTCTGCGACCGCTTCCACCTGCTGCGGAAACACTTCGGCGAAGGCCCGAATAGGATTCGAGACCGGCCGGCGACCGAAGTGACGTTCAAGAAGTTTGCGCGCGGTGGTGCTGACATGCGCAGCCTCAGGAATACGGGCGGGAAACTTTGCAAACTCCGTATATGGAAGGAACAACGGATCTTGTGGCTTCAGGTTGAGCTGGAACAGCCCATCGAAGTCTTCGCCCTCGAGCTGAAAGTAACCACCGTTGTGAAAATACTCGATGCGCTTGCCGGCGAAGTCGAGCCTGTTGATTGCGACGGTGGTCTTGCCATGCTCGGTCCGGTAGGCAGTGCCCTGCGTATCGGGCATATAGAAAGAATCCATCTCGATCAGGCAAAGACGCCCGCGTGCAATCTGCACCTCAACGTGCCGTTCGACGCGGTCGAAGATGGCAAGTTCGGTGACGCGGATGTCGTAGAGTGCCTCAAGATCCTCGAGGGGCACCTTGAAGAAGGTGAATTGATCGCCCTCGAAATCCTGGGTGAGCGTGAAGCCAAGCATCGCCTCCGGCGCAGCGCCGACGGCGTTCAGCACTTCGATCCAAAGGTCGACGTAGCAATTGGTTTCAGGCCACATGCGCTCGCTGGAGTGCAGCGGATGCGGCTGATAGCCGTCCGGGCGCACCCGTGGAAAGACGGCTCTCATCGTTTCGTTCAGCCCCACAGCGCTTGACGCACCTTGGAAGGCCAATGCTTGACCTCGAGCCCGTGGTGATGGAACAGCGCGAGCGCGATGCGTTCAAGCCCGAAGCCAACGCAGGCGGTATGCGCAACGCTGCCGTCTTCAAGATAAAGGCCCCATTTCGTGCCGAACGCATCCTGATGGTAGTTGAAGCTCATGCAGGCCGTCGGCTTAGCAACCGAGGTGATCGGAATGAGCAGCTCGAACTTCAGGTTCTGATCGCGCTGATTGTTAGCCAGCATTTTGCCGGCGCGGCCGAAGAACGGATCGTTCGCGACATCGATGGCCACATCGAGGCCGACCGCCTTCATCATTTCGACGCCGCGGTCCATCCAGCGTTGACGGAAATCCGTGACGTGCTCTTCCATACCCATGCAAATATATTCACGCATGCGGAAGAGCTGCTGGCGCGCGGGATCCTGCGAAGGCTCATGGCGGAAGCAGTAGGATTGCAGATCGAAGAGGCTGCCACTCATCGGCAGTTTGCCGCGGCGAGCAACTGTCGGATAGAGCGGATAGCATGCCGCAGGAGTCAACACGATGTCAGTCGCCTGCTGATCCTTCGTCCAGTCGTCACCCACTTCCATGCATTGAAGGAGGCTGACGTGGTCGAGCTCGCTGCCACAGAAACTGTGAACGGTGCCGGCAAGCTGCGGGAAGCTCTTCATGTAGCCGCTCTTCTCGAAGAAGGCGCGATTCATCCCGGGCGGAAAACGCATCGCTTCAGCGCCGTCGGCGCCGCCGAACTTGTCGATCAGGCGTTCGAAGGCGGCGATCACATCTTCGAATTGTCCGCTGCGCCCGTAAAGACCGTCAACGCCCGTATCGATCAGGAGGCCCGATTCAAAAAGCCTGTCCAGAAACGTTGTCTGCACGTCCATGTCGTCACCCCAGTAAGCTAGTGTCCTGCTTGTGGACAAGAAGCATGCTCGACGTGTTGCCGAGGATGCGGTCGTTCGAGATCATGAGTTGTGCGGAGTGGGCATCGCGCAGATGTCGGCCGACGCTGAATGGCGTGCCATTCTTGTAGCCCATGATCCCGCAAATCAGCATCACGTGATTGACGATTTCGAGAATCGTTTCCGATGACGCAATCTTCACGTTGTTCATCGTCACGGCAAAGCCCATCGAGGAAAGCTTGTCTGCGTCGCTCTTGGCATCCTCGTAGGCCTTCAGGCCGGCGACGACGTTCGAGCGAACCATTTGCAGCAGATTGGAGACCTCGGCCAATCGCAGGGCTCCGGGCGGTGGCGCCCCTGGTGACTTGCGCGCCGCAGCGCGCACGAACGCCTGCGCCCGCCCCACGGCATCGACGGCGATGCCGTACCACACGCCGCTCCAAAGCAGGTGCGATGAAGCCAGCATGGATTGAGCCGCGATCTCCGCGAAGGGCTTCGGTAGAATTTGTCGAGCTGGGGCCTCGCCTTTGAAGAGGAAGCCATCCGAACACGTACCGCGCATGCCGAGCGTGTTCCACGCGTGGGTCTTTTCCAGAGCGTACTGCTCCTTGAGGAAGACAGTCAGGACCTGATCGGAGGAAGCCGCATTTGCATGGGCGCGCGACGTAATCATGATCGCATCGGCGTAGGAGCCATAGGATATGACGGTCGCGTCTTTGTCGAGACGGCAACGATCACCCTCCACCTCGATCGCACAGATGCTATTCCTGAGATTGCCGCCAATGCCGCCCTCCGTCGTCGCCGATGCGATCAGCAATTGCTCGGCCGCCACGCGTTGCATGAAGGCCCGATGCCATTCGCTCTCGGCGCCGTGCTCGACAAGACTGCAGAGCTTGATGTGATGCATGGCGAAGACCATGGCAGCCGCCGAACACGCCTGCCCAAGCATCGAGCACAGCTCGGCTATCTGTGCGATCGTCGCGCCTTCGCCCCCGCAATGGCGTGGGATCTGAATTCCGAGCAGTCGCTCGGCCCTCATTGCCTCCACCGCTTCGTGCGGGAACCTCCCATCAAAATCGACGGAGTCCGCATGCTTTGCCGCAATCGCTGACACACGGGCGACTCTGGAGGCAAGATCCTCTTCCGCGATTTTGACCGGAAAGTTCATTTAGGCGACCTTCCGGCTATCTTTGATCTGGTCGACAGTCTTCGCGATCGCCGCGATGCTGGCGAAAGACTTGCGATTCAAGAGATTGTCGGGAAACTCGATATCGAATGCCTCTTCGATGCCGAGCATAAGCTGCACGGAAGCGAAGGAAGTTAGGCCCACCGCATAAAGGTCGGCATCGTCGGCAACTTGGTCAACAGAGACGGGAAGCTTTCCAAATTTGACCAGGAGCTCACGGATCGTAGTATTCATTATGACTTCTCCAAGATGATCATATCTCGAGTGGCGAAACTGCCTTGTTCTCGGAATAGACGTAGTCTGGAAAAGACAAAATTCTCCTAAATGACGTAGTTAAAGTGAGCTAAGCACCTCAACTAAATTCTTATAGGAGAAACGGGATGACGTGGAACTTACGTTGGATTTCAATATCTTGCCTACGATTTATATTCTCGCGCCATGAAGAGGTCTCGCGACACATTGTTCAAGAACAACACTTCGCCCGCCCCGTTTTCACTAGGCGACCGGCGGATACAGGTGCTCGGCACCGCGATAATCCGAAACAGAATAGCACCCCTCGCCCGACTCTCTGATCGACTGCTCACCGATGACGGCCTTGCCATGGCCGCCCGGTATGTCGAGTATGTAGGTGGGTTGGCAGAGACCGGAGATCCGGCCGCGCAAAGCGGCGACGATCTTCTGCCCTTCTTCGATCGTCAGCCGAAAATGGCTCGTGCCGGGAGCGAGGTCCGGATGGTGCAGATAGTAAGGCTTCACACGCGTCTCGACGAAGGCCTTCATCAACCCTGCAAGTACTTCTGGATCATCATTGACGCCCCGCAGGAGCACCGATTGGCTGACCATGACAATTCCGGCATCGATCAGGCGGGCACACGCCGCGCGTGCCTCTTCGGTCAGTTCGCGAGGATGATTGGCATGCAGCGCCACGTAGACGGTTTTGCCACTCGCTCTCAGGGCTGCAATCAAGGCTGCATCAACTCTTGAAGGATCCACCACGGGAACGCGTGTATGGAACCGCACGATCTTCACGTGATCGATCGATGCCAGTTCGCGAAGAATTTCTTCCAATCGTCGCGGAGACAGCACCAACGGATCGCCGCCCGTCAGGATCACCTCCCAGATTTCCTTATGGTCTCGAATGTAGGCAAAGGCTGCCGTCATTGCCTCGGGGTCTAGCGTGCCCAAGCCTTGCGGGCCAACCATCTCGCGGCGAAAGCAGAAACGACAGTAGACTGGGCAGACATGTACGGCCTTCAACAGTACCCGATCGGGATAGCGATGAACGATCCCCTGCACGGGACTATGGGCTTCGTCTCCGATCGGATCCGCACGCTCTTCGGGCACGACGTTGAGCTCGGCCGCATCTGGTACGAACTGCCTGGCGATTGGGTCTGCAGCGTCCGTGCGATCAATCAAGCGCGCGACCGCTGGCGTCAATGCAATGGCGTAGCGTGCGGCTACATCAGCCAACGCGTCCCGGTCTCTCTGACCCAGCAGCCCAGCGCTTTCCAGACCCTCGACGGTCTTGATAGGCACGATACTGTTCATCTGCCGTACTCCGCGACTGGGGCCCACATCACCTGATCGATCCGCGACGCGCCGGTTGCCAGCATCACCAACCGATCGAAGCCGAGAGCGATCCCGCTTGCCTCGGGCATGATGGCAAGCGCGTCCAGAAAATCCTCATCCAGAGGATAGCTTTCGCCGTAGATGCGGGCCTTCTCAGACATCTCGATCTCGAAGCGACGGCGCTGTTCCGCCGGATTGGTAAGCTCGCCAAAGCCGTTCGCAAGCTCGACCCCGCAAGCATAGACCTCGAAACGTTCGGCAACACGGGGATCACGAGCGGAGGGGCGCGCCAACGCTGCTTCCGACACCGGATACTCGTCAAGAATGGTCACTCGACCGAAACCCAAATGAGGCTCGACCTTCTCGACAAGGACGCGGCTGAACAGATCGGCCCAGCCATCATCGTCCGCAACACGCATGCCGATCCGCTTCATCTGGTCAGCGAGATGCGCCCGATCCGTCGCACCATCGGCGCAAACGGAAGCCAGGAGATCGATGCCGGCATAGCGTTCGAAAGCTGCGGCAACGCTTGTTCGGTCCGGCCCTGCGAACGGATCGCAGTCACTGCCTTTATAGGTGAGCCGTGCCGTCTTCATCGTTTCTGCAGCAAGCGCCAAAATGCGAACGCAGTCCATCATCAGGCTCTCATAGCTTTCGCCCACACGATACCACTCAAGCATCGTGAATTCCGGATGATGCAAGTGTCCACGCTCGCGATTGCGATAGACGTGTGCGAAACAGGCGATACGCTGCTCTCCGGCCGAAAGCAGTTTCTTGCAGGCAAACTCAGGCGATGTATGCAGGTAAAGCGGCGCCGCCGTCTGGCCGTCGGTCGTCAATGCTTCAGTGGCAAACGCATGAAGGTGCGCCTCGTTGCCTGGCGAGACCTGCAGCGTTGCGGTGTCGACCTCCAGAAAATCCTCGCTCAGGAAGTAGCCGCGCAATGCAGACTGGATCGCATTTCGTCCAATCAGGAACGGGCGGCGGTCCAAATGCATGCTCGGCGTCCACCACGGCGACACTTTGGCGATCGAGGGATTCATTGGCATTTGTCCTGACCGACCTGTCCAACCCTGGGGCTGGCTATTTGCCGGATTTTAGGTTAGTTGCGCCCCCAAAGAATAATCACTCGCGTCTCCGGGGCTGTATCGACAGTCCTCTACGACGCCAAAAGCCGAGTTACAAGGAAGTCTTAATGGTCAAGGTCATCGCCTCTTCCGTCCGCAAGGGCAACGTTCTCGACGTAGATGGCAAGCTCTACGTCGTTCTGACTGCCCAGAACTTTCATCCGGGCAAGGGCACGCCGGTTACCCAGGTCGACATGCGTCGTATCGTCGATGGCGTCAAGGTCTCCGAGCGCTGGCGTACGACCGAACAGGTGGAGCGCGCTTTCGTCGAAGACGTGAACTTCCAATACCTCTACGAAGATGGCGAAGGGTTCCACTTCATGAACCCGGCGACCTACGACCAGGTCGTCGTCGACAATGAAACGATGGGCGATCAGAAGGCCTATCTGCAGGAAGGCATGACCTGCATTCTGTCGATCCATGAAGGCGTTCCGCTTGCACTCGAGCTGCCGCGCCACGTAACTCTCGAAATTACGGAAACCGAACCGGTCGTTAAGGGCCAGACGGCTTCGTCGTCCTACAAGCCGGCAATGCTGTCGAACGGCGTGCGCACCATGGTGCCGCCGCACATCAACGCCGGCACGCGCGTTGTTATCGCGACGGAAGACAATTCCTACGTCGAGCGCGCAAAGGACTGATCGTCCGCTTCAGCGCTGAGAACTATGGCCGCTTCGGAAACGACGCGGCCTTTTCTTGTCGGCGACACGTTCGTATCGCGACCACTGTTCAAATCGGCATAGGGGGCGATCGTATTCGATCGCGCCCCTGCCACACCACCCGGCATGCGGATCCGCACCGGGCGGTTCGAGAGATTGAACTAAGCCGCTAGTCGCGGCAATTGGTGCCCGCTTTGAGAGATGCCTCCTGTCTGAGAGGATTTGGGTGTTGCAAACCCACCCTTCAG